>WHTB01000361.1 GCA_009379735.1 Propionibacteriales bacterium
ACGACGCCGAGCAGGTGCCGTGTTCGGCGTGACCGTGCGCGACCACATGATGGTCGCGCACAGCTTTCAGGGCGAGTTGTTCGGCCCGGCCCAGCGGCTGCACGGCGCGACGTTCGTCGTGGACGCGACCTTTCGTGGCGACGCACTCGGCGACGACGGTGTCCTGCTCGACATCGGTCGCGCCGCCGAGGAGCTGCGTGATGCTGTGGCGGAGCTGGGCTACCGAAACCTGGATGACGAGCCGGAGTTCGCCGGCACCAACACCACCACCGAGGTGCTTGCGAGGTACCTGGCCGATGGGCTGGCCGAGCGGGTTCGTGCGGGCGCTCTCGGCTCGTCCGAACGCGTGACCGGCATTGTCGTGACCCTGCACGAGTCGCACGTCGCGTGGGCGAGCTACGAGCGTGCCCCGTGAACCGGGCCAGGGAGGTTCACATCGTGGTCCCGGACGGCTTCGAGGATCCCTCGCGGCCGAGCGGCGGCAACACCTACGACCGGCGTCTCTGCCAGGAGCTGGCGGCCGGCGGCTGGTCCGTGCACACGCACGCGGTGGCCGGAGTCTGGCCGTGGGCCGACGAGACGGCACGCCGGACCCTGGCGCAGCTCCTCGGGGCGGTCCCCGGCGGATCGCTGGTGCTGGTCGACGGTCTGGTGGCGTCGGCCGTCCCGGAGATCCTGGTGCCCGGCTCGCGGCGGCTCCGGGTGGTGGCACTGATGCACCTGCCCCTCGGTTGCGAGGCCGGCCACGGTGACGCTTTCGAGCGTGAGCGCGCCGTACTCGGCTCCGTGGCCGCGGTGGTCACCACGAGCGACTGGTCCCGTCGGTGGTTGCTTGCCGCGTACGGCCTGGAGCCCACCCGGTTGCACGTCGCCAACCCCGGCGTCGACACCGCCGAGCGAGCGGTCGGCAGTGACCTCGGCGGCAACCTCGTGTGCGTGGGCGCCGTCACGCTCGGAAAGGGCCACGACCTGCTCCTGGCGGCACTGTCCCGGGTCGCCGACCTGACCTGGCGGTGTGCGTGCGTCGGGGCCCTGACGATGGCGCCCGAGTACGTCGCGGAGCTCCGGTGTGGCATCCGAACCGCCGGTCTCGATGACCGGTTCGTGTTGACCGGCCCCCGCACGGGTCGCCAGCTGGGAGCGTCGTACGCCGCCGCCGACGCACTCGTGCTCGCCAGCAGCGTCGAGTCCTACGGCATGGTTGTCACCGAGGCGTTGGCTCGTGGGCTGCCGGTGCTGGCCACCGACGTGGGCGGGGTGTCGGAGGCGCTCGGCGTGACCCCGGACGGGATGCGGCCGGGGCTGCTCGTGCCGCCCGGTGACATCGCCGCGCTGGCCGGCTCATTGAGGCGCTGGTTGTGCGATCCGGCCCTGCGCCGACGTCTCCGTGACGCGGCTCGTCGACGTCGAGCGGGGCTGAGCCACTGGTCGGACACTGCCGCCCGGGTAGGTCGCGTCCTCGCGGAGGTGAGCGCATGACCGGGCCCTCGTCGAGGTCGATGCGCCTCGCCGCCGGTGTCACGATCATCGGTGCCGTGATGTGGCAGACGGGAGTCGCCCCCTTCGTCACTGGTCTCCGCTCGCTCGACGTGTCGACGCTCGTCCTCGGCGCGGCCCTCGCTGTTCCGGCCACCGTCGCCTGCGCGTGGCGGTGGCACTTGGTTGCGCGGGGGCTTGGCGTCGGCGTCGACCTAGGACCCGCGGTCGCGTCCTACTACCGCTCCCAGTTCCTGAACACCACCCTGCCTGGCGGGATCCTCGGTGACGTGCACCGCGGCCTGCACCATGGGCGGGCGGTGGGGGACACAGGACGCGGGCTGCGCGCCGTCGTCTGGGAACGGCTCGCCGGCCAGGTCGTGCTGGCCGTCCTCGCGATGCTCGTGCTCCTGCTCCTCCCGTCTCCGGTGCACCGGTCTGTGCCGGTGATCCTCGGAGTGCTCGCGGTCGGGTCCGTTGCGGCTGCGTTGGTGGTCCGGCGCGTTCCTCAGACCCGCCCGACCTCGCCCCTACGTTGCATTCTGCGAGCGGTGCGAGACGACCTGCAGCGCGGTCTGACGGTTCGGCGGACCTGGCCGGGCGTGGTGCTTGCCTCGACGGCGGCCGTGGCACTTCACCTGTCGACGTACGTCGTCGCAGCCCGGGCCGTCGGCGCCACGACCTCTCTCGTGACGCTCGTCCCCGTGGCGCTCCTCGTCCTTGTCGCCGCGGGTGTCCCACTGAACGTTGCAGGATGGGGTCCGCGTGAGGGCATGGCCGCCTGGTCGTTCGGGGCCGCCGGACTCGGCGCCGCGCAGGGCGTCGCCATTGCTGTGGCCTACGGAGCCATGGTGCTCGTCGCGAACCTCCCTGGTGCGGTCGTCATCGGGGTCGCGGCGTGGCGTCGTGGCCGAATTCGCTCCATCGAGCCGTCGGCCTGGGTGCCGCACCGCGTCGCGGAGGAGGGAGTGGACCATGGGTGAACGCCCGTACACGATCCTCAGCTGCGGCGTGTCCCTCGACGGGTACCTCGATGCTGCAACGGATGAGCGCCTCGTGCTGTCCAACGATGCAGACCTCGAGCGGGTGGACGAGGTCCGTGCCCAGTGCGACGCGATCCTGGTGGGCGCTGCGACCGTTCGGAACGACAACCCTCGGCTGCTCGTGCGTACGCCGGCGCTGCGTCAGCAACGAAGGGCACGTGGGTTGGGGGAGACGCCGATGAAGGTGACCATCACCGAGCACGCCCGGCTGGACGCGTGCAGCCGGTTCTTCGCGACCGGGGACAGCAAGAAGCTCGTATACTGCGCGACCCCGTCGGTGGAGATCGCGCACCGGCGGTTGGGCGCGGTGGCGACCGTGATCGACGGCGGCCAGCCGGTGGACCTCTCGCGGCTGGTGGGAGACCTCTACCACCGCGGTGTTCGACGGTTGATGGTCGAAGGCGGCGGACGGGTCCACACGCAGTTCCTGACCGCCGACCTCGCTGACGAGCTGCAGCTGGTGATCGCGCCGTTCTTCGTCGGAAACTCGCGTGCGCACCGATTCGTCGGTGACGGTTCGTTTCCCTGGCACCCCGGACGCCGGGCCCAGCTGGCCGAAACGCGACAGATCGGCGACGTGGTGCTCCTTCGCTACGCCTTGTCCTCGCGGTTCGTCGCGACATCCTGAGAGGGGGCACCGCGTGCTGCCACCAGTCCCACCGGCCACCGTTCGCGGCCAGATTCAGCTGCCACTGCGCCTCGCCGATGGTCACGTCTCAGCGGCTCGAATGATTAGTTTCGATGGGCTGTGTGACGGACGAGAACACGTCGCGCTTGCGCTTGGGGAGCGCGCGATGGGGGCCGCCACCGAGACGGCAGTCCCGCTGGTGCGGCTGCACAGCGAGTGCCTGACCGGGGATGTTTTCGGCAGCCAGCGATGCGACTGCGGTCCGCAACTGCGCGAGGCCGTAGAACGAATCTCCGACGCCGGCGGGTACCTGCTCTACTTGAGGCAGGAAGGGCGAGGGATCGGGCTCTACAACAAGCTCGACGCCTATGCCCTACAGAACACAGGACTGGACACGTACGAGGCGAACCTGGCCCTTGGTTTCGCGATGGACGAACGTGACTACACCGTCGCGGCACAGATGTTATTGGCACTAGCCCGGATCTTTCACGGGTGCCTTGGGGTGCAGTGTCTCGGCCGGGTGGCCGAGTCGGTGGCTTGATTCTGTCGGTGGGGTAGGACAGTTTCCCGGGTGTCGCCGCGGGTGGGCGCCGGTTCCACGGTCCCGGGGGG
>WHTB01000155.1 GCA_009379735.1 Propionibacteriales bacterium
GCGACGACCGTGCTGATGTACCTCTTCCCGCGCAGCATCGCCACCCGCGAGGTGGCCGCCAAGGTGGACCGGTGGCTGGCCGACACCGACGCCAACCCGGCGGCGCGGCGGCTGGTGTCGGAGGGTCGGGCCGATCTGGAGCGGGCGCTCCGCGGCCAGGAGCGGGACAGCCAGGCGTCTCCGAGCTGACGCGCCCTAACGGTCGCTGTGCAGCGTGCGTGGCGCGCGCGCATGCTCGGCGAGCTGCTGCAGGCCCTGCGTGATGCCACCGACGAAGTCGCCCGCGGCGAACGACGTCTGCATCGCCAGCGCCGCCAGCGCGGTCTCGGAGTCTGCGACGCGGCGCTGCACCTCGGTGCCGGTGACGATCTCGAGCTGCCGGGCGACCGGGTCGACGAGCAGGAGGACGCTACGGGCCGGTGAGCCCAGCCGCGCATGCAGCTCCTCGGCGTGCAGTCGCGGGTCCCCGGCAGCCTCGCTGATGCAGACGGAGAACTCGAACGGCGCCTGCGCCTCGGCGTTGCGGACCGCACGACCGATCGCGCGGCGGTCGGTCGGCGTCAGGAACTCACCAGCGGGCACTGGCGCCTCCGGTCTGCGCGTCACCACTCTCGAGCTCTCCTTGCGCGGGACCCTCGGACCGCGCGACCTCGTTGCCGAACCACGCCGGGTCACTCCACGACGTCACCCCACGCTGCCGCCGATCGCCACGGATCAGCGACGGCGCCAGAGCAAGAGTCGAGATGACGACGAACAGCACGAGCGGACCCCCGACGAAGATCAGCAGCGCCTTCAGCGTCGACATCGGCGCGGCGTCGGCCCACTTCTCCGGAGTGTCGGCCAGCGCAGGCGTGGCCGCGAGCAGCACAGTCAGGGTCGCGGCGATCGCGGTGATCCGGGCCGCGCGACGGAAGGCGTTGGTGGTCACACCGTCAGGCTACCGGCCCACGGCGGCGCTGTCCGACGGGACTGCCTAACGACCGACGTCGGGCTTGGCCAGCGCCGATCGTCTACTGACCGACGCGGAGGGCGAGCGCCGCGGCGGCGGCCTCGACCTGCGGCCTGGGGTCCTTGAGGGCGAGCTCGGCCGACCCGGCGGACTCGACGGCAGAAGCGGCGTCGACCACGCCGGGCGGCTGCTCGGCGACGTGGCCGGCGACCACCGCCAGCGGCACATCGAGCGCACGAGCCCGGGCCAGCACCTCGCCGACGACCTTGCCCTGCGTTGACGTCGCGTCGAGCTGACCCTCACCGCTGACCACCAGGTCGGCGCCCGCGAGTGCGGCGTCCAGACCTGCCAGGTCGGCCACCCGCGCGGCTCCGCTGACCAGCGTCGCTCCCCACGCCGTCGCGAGGCCGTACGGAGTCCCACCCGCCGCACCGGACCCGGGCATCGACGGGTCACCGCCGTACAGCTCGGCGAACCGGGCGAGCCCGCGCTCCAGCACCGCGACGTCGGCCGAGCCGGCCCCCTTCTGCGGACCGAACACCGCGGCCGCGCCACCGTGACCGAGCAGCGGGTGGGTGACGTCGCACAGGATCTCGACACCGCCGGCCGGCGCCGGGCGAAGTCCCGACCGGTCGACGTCGGCCAGGTCGACCAGCGCCGCAACGCCGTACGGCAGGTCCGCGCCGTCGGCCGCGAGCAGCCGGAGTCCGAGCTCACGCAGCGCGCCGGAGCCGCCGTCGGTCGAGGCCGACCCGCCGACGGCGACCACGAGCCGGGTGCAGCCGTTGTCAAGGGCGGCACGGATCACCTGTCCGAGCGCCCGCGTGCTCGCGTGCAACGGGTCGAGCGGGTCGAGCGTGGTGATGCCGCAGGCGTTCGCGATCTCGACCACCGCCGTGTCGCCCGGCAGCCGGAGCCAGTGCGCGATCCGGTCGGGACCCCGGTGCGCCGTGACCGCCACCTCGCGCCGGTCGCCCGAGGTCGCCGCCGCGATCGCGTCGACGGTCCCCTCGCCACCGTCGGCGAGCGGGATCTCGACCACCTCGTCGCCCGGGCGGCTGCGCAGCCAGCCGGCCGCGATCGCCCGCGCCGCCTCAGCCGCGGTCAGGGTGCCCTTGAACGAGTCCGGTGCGACCACGATCTTCACCGGGCCAAGATACGGAACGACGGTCCGCCGGACACGGACGGTCTCGGCGTACGGCCGCGGACCTAGACTCGGCGCGGTGACCAGCGCCTCGACACACCCGTACCCCTCCGCCCGCCGCCTCGAGCTGATCGACGAGATCCACGGCGAGCGGGTCGCCGACCCGTACCGCTGGCTCGAGGACGCCGACACCCCCGAAACCAAGGCCTGGCTCGACCAGCAGGCCGACCTGCTCGACACCCAGCGCACGCGCTGGCCGGCCAGGGCCCACTTTGCCAAGCGGCTCGAGACGCTGCTCAGCACCGGCTTCCACGGCCCGCCGAGCTGGCGCCAGGACCGGCAGTTCTTCAGCCGGCGCACGGCCGACCAGGAGCACGGCGTCCTGCACACCGTGGACCCCGACGGCACCGAGCGAGTGCTGATCGACCCGATGGCGATCGACCCGGAGGGCACGACCACGTTGGACGCGTGGGCACCGTCGCCGGACGGCAGCCTGCTCGCGTACCAGCTGTCCGAGCAGGGCACCGAGGAGTCGGCGATCAGGGTGCTCGACGTCGGCACCGGCGAGATCGTGGACGGCCCCATCCCGCGCACCCGCTTCTCCCCGGTGGCCTGGCTGCCGGACTCCCGCGCCTACTACTACGTGCGCCAGCTCGACGCCGACCAGCTGCCCGACGACGAGCAGCAGTACCACCGCCGGGTCTGGCAGCACCGGCTCGGCACTGACCCGGCCACCGACCCGATCGTGTTCGGGGAGGGCCGGGACAAGGAGTACGTCTGGGGCGTCTCGGTGAGCCGGGACGGCCGCTGGCTCACGGTCAGCGGGTCGCGTGGCACCGACCCGCGCAACGAGGTCCACCTCGCCGACCTGGCCGACGGCGACCTCGACCATCCGACGTTCCAGACCATCCAGGAGGGCGTCGACGCACAGACCAGCATCGGCGTCGGCGTCGACGGCCGGCTGTACGTCTGGACCGACCACGAGTCGCCGCGTGGTCGGCTGCTGGTCACCGACCCGACCTCGCCGACCCGCGAGCACTGGCGGCCGCTCGTCGACGAGGATCCCGAGGCCGTGCTGAGTGGCTTCGCCGTGCTCGACGACCTGGCGGAGCCCGCGCTCGCCGTGTCCTGGACCCGGCACGCCGTCTCGGAGATCAGCCTGCACGACCTTGAGACGGGTGCGCGGCGAGGCGGCATCGAGCTGCAGGGGCTCGGCTCCGTCGGTGGTCTGACGACCCGGTACGAGGGCGGCCACGAGCTGTGGTTCAGCTACACCGACCACGTCACGCCGCTGCAGGTCCAGCGCTACGACGGCCGCACCGGCGAGGTGACCGAGTGGGCCCGGCCGCCCGGCGGGTCACCGGACACCGCAGGCATCTCGGCGCGCCTGGTGGACTACCCGTCGTACGACGGCACGACGGTGCGGATGTTCGTCGTCGCCGGCGAGGGGGCCACCGGCGCCCGCCCCACGATCCTCTACGGGTACGGCGGGTTCGGCATCTCGATGACCCCCGGGTTCAGCGCGGGCGTACTCGCCTGGGTGGAGGCGGGCGGCGTCTATGCCATCGCCCAGCTCCGCGGCGGCGGCGAGGAGGGCGAGGACTGGCATCGCGCCGGGATGCTCGACGGCAAACAGCGGGTGTATGACGACCTGCACGCCGCGGCGGAGTGGCTGGTCGACGAAGGGATCACGACGTCCGACCGGCTCGGCATCTCCGGCGGGTCGAACGGCGGGCTGCTGGTCGGCGCCGCATTGACCCAGCGGCCCGACCTGTACCGCTCCGTGGTCTGCTCGGCGCCGCTGCTGGACATGGCGCGGTTCGAGCTGCACGGGCTCGGCCGGTTCTGGTCCGGGGAGTACGGCAGCGCGGCCGACGCCGACCAGCTCCGCACCCTGCTCACGTACTCCCCGTACCACCGGGTGCAGGACGGCCTCACGTACCCGGCGACGCTCTTCACCGTGTTCGAGTCCGACACCCGGGTCGACCCGCTGCACGCCCGCAAGATGTGTGCAGCCCTCCAGGCGGCGACGACCGGCAGCCCGGACCAGCGGCCGATCCTGATCCGGGTCGAGCGTGAGGTCGGCCACGGTGCGCGCGCCGTCTCCCGCACGATCGACCTGAGCGCCGACACGTTGGCGTTCCAGGCCTGGTGTTGCGGTTTGAGCGTGGGGTGACGGACCCGTAGTTTCAGGTGCGTGCTTGCTCCCCTCATCCCCCAGGCCCTCGAATGCGGCCCGACCGACGTCTGGTGCTCGACGATCCTCGACTGGACCGGCAACGAGTGGCTGGCCGGCGCCGCGAACTGGCTGGTCGCCAAGCCGCTGCACATCATCGGCCTGCTGGTGCTCGCGTTCGTGCTGCGCTGGGTCCTGCATCGGCTGATCGGCCGGCTGGCCCGGCGCGCGGCCGAGGGCTCGGTGCCCGGCATCATCCAGCGCGGCAAGGCGCGGCAGGCGATCCTGGAGGCGTCGAGGCTCGCCGCGGAGCGCCGGCAGCAGCGTTCGGCGACGATGGGCTCCCTGCTCAAGAGCATCACGACCGGCGTGGTGTTCTCGGTGATCCTGATCATGGTCATCGACGTGCTCGGCTACAACGTCGCCCCGCTGATCGCCAGCGCCGGAATCATCGGCGTCGCGGTCGGGTTCGGTGCGCAGTCGCTGGTCAAGGACTTCCTGTCGGGCATCTTCATGATCCTGGAGGACCAGTACGGCGTCGGCGACGTCGTCGACGTGGGCGAGGCGTCCGGCACCATCGAGGCGGTCGGCCTGCGGATCACCCGGCTGCGCGACGTCAACGGGACGGTCTGGTACGTCCGCAACGGCGAGATCCTGCGGGTCGGCAACATGAGCCAGAACTGGGCCCGAACGGTGCTCGACATCGGGGTGGCGTACGGCGAGGACCTCGGCCGGGTCCGTGAGGTGCTGCACGAGGAGGCGCACCGGCTCTGGGAGGACCCCGAGCACCGCAAGCAGATCCTCGAGGAGCCCGAGGTGTGGGGCGTGGAGCGGCTCGACCCCGACGCAGTGATCGTCCGGCTGGTGCTGAAGACCGCTCCGATGGAGCAGTGGGCGATCGCCCGGACGCTGCGGGAGCGGATCAAGGACCGGTTCGACGCCGAGGGCATCGAGCTGCCGCACCCCCAGCGGGTGATCTGGCAGCGCGACGAGCCGACCGCCCCCACCGAGTAGACCCGCCGACTGGGCGGCTCAGTTCCAATCCCCGTTTGGTACGGGGGCGCCCCGTTCCAATAGGTATGGAACGGGGGCGCCCCGTACCAATCAAAACGGCGAGTGTCAGGCCAGGGGCGGCGTCGACCGGACGACCGCGCGCCCGACCCACTGACTGGGTGGCTCAGTTCCAATCCCCGTTTGGTACGGGGGCGCCCCGTTCCAATAGGTATGGAACGGGGGCGCCCCGTACCAATCAAAACGGCGGGCGTCAGGCCAGGGCGGCGTCTACGGTGATCGTGGTGCCGGTCAGCGCCTGCGACACCGGGCAGTTGACCTTGGCGTCCTCGGCCGCCTTCACGAACGCGTCGTTGTCGAGCCCCTCCACCTGACCACGGACCGTGAGCTGGACGCCGGTGATGCCCTCGCCCGGCTGGAAGGTCACCTCGGCCTGGGTGTCGAGCGCCTGCGGCGGGGCCCCCGCCTTGGCCAGGACGTTCGACAGTGCCATCGAGAAGCAGGACGAGTGCGCAGCCGCGATCAGCTCCTCGGGGCTCGTCTTGCCGTTGGGCGCCTCGGTCCGCGCCGGCCAGCTCACGTCGTAGCTGCCGAGGCCGGATGACTCGAGCGACACCGTCCCGGCGCCTTCGAACAGTGAGCCCTCCCAGTGGGCCTTGGCGATCCGGCTGGTAGCCATCACAACTCCTCTGTGTGTACGTATGGTCCGTCCCCGCCCATCCTGCCGTCTCGGCCAAGGACCGCGTGCCGGGCGTCCGCTGGGTGGTTGCGACAATGGCGAGGTGAGCCAGCTACCCGACGACGACCAGAGCCCGTCCACCAGCCGGTACGACGCGATGGGCGGGCATGCCTTCTTCACCCGGCTGGTGCACAACTTCTACCTCGGCGTCGCCGCCGACCCGGCGCTCCGGGCGATCTACCCCGAGGACGACCTCGCACCCGCCGAGCAGCGGTTCCGGATGTTCCTCGAGCAGTACTGGGGTGGCCCGACAACGTACTCCGAGCGCCGCGGCCACCCACGCCTGCGCATGCGGCACGCACCGTTCAAGGTCACCCCGGCGGCGAAGGACAGCTGGCTGCGGGCGATGCGCGCCGCCCTCGACCAGGAGTCGCTCGCACCCGACCTCGAGCAACAGCTCTGGGACTACTTCGAGCACGCCGCACAGTTCATGGTCAACACGTTCGAAGAGGTCTAGCCACGGCAGGCGGCGCCAGCCCCTACAGTTACCCGGTACATCACCGCCTCGGCAGGGGCGAGACGAAGAGGAGTCGCGTGCGTATTTCAGTCATCGGCACCGGATATCTCGGTGCCGTCCACGCTGCAGGGATGGCCGAGCTCGGCTTCGACGTCGTCGGGATCGACGTCGACCAGGCCAAGATCGACGCACTCCGTGAGGGTCGGTCGCCGTTCTACGAGCCCGACCTCGAGCCGCTGCTGCGCAAGCATGTCGACTCGGGAAAGCTGACGTTCAGCACCGACCTCTCAGACGCGGCCGGCGCCGACGTCCATTTCGTCTGCGTCGGTACGCCGCAGAAGCGTGACGGCCTGGCCGCCGACATGACGTACGTCGAGCAGTCCATCGAGGCGCTCGCCGCCCACCTGACCGAGCCGACATTGGTCGTCGGCAAGTCGACAGTCCCGGTCGGCTCGGCCGCGCAGCTGCAGGCCCGGCTGATCGAGCTCGCGCCTGCCGGCGAGGGCGCGGAGCTGGCCTGGAACCCCGAGTTCCTCCGGGAGGGCTTCGCCGTCGAGGACACGTTGCGCCCCGACCGACTGGTCTTCGGCGTACGGTCCGACCGGGCCGAGCAGCTGCTGCGCAAGGTGTACGCCACGGCTCTCGCCGCCGACACCCCGCTGGTCGTCACCGATTTCCCCACCGCCGAGCTGGTGAAGTCCTCGGCCAACGCGTTCCTCGCCACCAAGATCTCCTTCATCAACGCGATCTCGGAGATCTGCGAGGTCACCGGCGCCGACGTCACCGCACTCGCCGACGCCCTCGGCCACGACGCGCGGATCGGCCGCAAGTTCCTCAACGCCGGCATCGGGTTCGGCGGCGGCTGCCTGCCGAAGGACATCCGCGCGTTCATTGCCCGGGCCGGGGAGATCGGCGCGGCGCACGCACTGACGTTCCTCGGCGAGGTCGACGCGATCAACATGCGCCGGCGCCAGCGGGTCGTCGAGATCGCCGGCGAGCTGCTCGACAACCACGTGTCGGGCCGCCGGGTCGCCGTACTCGGTGCGGCCTTCAAGCCCCACTCCGACGACATCCGCGACTCGCCCGCACTCAGCGTCGCCGGTGAGCTGCACCTGCACGGGGCCGAGGTGTCGGTCTACGACCCGAAGGCGATGGACAACGCGCGCCGGATCTTCCCCACCCTCAGGTATGCCGAGTCGGCCATCGACGCGTGCCGCGACGCCGACGTCGTGCTCCACCTCACCGAGTGGCCGGAGTTCCGTGAAGTCGACCCGGCCGTACTCGGTGAGGTCGTCGCGCAGCGCAACGTGGTCGACGGCCGCAACTGCCTCGACCGGGAGGCCTGGCGGGCGGCCGGCTGGACCTACCGGGGGCTCGGGCGACCATGACCGAGGCCAGCTGGCCACCGGTCTCGGTGATCATGCCGATCCTCGACGAGGAACGGCATCTCGCCGACGCCGTCGACCGCGTGCTGGCGCAGGACTACCCGGGCGAGCTGGAGCTGGTGATCGCGCTCGGCACCTCGACCGACCGCACCAGTGAGATTGCCGACGGGCTCGCCGAGCAGGACGGCCGGGTACGGCTGATCGACAACCCCACCGGCCGTACGCCGGCCGGGCTCAACGCCGCGATCGGCGCGGCCAAGCACGACATCATCGTCCGGGTCGACGGGCATGGCCTGCTCTCCCCGGGCTACATCGCACGTGCGGTCGAGCTGCTCGAGTCGACCGGGGCCGCGAACGTCGGCGGCATCATGGACGCCGCGGGCGAGTCGCCGTTCGCCCAGGCGGTCGCTCGCGGCATGACGTCACGGGCCGGCATCGGCGGCGCTCGGTTCCATCTGGGCGGAGCGGAGGGGCCGGCGGAGACCGTCTACCTCGGGGTGTTCCGGCGGTCCGTCCTCGACCGACTCGGCGGGTACAACGAGCACTTCACCCGGGCGCAGGACTGGGAGCTGAACCACCGGATCCGGGAGGCTGGGGAGACGGTCTGGTTCAGTCCGGACCTGTCTGTGACGTATCGGCCGCGGCAGTCCCTGACCGCGCTCGCCAAGCAGTTCTTCGGGTCGGGTCAGTGGCGGCGCGAGGTAGTGCGTCACCATCCCGACACCACGAACGTCCGCTACCTCGCTCCCCCGGTGGTCACCGCAGCCATCGGCGTCGGCACGCTCGCCGGGCTCATCGGTCTGGTCGCCGGGCCGCGCTGGCTGGAGCTGGGCTGGCTGGCGCCGGTGGGGTACGGCGCCGGGGTGCTGGTGGCGTCGGCGGTCGAGTCCCGCGGACTGCCCGCGTCGGCCAAGGCGTGGTTCCCGGCCGTGCTGGCGACCATGCATCTCAGCTGGGGCACCGGTTTCCTCGTCGGTCCGGGCCGCTCCGATCACGAGACGCCGACCGGGTAGCACGGCACGCGATTCGCCGACCCGTGTCCGCAGAATGCACTCGGGTCCGCCGCCGGCACGCGATCTGCCGACACGTGGCCGCAGAACGCAAGCGGGTCCACGGCGCCGCTGCACCGTTTGCCACCACTCGGCGCAAGAACGTGCAACATCGGGCCGCAGGTGCACCATTTGCCACCACTCGGCGCAAGAAGGTGCAAGGTCGGGCCTCCCTCATCGCACGCGACACCGGTCAGTCGACGAGCCGGAGCATCTCACCGAACACGTCGGCCCAGTCCCGGGTCCGGGCGACCTCACGACGCCGACCCACCAACCGCGAGTCCGAGTCGACCACCGCTTCGCAGGCCGCGACCACCTCGTCCGCATCGTCGGTCCGCAGGTGGCTGTACACGTTCGGCTCCACATACGAAGCCGTCGACGGAAGGTTGGTGCCGACCACCGGCTTGCCGGCCGCGAGGAACTCGAACAGCTTCAGCGGGAAGACCGCGTCGTTGTACGGCGACGACAGGTACGGCATCACGCCGACGTCGACCAGGCTCAGGTAGCCGGGCACCTCGTCGGCCGGGACGGCACCGGGCCACACGACGTTCGGCAGCCGGAGCAGCCGCTGCAGGTCGGGGTGCCCACCGGTCCCGTCGGGCCCCACCAGCAACAGCAACCAGTCCGGCCGCCGGGTCATCACCTCGGCGAGCAGGGCGAAGTCGAGCTTCGGTTTGAGCCCGCCGACGAACCCGAGGACCGTCCCGTCGAAGCCGGCCGGCAGGACCCCATCCGGCGCCGCGTGGTCACCGGCGAACACGTCGTACTCGACGCCGTTCTCCAGCGTGTGCACCCGGCCCGCCCGCTCGCGACCGACCGCCCGGACGACCTCGTCGTGCAGGTGTGTCGACGTGCAGAAGATGACGTCGGCGCGCTGCACAACCCGCGCCTCGGCCCGCGCGATGACGCGCCGCCGGGCCCGGGTGACCACCGACTGCTCCCCGCTCAATGGCGCGGACCACAGGTCGCTGCAGTCGTACACGACGCGGTCCCACACCGGCAGGTCGAGCAGCACAGGGAAC
>WHTB01000160.1 GCA_009379735.1 Propionibacteriales bacterium
CGACAGGACATAGATCCCGACCATGCCGAGGAAGAACGGCGGGATACAGACGGCCGACAGGCTGACCACGCTCGCCACGTAGTCGACGGCGGAGTTCTTCTTGGCGGCAGACCAGACACCGAGCGGGATGGCGATGCTGATCGAGATCAGCAGGCCGAGGCCCATCAGCAGGATCGTCGCGCCGATCCGCTCGTAGATCAGCGCGGACACGGCACGGCCGTTCGCGAACGACGAACCCAGGTCACCGGTGACCGCGTTGCCCAGCCACGACACGTACTGCACCAGGATCGGCCGGTCGAGCCCGAGCTCGTGGCGCCGCATCGCGATGAACTCCTCGGTCCCAGTGTTGAGCTCCGACGGCGGGATCATCATCCGGATCGGGTCGCCCGGTGCCGCCTGGACGACCGTGAAGAGGATCAGGCTGATGATCCAGAGGACGAGCAGGTTGATGGCGATCCGCCGGACGATGTACGCAGCCAACTCGGCACCTCCTCTTCCTCACGCGGCCGAACGCGCTCTGCCGACGAGTCCAGCATGCCGTGGCGGCGCCCCTCGCAGGGTGCCGCCACGGCATTCCGGAATGCGCGTTGACGACTGGCTACTCTTCGAAGGTCCAGTCCTCCGCCTTCCAGAACCCGAGCCCGGACGGGTCGAGTCCCTCGAAGTTCTTGAGCTTCGAGTTGGCCGCCCAGACACCGTCGGGGTTGTAGATCCACATCATCGACGGGTCCTTGTTCTCCATCGCGGCGGCCTGCTTGTAGAGGTCGAGTCGGGCGGCCTCGTCGACCGTCGCGTTCGCCTCCTTCATCAGCTTGTCGAGCTCCTTGTTGCAGTAGTGGCCGATGTTGGCACCGTTGGGGATCCAGGTCTCGCAGCTGTTGATCGGGAAGACGTTCCACGACTCGGTGGTGTACGTGCCGCCGCCGTAGAGGACCATGTCGAACGCCTGGTTCTCGTACGCGTCCTCGAAGAACGATGCCTGCACCTGGTTCAGCTCGATCTTGATCCCGACCTCGTTGAGCTGGGCCTCCATCGCGGTGGCGGCTGCGTCACGGTCGGGGTTGGTGCCGGCGATCCAGGAGAGCTCGACGGGCTTGCTCGAGTCCCAACCGGCCTCCTTGAGGAGAGCCTTCGCCTTCTCCGGGTCGTACGGGTACTGCTCGAGGTCGTCGCCGGCCACGTTGGGGCCGAAGGTGGAGTTGCGGACCGTGCCCTGGCCGGCGAGTGCGCTCTCCACGATCGCCTCGCGGTCGAGTCCGTACAGGAACGCCTGGCGCACCCGCGGGTCCTTGAACCGCTCCTGGTCGATGTTCCACGAGGCACGGACGAACCCGCCAGTCTCGCCGGTGGTCACCTCGATGCCCTCGAGGGACTTGACCGACTCGACGTCGGTCGCCACGACCGACGCGAGGTCGATCTCACCGGTGCCGAGCTGGGCGACGGCGACGTCAGCGGTAACCGGCTTGAGGAAGATGTCCTTGATCGCCGGCTGCTTGTGGTACTCGGGGTTGGCGGTCACCTTGACGTACTGGTCGACCTTGTTCTCGACGAACTTGTAGGGGCCGCTGGCGAGCTTCGGAGCGGTGAAGTACTCGTTGGTCGCGAACTCCTTCACCGGCAGGTCGGACAGCTCGTGCTCGGGCATGATGCCCATCAGGCCGATCTGCAGTAGCAGGCCGAAGTTGGACGTCTTCGACTCCACCACGAACGTCTCGTCGTCGGGTGCGCTGAACGTCAGACCTTCGAGTGTGGCCACCATGACGCTGCCGGACTCCGGAGTCGCCGCCATCTCGTAGCTGAAGAGGACATCCTTGCTGGTGAGCGGCTCGCCGTCGCTCCACTTGGCGTCGGGCCGGATCTTGAAGGTGAACGTCTTGGCGTCGGCCGAGATTTCCGGCATCGCGGCGGCGAGCTCAGGTACCAGCTCCTGCTGCGGGTTGGAGGCCAGCAGGCTCTCGTACATCAGCGACATGACCATGCCGTCGGGGCCGCTCGCGGGAGAGATCGGGCTGAGCGTGCCATCTGGTTTCTGGTACAGCCAGACGTTGAGCGAGTCCTTGGCCTCGCTGTCCCCAGCGCTCGAGCCGCCGCCGCACGCGACGAGCGAACCACACGCCAGCAGGCTGGCGACAAGTAGGCCAACAGAGCGCTTGGTGGATCTCATGAACCGACTCCTCCCGGATGAATGGGTCGCCACAACGTTAGAGGTCTGGCGGCGACGTGGTCAACAGTCATGGAATAATATTTCACTACATTCGGTCGGCTCGCGCCTTGCGTACGACAAGCGGTTTCAGGTTGGAGTTCGTACAGCCGTTTGCATTGGAAAGCCGTTTCACTATCATGGGTGAGTCTCACCGGGCGTCACCGGCCGACCGACCAACCAGGCCGACGCGTGTCGGTGTCGTTGGGTGACATGACTAATCGCAGGAGCGTGCCTCGTGACCAACCTGGAAAGCCTGCCCGACGTGACGCGCCGTGCCTACGACCGCGGTGCCGAGCTCGACCGCATCGCCTGTGAGGTCATCCCGGGTGGGGTCAACTCGGCGACCCGGAGGGTTGACGCTCCGTATGCCTTCACGTCCGGGACCGGGGCGTACATCACCGACCGCGACGACAACACCTACGTCGACTACCACGCGGCGTTCGGTGCGATCCTGCTCGGACATCGTGCGCCCGAGATCGAGGCGGCGGTGCAGGCGAGCGCGTCGCGCATCGACCTCGCCGGCATCGGCGTCACGGAGGCCGAGGTGGAGCTGGCCACGCTGGTGACGGAGTCGATACCCAGCGTCGACCAGATGGTCAGCCTGCAGTCGGGCAGTGAGGCTGTCGTGCTGGCGATCAGGCTGGCGCGAGCCGTCACAGGTCGCCCCCTGGTGGTCAAGTTCCAGGGCGGCTTCCATGGTTGGAGCGACGGGGTGGCGCGGAACGTCATCTCCCCGGCGGACAAGGCATTCGGACTTGACCCGCTCTCGGCCGGCATCCTCGACTCGGCGCTGGACGCCACGCTGATCGCCGAGTTCAACGACCTCGGGTCGGTGCAGGCGTTGTTCGAAGCGCATCCCGACCGGATCGCGGCCGTGATCTTGGAACCGATTCCGCACAACGTCGGTGCGCTGGTGCCGACCCAGGAGTTCGTCGAGGGGCTGCGGCGGCTGACGACCGAGCAGGACGCGCTGCTCATCTTCGACGAGGTGATCACGGGGTTCCGTCATGCGCTCGGCGGCTACCAGGAGGTCTGCGGCGTCATGCCCGACCTCACGACGCTCGCCAAGGCGATGGGCAACGGGTATCCGGTGGCCGGGATGGGCGGTCGCCGCGACCTGATGCAGCGGTTGGACTCCGCGGGTGGTGACGTCTTGCTGGCCGGCACGTTCAACGGCAACGCGGTCTCGTGTGCGGCGGCGATCGCGACGATCACGTACCTGCGAGACAACCCCGACTTCTATCAGCGCACGCACGCGCTGGGGGAGCGGATGCGGGCGGGTCTGCGCGGCATCGTCACCGACCTGAAGATCGCCGCCACGGTGGCCGGATTCGGGGGCGTCTTCGCGACGTACTTCCTGGAGGGTCCGGTCAGCGGCTACCGCGACCTGCTGCGCAACAACAACGAGGCGTACGTCGCGTTCCACCGCCGGATGACCGAGCGCGGGTTCCTGATGTTGCCGATGGCGCTGAAGCGCAACCATGTCTCGGGTGCGCACACCAGCGAGGATATCGACCGGACGCTGGAGGCAGCCGCCGACGTCCTGCGCGAGCTGCGCGACGAGGGCATCGCCCGCTGACCATCTTCCGCCCACTCCCGGTGAGTGTGACGTTTTCGACAGACACGCCAGCGTGTCGCGTCGAAAACGTCACACTCAACGGGGGAAGGGGCGTGCGGGGGTCAGCTGGTGCTGGTGTAGATGTCGTCGACGACGAACGACTCCGCCGCGTCGGCGGTGCTGCTGGCCGAGAACTGGTGGCCGACCAGCGAGCTGGACCCGCGGTCGAACCGGGTCGCGGTGCCGATCACGGTCCCGTTGACCGAGACCACCGCCTGCGTCGTCGTCGCCCTGACCCGGATCGTGTTCCAGATGCAGCCGCCCGTGCAGGACGTCGACGGGTCGAGTGCCCGACCAGCGCCGAGGTCCCGCCACTCCGACCCGTCATGGAACTTCACCGTGCCGTCGTGCCAGATTGCCAGGTGGTACGCCACCTGCCGGGCGCCGCCGACCGGGGTCGCGAGCACGCCGAACAGGAAGGCGGACGCGGATCCCTGCCCCTCCGGTCGCCACTGGTCCGGGTGGAACCGGAACTCGACGGTCTTGAGCGAGCTCGCTGCCTCGGTGCGGCGCAGGGCGGGCAGATGGTCGTCGCTGTCGTCGACGATCCTGGCCACTCGGCTACTGCCGCTGCCCGACGTCGACTGGCTCGCCCAGACGCCCTGGTGGCCGACCCCGTCGTTGCCGACGGTGTAGTCGACCGAGTAACCGCGCGGGATGCCGTTCACCGGGTCGTTCTCGAACGAGTCGACGTCGCTCGCGTACAGCTCGACCTCGTTGAGCAGGCTGCACGGCGCCGCGACCCCGGTCGGGCAGACCGAGGACGTCCCCGTCAGGACCCGGACGTAGCGGGCGCTGCGCGGTGCCAGGCCGGTCGAGTACCTCAACGCGTAGGAGGTCTGGGTGGTCGTGTACCAGGTCGACCACGGGTCGGTCGGGTTCACCCTGGTCTGCACGGTGGCCGACTCGGCGCCGCCGATCGCCAGGCTGAGGCCCACTTTGGAGAGGGTGTACGTCCGGTCCAGCGTGATGTCGAACGTGCCGCCGCCACCGGACCTCACCGCGCTCGACCAGGCCTCGTTGCTGCCGTCGACCGCGCCCCGGTTGCCGGTCCGCGGATGGCCCGGCACCGCGGTGCCTAGGTCGCCGCCGAGGCTGACCGTGCCTGCCGACATCTTGCTGGCCAGGTCGATCTTGCCGGTGTCGGCGGTCAGGACGTCGGCCATCACCCGCTTGATCTGGTAGTCATACACGCCGTCCGACATCGTGTTGCCGTGCCAGGTGCACTTGTTGTAGTTCACGCCTTGGTAGCGGACGGCGTGGCAGGTGTCGGCGAGCAGGACCGCCCGGTTCGCCTCGGTCCAGGCGAAGTCCGCATTCGCACTCGAGCCCTCGTTCATGTCCTGCGGGTTGGCGGTGTCGTGGTTGTGGTAGAAGTTCTTCTTCACGTCCCAGGTGTTGCCCGTCCCGTCGTACGACAGCGCGATGTGGTTGTCCGGGCGGCCGGCCACCAGCGCGAGGATCCCGTTCGGCAGCAGCGCCAGCCGGGGGTTGATCCGTCCGAACGGACGGTTGCCGCTCGGGTCTGTCGCAAACTCCGGGATGCCCTGAGGGGCCGTTGTCCAGGTCGAGCCGAGCGTGGTCGAGCGGCGCTCCCACAGGTTGTCGTACGACGACGACCGGGACACCGCCAGCAGCTGGCCGTTGGACGTGAGCGCGATCGCCGTCTCGCTGAAGCCGCGCGTGGTCGAGCCCTGCGCGATGGTGCTGCGAAGGGTCCACGACGCACCGCCATCGCTGCTCTGCATGAGCAGGGCGGTGCCCACCCCGGTGCCGCTGCCGTTGTCGAGGATCCCGTACCCGGCCATCAGCAGCGGGCCACCGGGCAACTGGACCATGGAGTTCGGGAAGAAGTTCGCGGTCGGGTGGATGAAGGTCTGCGGCGCGATGGTGAGGCTGGCGGTGACCTCGGTCGGGAACGTCGCGCCGTCGTTGTCGGAGTAGCGCATCTTGATGGTGCGCTGCTGAAGCGTGACCGACGTCTGGCCGAGGAACTCGCCCTGGATGACCCGTCCGTCGTCGAGCCGGGTGCTGGCCTCGTACCCCTCCTGGCTGGTCGGGCTGAAGGTGAGCCCGCGGTTCGCCGACACGAGCTGGCTGGGAGTTGAGTACCCGTTCCCGTCGGTGTGCGTCACGTACCCGCCGAACACCGGACGGGTCGGAGCGGTCGCCGTCCCGGAGTCGTAGGCCTCGGCCATGGCGTACCAGGTCGGCGAGGCGTTCCCGTCGAGCACCGTCGTGTCCGGGCCGAGGACGAGCACGGGTGCCGTCGGCGAGAGCCCGGGGATCTCCGTCCGGGTGATGGCCACGGCTTCAGGTGACAGCTGGAAAGTCACCGTCAGGGCAGACATTGCTCCCACCAGGGCGACGAGCGTGCGAGACCGGTTCACCATCACGACCCCCTCGGACCGCGTGCGGCCACGTAGAGATGGACCTGCGATACCCGGATCTCAGAAAACACGGAATAGCATTTCATGTCAAGCCCTCGTCGGGTGCTCGAGGAGCGTCCTCCCCACTTGACATGAAATGAAATTTCGGCTGCGCTGTCACCCATGTCAGAGGAGCAGACGAAGGTCAGCATCGACAGCAGCGGCGAGATAACCGCTCACACCCCGAGCTATCGGTTCCACTGGTCGCGCGCGGCCGACACGTTCGAGCTTTTCGACTCGTCCGGGCGGATGATGGTCTCCGGGCCGATGCAGCCCGCCGTGACGATCCGCGACGGGAGCGGCCCGGCCTCGTACCAGGTCGGCACCGTGCAGGCTGCGGTTGTCGACGACGACGCACTGCGGGTCACCTATCACGAGGTCAACGGCGACGGCTCACTCGTCGTGAGCTGGAGGTTCGATGACGAGTGCTGCTGGCTGGAGCCGGTCACGTACACGCCGGGCGATCCCGGTCGGGTCGTCGCGCTGCACTACTTCGCCGTCACTGGCGAGAGTGTGGCGAGCCCGGACCCCGGCCTGAGCTGCCGGTACGTCGTCCACCCTGGAGTGTGCGGTGCCGGCGTCGTGAGCCCGTTGATCCCCGCCCTCGCCAACTTCGACACCGAGACCTGGCTCGGGCGCGGAGGCCCCGGCACCACGGCGATGCGGCAGCAGTGGGGCCTGCCCGTGCACTACGTCGCCGGCGTCAACACCACTAGGCACACGGTGGAGCCCGGCGCCCACACCCGGAACCTCTCCGATGCCTTCTGCCTCGGACTGGCCGAGCTCCCGGCGGGTGACCTGCTGCTGCGCAACCGGGCCGGACGCTTCGCCCCGGTGGTGCAGGTCCGCGACGACCTGTGGCGTCGCGACTCCCCGGCCGGACCGCAGCAGCTCGGTGCGTTGATGGTCTGGACCCTCGGTCCCACCTACCGTGCCGCTGTGCTGGCCTACCAGCAGGTGCTCGTCGCGACCGGGCGGGTGACACCGACGGTCGCCAGCACCGCCAGGGCTCACGCCGCCACGGTGTCGCAGTTCAACACCTGGGGAGCGCAGATCGCCTCCGGCACCGCCTCGCGCGAGTTCGACGAGGCCAGTCTCGCCACCATCCGCAAGCAGCTGGGCGACTCGGGCCTGGACACCGGGATGCTCGTCATCGACGACAAGTGGGAGGGCGAGTACGGAGTCCTCGAGCACGACGTCGAGCGGTTCCCGACGTTCGAGGAGGCGCTGCAGGACATTCGCGCGGGCGGGCAGCTGGTGGGACTCTGGGCCGCCTTCCTCCGCTGCGAGGACCCGACGTCACACGGCCTCTCCGCGAACCACATGATGTGCGGGCCGGACGGCGAACCGGTCGTGCTCGGGCCGGAGGGCCAGCCCTACTTCCTTTTCGACGTGTCGTGGCCGGAGGTCCAGACCGTCCTCCGTGACCGCATCGCGGCGTTCGTCCATCGCTATGACCCGGACCTGGTGAAGTTCGACTTCGGGTACGAGATCCCCGACCTCTCCCGCTGCGCGCCGCACGATCCGGCGTACGCGGGTGAGCGGCTGTTCGCTCTCGCCATGGACGTCGTGGCCGGGGCGTTGCGCGCGGCCAAGCCGGACATCGTGGTGATGTACTACTCGCTGTCGCCCTTGCTGGCGCCGTACTACGACCTGCACAGCCTCGACGACCTCTGGATGAACGCCGGCGAGTTCCACCTGGAGGCCAACCGCCGGCTGTTCTTCTCCGGCCTGCTTGGCGAGCTCGGTGTCGCGAGCTACGGCTCGGGCGGCTACGACTGGGTCGACATGGCCGACATCTGGCTCGACTCCGTCGTGCACGGCACGCTCGGCGCGCTGGGGAGCTTCTTCGGTGACCTCTCCGACAGCGCGTGCACGCCTCGCCTCGTCGCCAAGCACACCGGGCTGTCGCGGCTCACCCGGCCACGGCTGACCTTCGGTGTGCAGGCGATCGGAGCCGGCGGCCTCGGCCCGGCGAGTGCGGCCCGGTCGTCCTCGTGGGTCCGGACCGAGGACGGTGAGCCGGTGCTCGTCGTGCTGCGACCGGGCGGGTTCGCCGGCGCGCCCGGCGTCGACGAGGTCGAGGGACTCGTGCGCTCGACCGTCACCGTCGCCGTCGGCTCGCTCCAACCCGGAGGCATCGGCCCGGCGACCCATCTCGGCGTCGTCGCGTATGCGGACGGCGAGGTCTGGCTGACCGGGCGGTCCGGCGCCGCCCGGGTGACCGAGCACCGGCTCGACGGCTCGTCCCACGACTACACCGTGGACAGTGCCGACGGGTCGATCCGGCTGCCGGTCCGTGAGTCGGCCGAGGGGACCCCGGTCAGCTGGCTGGAGGTCGTCGTCGACCCGTCCTGACCGGCCGGCGCGGCTCAGAGCCCCAGCGAGCCGAGCCGATAGCCCCGGCCGCTGACGACCGCGTCGTGGTAGTGCTGCCAGCGGAGCAGGGCATGCGCCGCGAACGCGTTGCAACCGGGCCAGTTCACCGGCATCGGCGTTGTGCCGAACCTGCGGTCGAAGCCCCAGGTCGACAGCGCGCCGTTCTCGACCTGACCGGCGGCGATGGCGTTCGCGGCCGCGACTCCCTTGGTGAGGTAGTGCTCCTCGCCGGTCGCGTGGTGCAGGGCGAGCAGGGACATCAGCCAGTGGCCGGTGTGCACCTCCATCGGCCAGAAGCAGCGGTACTGCTCGAGCACGCTCGGCGTCAGGCAGCGCACGCCGACCGGCGAGTCCTCGGCGGCCCACACTACGAACTGGTCCTCGATGTAGGCGTTCAGGCGACGAGCGTGGTTGACCCGGTCCGGTAGGTCGCAGTCGTCGGAGCAGAGGTACCGGATGGTCTCGTTGGTGTCCCAGTTCTGTAGGTTCGACCAGGCCGGCAGACCGGGGATGTCCTCGTACATCCCCTCCCACCGGCCGTCCGAGATCGGCCCGGCCAGCAGCCAGTGCTCCGCTCGTACCCGTGCCTCCCGCCAGGCGGCGCGGTCGGCGACACTACTGACGCCGGTGTCCTCCAGCAGCCTGAACAGGCGGATCGGGCCGATCGACGCCGACGTGTAGTCCTCGGTGGTGTCGCCGGTCCGTGGGTCGACCCGGAACGGCCACGAGCCGTCGTCGCGCTGGAGGTCGAGCAAGACCGCCGCAACCCGCTCGGCACCCGCGGTGAAGCGTGCATCGCCGGTCTCGCCCGCGAGCAGGAGGTACGCCTCGGCGGCTCTGGCCTGACGGAAGAGGGTGATGCTCTCGCCCTCGACCCCGCCGCCGACCTCGCCGTGGTCGACGGTCGACGGGGCCAGGCCGCCGCACCGCCAGTCGGCCGGCAGGCTGTGGTCGAGCAGCCAGCCGCCGTACTCGACCGCCTGCCGGCGGGCCGTCGACGCAGCGGGCCGGTCGGGCCGCCGCTCGGCGTACGCCAGGAACACCATGATGAAGGTGGTGTGATGCAGGGCCGGGTAGACGATCCGACCCCGCATGCCGGTGACGCTGTCCTCGAAGGCTGTCCAGGCCGACCGGGGGTCGTCGCGCTCGTACCCCTCGACCTCGTCCCGGGCGGGTGCGAGCAGGTGCGCGACCGAGCGGTCG
>WHTB01000086.1 GCA_009379735.1 Propionibacteriales bacterium
ACCCCCATGTACGTAGATTCTGGCCTCGGCCGACGATTCTGCGGCACGACCGGGGCCTTGCCGCAAGCCCCCAGGTGCGCTATAAGTTGAGAGTGGAAGGGAGCGAGCGCTCGCCTTCCTTTTTTTGTCCGCATTGGACGGGACAATGTCCACGCGAAGCGGCGGCGCGCCGCGTACGGCGGTCCCGTCGGCGCTCGGGGGGCTAGCTCGGGGGATTGGCCTCTTGGCCGCGGACTGCCGACTCGAGCTTCGCGCGAGCGCCGTCGAGCCAGCGCTGGCAGATCGCGGCCAGCTCCTCGCCCCGCTGCCACAGCGCGAGCGACTCCTCGAGTGACGTGCCGCCGGCCTCGAGCTTGCGCACCGTCTCGACCAGCTCGTCGCGGGCCTGCTCGTAGCTCAGCTCGGGGCGCTCGTCGGTCGTCGCAGCGTCGTCAGGCATGGCGCCGACCCTACCGGTCGTCGGGATCGACGCGGTCGACGGAGACGTCCAGCCGGCCACGGGCGACGCGGGCGGTCAGCGCGTCGCCGACCGCCACCTGACCCACGTCTCGGACCGCGTCGCCGCCGGCCGTCTGCAGCACGGCATAGCCGCGCTCCAGCGTGGCCAGCGGCGACAGTGCCCGCACCCGGGCGAGCTGGTGCGCCACCTCGTCGCCGGTCCGGTCGAGCTGGTGCTGCAGGGTGCGCCGACCGCGTTCGACGACGTCATTGAGCCCGGCCGCACGGTCGTCGATCGCCGCGAACGGCGCGGCCAGCGCCGGCCGGGAGGCCATCGCGGCCAGGGCGTGCGTCTCCCGGTCGAGCCAGCCTGCGAACAGCCGTCGGCCGCGGTCGTGCAGCTGGGCGACGAGCGCGAGCTCCTCGCCGACGTCGGGGATGACCTGCTTGGCCGCGTCGGTCGGCGTCGAGGCCCGCAGGTCGGCCACCAGGTCGAGCAGGGGCGCGTCCTGCTCGTGGCCGATCGCGCTGACCACGGGCGTACGGCAGGAGGCGACCGCGCGGATGAGCCCTTCGTCGCTGAACGGCAGCAGGTCCTCGACGGACCCGCCGCCGCGGGCGATCACGACGACGTCGACGGCCGGGTCGCGGTCGAGCTGCTGCAGCGCCTCGATCACCTGGCGGGCGGCGTCGTGGCCCTGGACCGGGGTGTTCTCGACCCGGAACCGTACGCCGGGCCAGCGGCGGCGCCCGTTGTCGAGGACGTCGCGCTCGGCCGCGGAGTTGCGGCCGCTGATCAGCCCGACGCAACGCGGCAGAAAGGGAAGCCGGCGCTTGAGCTCCCGCGCGAAGAGGCCCTCGGCGGCCAGCAGGCGACGGCGCTGCTCCAGTCGCGCGAGCAGCTCGCCGAGGCCAACCGGGCGGATGTCGTCGGCGGCCAGGTTGAGCGTCCCCCGTGGGACGTAGTAGACGGGTTTCGCGTGGACGACGACCCGAGCCCCCTCGGTCACCGGCGGCTCGATGCTGTCGAACACCCGGCGCGGGCAGGTGACGCTCAGTGAGACCTCGGCCGCGGTGTCGCGCAGCGTGAGGAACACCGTCTGGGTGCCCGGGCGGCGGGTGAGCTGGGCGATCTGGCCCTCGACCCAGACCCAGCCGAGCCGGTTGATCCAGCCGGACAGCGCGTTCGCGATCGTGCGTACTGGCGCGGGCTTGTCCAGCGACGTGTCGAGGGCCACCCCACGGAGCCTAGCCACGAATGTGGGTGGAGGCCTGGTGGCACCTACGATGGGGGACATGTCTGCTGCGACCCCCGACCTGTCCGACGCGCCCGCGGGCGAGCGCCAGGTGCTGCTGGCCGCCCCTCGCGGCTACTGCGCCGGCGTCGACCGCGCTGTGATCACGGTCGAGAAGGCGCTCGACATGTACGGTCCGCCGGTCTATGTCCGCAAGCAGATCGTGCACAACAAGCACGTCGTACAGACGCTCGAGCGTCGTGGCGCGATCTTCGTCGAAGAGCTCGACGAGGTGCCGGAGGGCTCGACCGTGGTGTTCTCGGCGCATGGCGTCTCGCCGGCGGTCCACACGCAGGCGTCCGACCGTACGCTGAAGACGATCGACGCGACCTGCCCGCTGGTGACCAAGGTGCACCACGAGGCGCGCCGGTTCGCCGGTGACGACTACGACATCTTGCTGATCGGGCACGAGGGTCACGAGGAGGTCGAGGGTACGGCGGGCGAGGCGCCGGCCAACATCACGCTGGTGCAGGGGCCGGACGACGTCGCCGACATCGAGGTGCGTGACCCCGCGAAGGTCGCCTGGCTGTCCCAGACGACACTGTCGGTCGACGAGACCATGCAGACGGTCGACCGGATCCGGGAGAGGTTTCCGCAGCTGCTCGACCCGCCGAGCGATGACATCTGCTACGCCACCCAGAACCGCCAGCAGGCGGTCAAGGAGATCGCCAAGAACGCCGACCTGGTGATCGTGGTCGGGTCGGGCAACTCGTCGAACTCCGTACGCCTGGTCGAGGTGGCGCTGGAGGCCGGCGCGAAGACGTCGTACCGCGTGGACGACGCCTCGGAGGTCGACACCGGCTGGCTCGACGGGGTCACGACGGTCGGTGTGACGTCGGGCGCCTCGGTCCCGGAGGAGCTGGTCGACGGGGTGCTGGAGCTGCTGCAGCAGCACGGTTTCCCGCCCGCGGAGGCCGTGCACACCGCCGAGGAGAGCCTGATCTTCGCGCTCCCGCCGGAGCTGCGCCGCGACCTGAAGGCCGCCCAACAGTCCTGACCCAGTCAGCGGAGCTGGCGGCGCAGCAGCTCGGCGAGGTGCAGCGGGCGCCGGCCGGCGAGCTGCTCGATCTGCACTCGGCACGAGAAGCCGTCGGCGAGGACCGTGGCGTCGGGAGCGGCGGCGGCGAGTACGGGGAGGAACGACTGCTCGGCACACCGCTGCGACACCTCCTGATGTCCAGGCTCGAAGCCGAAGCTGCCGGCCAGGCCGCAGCAGCCCTCGTCCACGGTCGTCGGTCGAATCCCCATCTGGGCAAGGAGATCGAGGTCGGCCGAAGTCCCGGAAGTGGCGCGCTGGTGGCAGTGGAACTGGTCGACGTACTCGCCGTCGTGGGGGGCAAGATCGAGGTCCCGGCCGGCGAGCGCCTGGGCGAACGTCTGCACCCTGCTGGCCAGAGTTCGCGCGGCGTCGGTGTCGAGCAGGGCCGGCAGGTCGGTCCGCAGCGCGGCGCCGCAGCTCGGCTCGAGGGTCACGATGGGCAGGTCGGGGTACGCCGCGAGTCCGCGCACGGTACGTCGCATGACCCGCTTCGCGATGCCGAGCTGGCCGGTCGTGACCCAGGTCAGGCCACAGCACAACGTGCGGTCCGGCAGCGTGACGTCGTACCCGGCCGCGGTCAGGACCGCGATCGCGTCGTCGACGACGGACGGGCTGAACGACCGGGTGAACGTGTCGACCCACAACACGACCCCGTCCCCCCGCTGAGTGTGACGTTTCCGACGCGACACGCCGGCGTGTCGGTCGGAAACGTCACACTCACCGGGAGAGGTCGTGGGGAGGGCGGGGAGTGGGCGGTCCGGGGCCAACCCGGCGAGCCGGGCCAGGCCGGGCAGCCGCAGGCCGACGTTGGCCAGCCGGGGGACGCGCCGCGCCGCCGCCAGCCAGACCGGTAGCCAGCCGAGGCTGAGGTGCGCACGTGGCCGCAGCCGGCGCTTGTAGTGCTGATGCAGGAACTCCGCCTTGTAGGTCGCCATGTCGACGGTGACCGGGCACTCCGACGAACACGCTTTGCAGGCCAGGCAGAGGTCCAGCGCGTCGTGCACCTCGGTGGACCGCCAGCCGTCACCGGACAGGTGGCCGTCCAGCATCTCGGCCAGCAGCCGGGCCCGGCCGCGGGTCGAGTGCTGCTCGTCGCGGGTCGCCCGGAAGCTGGGGCACATCCCGCCGCCGCTGCTCTTGCGGCAGGCACCGACGCCGACACAGCGGCTGACCGCCTGGCCGATGTCGCCCGCGTCGTCGGGGTAGGCGAACCCGAGGTCCGTACGGTGCGGGCGGGCGATGGCCAGCCGCAGGTCGGCGTCGACGGGCCGCGGGTCGACGAGCACGCCCGGGTTCAGCAGGTTGTCGGGGTCGAAGACATGCTTGTACGCCGCGAACGCCGCCATCAGCGTCGGGTCGTACACCTTGCCCAGCAGCTCGCTGCGGGCGCGGCCGTCGCCGTGCTCACCCGACGGGACGCCGCCGTACGTGACGACGAGGTCGGTCGCCTGATGCTGGAACTCGCGGTAGGCGGCTCGGCCTGCCGGCGAGCGCAGGTCGTGATCGATGCGGACGTGCACGCACCCGTCGCCGAAATGCCCGTAGATCGCGCCGCCCCGGCCGTGGTCGGCCAGCAGCCGCTCGAAGTCCGCGAGGTACGCCGCCAGCCGCTCGGGCGGGACCGCGGCGTCCTCCCACCCGGCCCATCCCTCGCGGCCGTCCACCGTCCGCGTCGCCAGGCCGGCGCCCCGCTCCCGGATCAGCCAGAGAGCCCGCTGGTCGGCCGGCTTGGGAATGGTCACGGCCGACGCGGCCCCGCTCGCGGTCGCAGCTGCGGCCAGCCGGTCAGCCCGCTCGGCGGTCTCGTCGGCAGTGGCCCCACCGACCTCTACCAACAGCCACGCGCGCCCAGCCGGGAGGGCGGGCCGGGCCTGTGGTCCAGGCCGGGCGTCGTACGCCGCGACGATCTCCGCGCCGAGAGCCTCGATGGTGAGCGGCCCGAGCTCACGCAGGACGGGTGCGGAGGCGGCCGCAGCGACCAGGTCGGCGAATCCCGCGACCACCAGCGCGCGATGCGCCGGCAGCGGGACCAGGTCGAGCGTCGCGTCGAGCACGACGCCGAGCGTGCCCTCGGAGCCGACGAACGCCTTCGCGGTGTGCAGGCGCTCGGGCAGTAGGTGCTGCAGGCCGTACCCGGAGATCTGCCGCGGGAACCGGCCCAGCTGCTGCCGGATCTCCGCCATCGCCGGGTCACGCATGTCTGCCAGCCGGCTCGTCAGCGCGGACGTGTCGGCGGCGCCGAGCTGCACGACGTCACCCGAGGCCAGCGCCACCGTCAGTGAGCGCACGCTGTCGACGGTCGTGCCCCACGCCACCGAGTGCGAGCCGCAGGCGTTGTTGCCGATCATCCCGCCCAGCGTGCACCGGTTGTGGCTCGACGGGTCGGGGCCGAACCGCAGCCCGTGCGGCGCCGCGGCCCGTTGCAGGTCGGACAGGACGACGCCGGGCTGCACGGTCGCCGTCCGTGTGTCGGCGTCGATCGCTGCGACGCGGTCGAGATGGCGGGAGCAGTCGACCACGACGCCGGGTCCGACGGCGTTGCCGGCGATGCTGGTGCCACCGCCGCGGGCCGTCAGCGGGGTGCCGTGCTCGCGGCAGACCGCCAGCACGGCGAGCACGTCGTCGGGATGGGCGGGGAGCACGACGGCCTGCGGCAGCACCCGGTGGTTGGAGGCGTCACTGGCGTACGCCGCCTGGCTGCCGCGGTCGGTCAGTACCTGGCCGTCGACGCGCGCGCGCAGCGCAGCAGCCAGGTCGATCGCCATGGCCCGAGACTAGGGGGTGCCGTCGGACCGACGACGCGCGCGACCTCGAGCGGATCCGCGGCGCTCGTCGGAACCGGCGGCGCCGCGGGCTACCGCGATCGTCACTGCCGACGCGTGCCCGGCCACCAGCGCCGCCGCGTGATGGGCGAGCCCGGTCAGCACGGTGCTCGC
This sequence comes from Propionibacteriales bacterium, assembly GCA_009379735.1. GTDB lineage: Bacteria > Actinomycetota > Actinomycetes > Propionibacteriales > Nocardioidaceae > WHTB01. The sequence goes on from WHTB01000086.1 coordinate 5,709, forward strand.
GAACGCGAGGTGGTCGGCGGTCAGGGTGCCCGGGTCGACCACCGTGAACACGGCGAAGACGCCGCCCATCAGCAGCGGTGGCAGCACCCCGACGGTGAACAGCCCGGAGCGTCGGACGGCGAGTGCGGCCACGATGCAGACCAGGACGAAGCTGAGGTCGAAGAACTGGCTCAGCCGTCCGGTCAGCCCACGGTCGACGACCGCGATGGTCGAGGTCGACAACAGGGCGAGGACCACCACACTCGCCGGCGGCAGCATCGGGTCGCGACGGGCCGCCCTCGAGCCGGCCCGGCGCCGCGCAGCGGCATGCGGCCGCCGCTGCCGGGGCAGCACAGCGGGGGCGGTGACCTGCTGGGGGCGGAGGTCATGCACGCCACCACGGTAGTGGACATCCGACTGCCGAGCGTGCGGGCACGCCTACGCACCGGCTGCGCCTTACCCTGCGTCCTCACTCTGGGCCCCCCTTTGCGGACCGCCTCTCGGAGCCCGCGGGAGGGCCGGAACGTCGTCGGTAACGAGCAGCTCGGCGGCGGTCAACGGCCGAATCGACGTGTCGATCACCACCGGCGGGGTGAGCTGCTGCTCGCTTGCGGTCAGGTCCCCTAGCCGCCGCGCCGACACGAGGACGCGCGTCTCCACGGAACCGATCGCGCTGTTGTAGCTCGCGACGGCTGAGGTCAGCGACCTGCCGAGTCGATCGAGGTGCTCGGCGACGGTGCCGATGCGGGTGTAGAGCTCGCGGCCGAGCGCATGCACCTCTTTGGCGTTGTCGGCGAGTGCCTCCTGGGTCCAGGCGTGCGCGACCGTGCGCAGCAGCGCGATCAGCGTGGTCGGCGTCGCCAAGATCACCTTGCGGGCGGCGGCGTCGTCGAGCAGAGACGGGTCTGCCTCGAGCGCGTGGGACAGGAACGCCTCGGCGGGCACGAACAGGACCACGAACTCCGGTGAGCCCGGGACTGCCTGCCAGTACGCCTTGCCGGCCAGCGTGTTGACATGCTGACGGAGCTGGCCGGCGTGCCTGCGCAGCCCGGCATCACGGGTGGCGTCGTCGTCGGCCGCGGCCGCATCGAGGAACGCGTCGAGCGGGACCTTTGCGTCCACCACGATTTGCTTGCCGCCGGACAGGTGGACGACGAGGTCGGGGCGGAACGCGACGTCGTCGTGCCGGGCGGTCTGTTGCTCGCTGAAGTCGCACCGGTCGACCAACCCGGCCAACTCGACCGCACGCCGTAGGTGCAGCTCACCCCAGCGCCCGCGCACCTGCGGCTTGCGCAGCGCGGTGGACAGCGCCGCCGTCTCCCGGCGCAGCGCGTCACCGGCCAGCCGGACGTCGTCGACCTGCTGCTTGAGCTGGCTCTGCCAGGCCGCCCGGTTGCGCTCGAGGTCGCGCAGCTGCTCGTGCAGTCGGTCGAGGCTGTCCTTGACCACGGCCTGACCGGACAGCTCGGCGCGTGCCTCGCGGCGCTCCTCGGTGATCTCGCCGAGCCGGTCGTGAGCGGCGTCGCGCTCGGCGGTCACCCGCGCCAGGGCACTGCTGACCCGTACGCGCGCCCACATGGCACCGAGCAGCGCGCCGAGGAGAAGGCTCACGGCCAGCGTCAGGTACGTCATGACACGCAGGGTGCACCACGCCACCGACAGTTGCGCGAGACGGTCCTAGGCTGGCCGGCATGCGGATCACCAAGCTGGGACACGCGGCGGTACGGCTCGAACGTGACGGCCGAGCCGTCGTCATCGACCCCGGCACGTTCACTGAGCCGGAGGCGGTCGACGGCGTGGTCGGCGTGTTCGTGACCCATGAGCATGCCGACCACCTCGACCCGGACGCACTGCGGCGCACCGACGCGCCGATCTACGCGGGCGCGGGTGCGGCAGCGGCCGTACGTCGACAGGCGCCCGAGCTGGCCGAGCGGCTGACTGAGGTAGCCGCCGGCGAGGAGCTGGCCGTCGCCGGCTTCCGGGTCACCGTGCACGGCGAGACCCATGCCGTCATCCACGACGACATCCCGCGGATCTCCAACGTCGCCTACTGTTTCGACGACGAGGTCTTCCATCCTGGCGACTCCTTCACCCCGCCACCGCAGCCGGTGCCGGTGCTGCTCATGCCGTTGCATGCGCCGTGGCTGCGGCTCGCCGACGCCGTCGACTACGCCCGGGTCGCGAGCAGCCGGACGGTGCTGGCGATCCACGACGGCCTGCTCAACCCGACCGGCCTCGCGGTGTCGGCTCGGTTGGCCACGTCGTTGCTCGAGTCGGCCGGCCTCACGTACTCACGGCTGGAGCCGGGCGGCGATCTCTGAGTCGGCCGCCGATTCTGCGGTGGTGAGGGGTACGCCGTACCCTTGTCGCCCGTGGCCCTCACCATCGGAATCGTCGGGCTGCCCAACGCGGGCAAGTCGACCCTCTTCAACGCCCTGACCAAGAACGACGTCCTTGCGGCGAACTACCCGTTCGCGACGATCGAGCCGAACATCGGCGTCGTCGGCGTGCCGGACGACCGGCTCGGCACGCTCGCCGACATCTTCGCGTCGGCGCGGCAGCTGCCGGCGACGGTGCAGTTCGTCGACATCGCCGGCATCGTCCGAGGGGCCAGCGAGGGCGAGGGCCTGGGCAACAAGTTCCTCTCGCACATCCGCGAGTCCGACGCGATTTGCCAGGTCACGCGGGTCTTCCGCGACGACGACGTCGCCCACGTCGACGGCAAGGTGTCGCCGTCGGATGACATCTCCACGATCCAGACCGAGCTGATCCTCGCTGACCTGCAGACGGTCGAGAAATCCCTTCCCCGGTTGGAGAAGGAGGCTCGGCTGAAGAAGGAGAACGCTGCGGTCCTCGAGGGGGTACGCGAGGCACAGGCCGCGCTGGAGGCCGGCACCCCCATCTCGTCGACACAGATCGACCGCGCGCTGATCCGCGAGCTGATGCTGCTGACCGCCAAGCCGTACCTCTATGTCTTCAACTGTGACGCCGACGAGCTGTCCGACGAGTCGCTGAAGGAGTCGATGCGCGAGCTCGTCGCCCCCGCCGAGGCGATCTTCCTCGACGCGAAGTTCGAGGCCGAGCTGGTCGAGCTCGACGACGACGACGAGGCGCGCGAGATGCTCGCCGAGATGGGCATCGACGAGCCCGGTCTCGACGTACTCGCGCGGGTGGGCTTCGACACGCTCGGGCTGCAGACGTACCTCACGGCCGGGCCGAAGGAGTCGCGGGCGTGGACGATCCGGCGCGGCGCGACCGCACCGGAGGCAGCCGGCGTCATCCATACCGACTTCCAGCGCGGCTTCATCAAGGCCGAGATCGTGTCGTACGACGACCTCGTCGCGGCCGGCTCGATGAACGCCGCCAAGTCGGCCGGCAAGGTCCGGATGGAGGGCAAGGACTACGTGATGGCCGACGGCGACGTGGTGGAGTTCCGCTTCAACGTCTGAAGCTGCGCAGGCTCGCCAGGGGACTGACGTCGAATTTTGCCCAATGCGGGTTCCTGCTGGATGTGTGGGTGCGTCGACCGCACTGACCCGCTTGGCTAACTGCCGGGGTGCAACGTCCGAAGAACAGAGCGTTGGAGGGCTCCAGGTTTCGGACGTCGTGCCGAGCGTTGGGGTACGGGAAACGGCACCCCACCTCATCGACTGGCGCGTTGCGTAGGCCTGGTGTCCGGTTTGTCCCTACCGAACGCGCCAGTCAACGGCAGCAGAGCCCTGAGGGCCACCACCCATCCAGCAGAAGAGCCCCGCGCCATGATGGTGTCGTGGAGAACAAGAACCTGCTGAGGACCGGAGATGTCGGGCGACTGCTCGGAGTCTCGCGGCAGCATGTGGTCGACATGTGCGACCGCGGCGAGATCGCCTTCGTCCGAGTTGGCTCACCGCCGTATTTCTCGCAGCGAGGTGTCTCGCATGATGAGTGTCTTATCCCGCGAGCAGGAGCGCTCACTGTGGTTGCACCAGGCGCTCCTCAGCGAACTCCTTAGGCGCCCAACCGAGGTTCTGGAGAAGGCGCGTCAGAAGATGGACAGTTGGCGTTCGGTCCACCGTCGTGATGGCATGACGATCCACTATTTGGACGAGTGGTCCGAAGTCCTCGACTCCGGCCTCGACGCGGTCATGGAGACCGTCACCAGCCGCACGTCCAAGTCTTGCGAGCTCCGGCAGAACACGCCGTTCGCCGGTGTCCTGTCAGACGACACCCGGGTGCAGGTGCTTCGGTCCTTCCACCAGCAATGGTCTCGCGAGCATCAGGTGGCCTGATGGACCGCCAGCAGCTGGCGCACATCCTTCGAGCAGCCTGCGATGTTTCGGGGGATCCGGACGTCATCGTTCTGGGATCACAGGCCATCCTCGGCACTTACGACGAGGACGAACTCCCGCCCGCGGCGACGATGTCGATGGAGGCCGACCTGGCTTGGCTGCGCGACACCGAGGACCGCGAGCGTGCTGAGAAGGTCAACGGTGCGATCGGCGAGTTGTCGGCTTTCCATGATGACGCCCGGTGACGGAGTCGGCCAAGCCTCCAGCACGGCTGTTGCTCCGGCCCGGGCTTGGCCCTACTTTCACGCCGAGGTGCTGCCTCCCACGGCCCTGAGCAGGGTTTCGAGCAGGTCGCGGGTGTGCGGCTCGTCGAGGACCTCGCTGATCCATGCGGCTGAGTCGGCACGGTCGGGAGAGCGTACGTTGGGTTTCAGCCAGTCGGTGGCGGCGATCTCGGTGATGTGCCCGAGCTGCGCGATGAGCATCGAGAAGTGCCCGGGCCGGCTCACTGTCCCCGGCCCACCGGCCTCCCGGTAGGCGTCGGCGAGCGCGCGGGCCCGGCCCGGGTCGGTGCGGCCGAACTCAAAGAGCACGTACCCCAGCTCCTGGCTCGGGTCAGCCGGCCCACTGTCCTCCCAGTCGATGACGCACACACCGCCGTCCGCGGTCGGCACGACGTTGTCCGCCCACAGGTCGCGGTGGCAGGTCCGCAGCAGCGGGGGTCGCTCGATCCAGGACTCCAAGGCGACCAGCTCGTCGCGCAGATCGGCCAACCGGCCGGCGAACGGTGCCCCCGCCTCCCGAAGCTGCTCGACCAGCTGGTCCCAACGGTCGGCACCGACCGGTTCGACGGACCACGGGTCCAACGAGCCGACGTCGGTCACCGCTACCTGGTGCATAGTGGCCACGACAGCGCCGACCAGCGCCGGGTCGATGGTCGGGTCGGGGGCAAGCAGGTCGACCCACTCGTAGACCCTGACCTGGCTGCCGGCCACGGCGGCGAACACGTCTCCCTCCGCGGTACGCCGCACCTGCGGCGTCGGTACACCGGCGGCATAGGCCGCCTCCTGAAACGCGGTCGCCACCCGCACCTCGTCCTCACGGGCCGGGTGGAACGGCACCTTCACCGCCCAGCGACCGTCGGCCGTCTCCAGCCGCCACACGACTCCCTGCTTGCCCCGCGCAACCGGCTCGTCCGACAGCCTCGCGGCACCGCCAAGCGCGAAGCGTCGGGCGAGGTCCACGGCATCCACCAGGCCACTCCAGCACATCCGCGCGCCGTACGAAGAGGAACGAGTCGAGTCATCGGGTCGCGTCTCTGATGCTGACGAGGTGGCGGGTGAACTCTCGCCGGTCGTCAGCGATGGCTTCGAAGAACCGGTCGTCGACTCCTTCGACCACCCGGATCGCAGCGGCGGCCAGGCGGCGGCCGCTCTCCGTCGGTGAGAGCAGGCGGGCGCGCCGATCTGCTGAGTCGCGCTGGCGGACGATGAGCCCCTTGGACTCCAGGGCGCGTACGACCTGGGAGCCCATTGTCGGGTCGAGCCGTGCGTACTCGTTCACCCTCGACTGGTTCACCCGCTCCTCCGCGTCGGTCAGCGTGGTGATGCTCGCCAGTGCGACGAACTGGGCATGGGTGAGGCCGAGCGGGACCAGGACGGCGCGTTGGGCGGCCTGCCAGCCATTCGTCACCTGCCACAGGACCAGGCCGGTGCTGTCGTCGGGATGGTGGTGCCGGGATCCCCGGGTACGCATCAGGTCCGGCTCTCGCACAGCCGGACGAGGTTGGCCAGCGCCCACTCGATCCCGCGAGCTGCGCTGCGGCCGATGGTCGGCGCCCACAGCCAGGTCAGAACGTACGTAAGTGGCGGGCCGCCGGTGGGACGGAAACGCACCTTGCTGCCGACGGCGAGTGGACCGTCCAGCCGGGCGGACGCGACGGAGTCGTCCCAGTCCGTGCGCGCATAGTAACCATCCCGGCAAGGCGCGCGGAGAAGAGGGCGAACCGGACGAATAGAGTGGCGACCAGACCGACCGTTTTGGTTGAGTAGAGGGGTCAGCCGCTCGCAAGGGTACGAGGGAGAGCTCCATGACTGATTCGCCGAAGAAGCCGGCCGACCAGGACGACGACCTGCACAAGAAGTTCCGCGAGGCGCTGGAGAAGAAGAAGACCCACCGCGATGACCACGCGGAGGGCGTACGACACACCGGCGTGGGTGAGGCTCACAACGACCACCACCAGCGGCAGTTCCGCCGCAAGTCGGGGTCGAACTAGCCGAACAGCCGGTCGACGATCTCGTCGATGCGGCCGGCGAGCTCCACGTCGTGCTTGGTGACGCCACCCTCGGAGTGGGTCGACAGGTGGAACGTCACGGTCGTCCAGCGGATGTCGATGTCGGGGTGGTGGTTGAGACCCTCGGCCACGACCGCCACCTCGTCGACCAGCCGAATCCCGCCGATAAAGTCGGGTGCGTGCACGGAGCGCATCAAGGCACCGTCCCGGGACTCCCAGTGCGGGTGTTCGGACATCGCCTGGTGGATCTGACGGTCGTCGAGTACATCGGCCATGGCCACAGCCTAACGTCGGACCTTCCTTTGTGCGCCTGACACACTTCAGACGTGCAGGTCCCCATCATCGTCGTCGTTGTGGTGGCGGTGGTCATCACGGTCGGCGGGATAGCGCGCAGGTACGGGCTGCCGGCCCCGCTGATCCTGACCGCCTTCGGCATCGCCGTCTCGTACCTGCCGTTCGTCGGGCGGATCGAGCTGAGCACCGACCTCGTCCTGGTCGGCCTGCTGGCACCGCTGTTGTACGCAGCATCGCTGCGCACCTCCCTGGTGGACTTCCGGGCCAACGCGCGGCCCATCGCCCTGCTGTCGGTCGGCCTGGTGCTCTTCACCGCAGTCGGCGTCGGGCTGGTGGTGTGGTGGCTGTTGCCGGTGTCGCTGCCGGCCGCGATCGCCGTGGGCGCGGTGGTCGCACCACCGGACGCGGTCGCCGCGACGGCGATCGCACGCCGGGTGGGCATGCCGCGGCGCATCGTCACGATCCTCGAGGGCGAGAGCCTGGTCAACGACGCCACGGCGATCGTGGTGCTGCGTACGGCCATCGCTGCCATCACGGGGACCGTGACGCTGTTCGACGTCGCCATCGACTTCGTGGTCTCGGCGGCTGGCGGGTTCCTGGTCGGCATGCTGGTCGCCGTCGTGGTGTGCCGCATCCGCCGCCATGTCACCGACACGCTGACCGACACGTCGATCTCGCTGGTCACGCCGTTCGCGACGTACCTGGTCGCCGAGGAGATCCACGCGTCGGGCATCCTCGCGGTCGTCGTCACGGGCCTGCTAATGGGGCACAAGGCGCCGGTCGTGCAGACGGCCGCGTCGCGGATCTTCGAGCGCACCATCTGGTCGGCCATCCAGTTCGTGCTCGAGAACACCGTCTTCCTGCTGATCGGTCTGCAGGCGTGGTGGATCACCGAGGACCTCGCCCGCACGTCGCTCTCCACCGGCCGGATCGTGCTGGCCTCTGCCGCGGTGCTGGTCGCGGTGATGGTGCTGCGGCCGGTGTGGGTGTTCCCCGCGACGTACCTGGCCCGCCTGGTGCCCGCGGTGGCACGCCGCGACCCCTCCCCGCCGTGGCAAGCGCCCGCCGTGATCTCGTGGGCGGGCCTGCGCGGGGTGGTGACGCTGGCCGCCGTGTTCGCCCTGCCGGAGCAGACCGAGCATCGGGAGGTGCTGGTGCTGCTGGCGCTCGTCGTCACGGCCGGGACCCTGCTGCTGCAGGGCTCGACGCTGCCGTGGCTGGTCCGCCGGCTCGGCCTCAGCGCCCCCGACCCGGCCGAGGACGCGCTCCGTGAGGCCGAGCTGTTGCAGCGAGCGGCCAGCGTCGGCCTCACCCGCCTCGACCAGATCGTGGGGAGCGACGATCCCGAGGAGATCGTCGCGCGGCTCCGGAGCCGTAGCCTCGAGCGTGCGAACGCCGCGTGGGAGCGGCTTGCACACGCGAACACCACGGAGACCCCGGCGCGCAGCTATGCCCGGTTGCGCCTCGAGATGCTGCGAGCCGAGCGCGACGAGGTGCTGCGGGCCCGTGACGCCGGCGAGGCGCCGCACGAGGTGCTGCAGCACGTACTCGCCGCGCTGGACATCGAGGAGTC
>WHTB01000192.1 GCA_009379735.1 Propionibacteriales bacterium
GAATCCCACGCTGAGGATGGCCTGGTACACGAGGAACGGGACGACCGCGTCCGGCAGGCTGATCGGCCTGCCGGACGCGACGTCGAACAGGATCTCGTGCATGGCGCGAGCCAGTGGGAACGCCACCAGCCAGTACAACGCCGCCGGAGCAACGCCGCCGAGCCGAATGCGACCGGCAGCGAGCAACAGGTCGTAGCCCATGCCGAACACCGCCAACGGCAAGCCCAGTGCGAGGGCCGTCGTGATGGCATAGCTCGCGGAGAGGTCTCCGACCAGGGCCACGCCCCCGGCGACCGCACCGGCGACAAAGCCGATGAGGGCGCCGGGGAGAACCAGCTCGGCAGTCTGACGCGCCTGCACAGTCTCCATCCCAGTCAGCTCACAGCACCACGCCGAAGCGGAAGAGGCTGTAGAAGAGCATACCGAGATAGAAGACCGCGCCGAACCCGATCACGACGTTCGTGATGATGCCTGGTCTGATCTTCCTTGGAAGCATCATGTTGTTCACCAACAGCAACACGACGCAGTAGGCGCCCATGGCGAACCCCGACAGGAAGGCGAGGGTGTCCAGAATCGCCGTCGGACCGTCAGCCGGTCCGAACAGCAGGATCAGGATACCGAAGATCAGCACACCCCAGAGGAACGCGAAGTAGATGTACGACATCTTGAACCGCTTCATTCCCGGAATGAAGAAGTAGGTCATGTCAGCCTGTCCACGGGCGAAGGCGTCGAAGATGCCCAGGCTGCCCTTCCAGCCCACCAGCACGATGAAGCCGAAGAACAGTGTGCCCAGGATGGGGCTGCCGGCCGAGGCGAACGCATCCGCCATGGCCTGCAAGGCGGCGTCCTCCTGGTCGTTCTCGAGCAGGGTCTGCACGTTCGGGTTCTCTGCGGCGGCTGCCTGCGCGAGGACGGTGAAGATGATGGTGACCAGCATTGTGACGCCCCAGAAGAGCACGATGGCGTCGACCATCACCCAACGCCGCCAACCCTTCCACTTGCGCATCTCGTCGGAGTCCTCGGTGTCGAACATGAAACCGCGGTGAGGCATGGTCTCTTCATCACCGGCGTGTGTCAGGCCGTGGATCTTGGGAAGGTGAACACCCATTCCTGCGCCCTTGTCGCGTAACCACAGCGTGTACCACATCTGCTGCATGCCCGACGGGCCGGCGAACGCGATGGACCCCACAATGATCGGGAACCACGCCGCGGTCATCATGTCGTCGGGCACGAAGCCGAAGGCGAACATTCCCCAGAGGGTGTCCCAGAGGTCACCGAGCGTTCCCACGATGGCGGCGATGATCGCCGAGCCGATCACAAGAATGCCCATCAGCCAGGTCATCAAGGTCTCGAGCAGGTTGTAGACCACACTCGCGAAACTGAACACGAGACCGATCAGGATCAGGCCGACGATGGCGGAGATCAGCCATGGAATGCCGGTCAAGGTCTCCAACGCACTGGCGCTGGCCGCCATGTGGCCGGGCCAGATATACACCAGAACGGCGATGCCGAAGAAGAGCCACATCAGCGGCTTCCACACGCGTGCAGCGCCGAAGAAGATGCTCTCCCCTGTTGCCATGGCGTAGCGGGCCATCTCGAGCATCACGACGGCCTGCAACGTCACACCTATGAGGAACAGCCAGCGGATCTCGGGGCCGAAGACGAGAACCAACCGAGGCCACATGTACGTCTCGCCCAGGCCGACACCGAGCGCGATGAGGATCATCGCAGGGCCAACGATGTGCACCGACGCGGGAGCCTCGGGAAGCGGCCTGATCGGGAGTGGATCCTCTCGGCCGGCCTTCCACGTGCGCTGCGCCGCACCTTCTGCAGTTGTGCCGCCCGATGACTCCGGGCCGCCTGGCTCAATCGTGGGACGTTCCACCTCGAACTCCTTACTAGGCGTTCAAACCACAAGATTCCAACGTGGTCCTGGAACTTGCGTTCTCCCCGATCTCGCCGTATGGGACGGCTCCGAACGCAAGAAGGTCTGCAAGGTTCGTCGCCCGACTGTACTGGGAACGGTCAGGTGACGACGCGCAACTGAAACCTCGTGCATGCTCAGCCCGATCGACCGGCATTACGAGCCCAGCGGTACTTCGCGCCGAGGACCGCGACCGGCAGCTCCGTGGTGTAGGGGTAGGCCACCACTCCGTGCTCGAAGAGGTGTCGGCTCGCCTCCTCGACCTCGACGTCACCGGACAGCGAGGCCACGATCGGCTTGTCGATGCCACGTGCGCGGTACTCCTCGACCACGTCGACGACGTGCTCCGCGAACACCATCGGCGGGGTCACGATGGTGTGCCAGTAGCCCAGGATCAGCGCGTGGATCCGGTCGTCCTCGAGACCGAGGGCGATGGTGTTCCGGTACGTCGCGGGAGGCTCTCCGCCGGTGATGTCGACCGGGTTGCCGGCGGCACCGAACGGCGGGATGAACTTCCGGAACGCCTGGTCGAGGTCGTCCGGGATGGTCATCAGGGTGAGGTCGTTGTCGACGCAGGCGTCGGACAGCAGCACGCCCGAGCCGCCCGCACCGGTGATGATGACGACGTTCTCGCCCTTCGGCGTCGGCAGCAGTGGCAGCCCGTGCGCGTACTCGAGCATGTCGTTCAGCCCGGGCGCCCGCACGACGCCGCTCTGCCGCAGAATGTCGTCGTAGACCTTGTCGTTGCCGGCCAGCGCTCCGGTGTGAGAGCTCGCGGCGCGGGCACCCATGTCGGTGCGCCCGGCCTTGAGCACAACGACCGGCTTCTGCTTCGACACGCGCTGTGCGGTCTCCGCGAACGCCCGTCCGTCCTTGAGGTCCTCGAGGTGCATCGCGATCAGGTTGGTGTTGTCATCCTGCTCGAAGAACGTGAGCAGGTCGTCCTCGTCGATGTCGGCCTTGTTGCCGACGCCGACGATCGCCGACACGCCCATCTTGGTCGAGCGGCTGAAGCCGAGGATGGCCATGCCGATGCCGCCGCTCTGCGACGACAAAGCCACACTGCCCTTGACGTCGTACGGCGTACAGAACGTCGCGCACAGGTTCTCCGGCGTGTAGTAGTAACCGTAGATGTTCGGGCCGAGCAGCCGTACGCCCGTCTTGCGGCCGATGGCGACGACCTCGTCCTGCAGCTCCTGGTTGCCGGTCTCGGCGAACCCGGAGGGGATGAGGATCGCGCCCGCGACACCCTTGGCGCCACACTCCTCGAGAGCGGCGGCGACGAACTTCGCCGGCACCGCGAAGACGGCGACGTCGACGTCGCCCGGCACGTCGGTGATGCTCTTGAACGCCGGCTTGCCGAGGATCTCGTCGGACTTCGGGTTGACCGGGTGGATCTCGCCCTGGTAGCCGCCGTTGATCAGGTTCTTCATCACCGAGTTGCCGATCTTGCCCTCCTCGTTGGAGGCTCCGATCACGGCGATCGACTTCGGCTTCATGATCCGGTTCATCGCCTGCAGGATCTCCTCCTGCGTGTACCGCTCCACCGGCTTGCCAGCGGCCTCGTCGACGATGATGCGTACGTCGACCGCGGTAGCACCGTCGGCGGCGGCGAGGACCGGGTTGAGGTCGACCTCAGCGAACTGCGGGAAGTCGGCGACGAGGTCGGACAGCCGGGTGATGATGTCGGCCACCGCGTCCTTGTCGACGGCCGCGGCGCCGCGTACCCCGTCGAGCATCTCGTGCGCCTGGATGCCGTCGACCATCGAGCGCGCCTCCTCGGGGGAGGTGGGCGCGAGGCGGAACGTCACGTCCTTGAGCACCTCGACGAGTACGCCGCCGAGGCCGAAGGCCACCACCTTGCCGAACGTCTCGTCGGTGACCGAACCGACGATGACCTCCTGCACGTCGGGCCCGCCGGCCAGCATCTGCTGCACCTGCACGCCGGTGATGGTCGCCTCCGCGTTGTACGCCTTGGCGTTGCTGACGATCTCCGCGTAACCCGTGGCGACCGCGTCCGTGTCCTGCACGTCGACGAGCACCCCACCGGCGTCGGTCTTGTGCAGGATCTCCGGCGACACGATCTTCAGGACGACCGGGAACCCGATCTCCGTCGCCAGCGCAACCGCCTCGTCGGCCGACGTCGCCAGACCCTCGCCCGGCGTCGGGATGCCGTACGCGTCAGCGACCTTCTTGGCCTCGGGGGCGCTCAACGCCGTACGGCCCTCGGCAAGGGCCTGGTCGAGGACTCCTTGGACGACCGATCGGTCGTAGCTCATGCCTGCTCCTAACTCCACCGTGGAGTGATCCTGTGTCTGTTGTGGTGTCGTGGTTCCGCGATCCGTCGTCAGACCACCCCTGCGGACTTGAGCTCGTCGAGCTCGCTTGTCGTGATGCCGATCTCGGCGTAGATGTCGGCGTTGTGCTCACCGAGCGCGGGCGACGTCTCGACCGTCACGGGTGAGTCGGAGAGCTTGAGCGGGCAACCGACCGTCTTGAAGGTCCCGCGCTGCGGGTGCTGCACCTCGACCACCGCGCCGAGGTCGGCGAGGGTGGTGTCCGCGATCAGCTCCTTGGTGCTGAGGATGGGGCCGCACGGGACGTTGACCTCGTTCAGCTGCTCCATGACCTCCCACTTGGTGTGCTTCTCGGTCCACTCCTCGATCAGGGCGAACATCTTGTCGAGCTTGGACAGCCGCGCCTCGGGTGTGCTCCAGTTCGGGTCGTCGGCCAGCTCGGGCCGGCCGATCAGGGCGGCGATCTTCACCCACCCCGGCGGCTGGACGATGACATAGATGTAGTCGTTGGGCCCACCAGGGGCACATCTCACGGCCCAACCCGGCTGGCCTCCGCCCGACGCGTTGCCCGACCGCGGCACCTCGTCACCGAACTCCTGGTTCGGGTACTCGTTGAGCGGACCGTGCGCCAACCGCTGCTGGTCGCGGAGCTTGACCCGGGTCATGTTGAGCACGGCCTCCTGCATGGCGACGGTTACCCGCTGGCCGCGGCCCGTCTCTACGCGCTGGTAGAGCGCCGCCAAGATGGCGGCCACCAGATGGATGCCGGTGCCGGTGTCACCGATCTGGGCGCCGGTTGCGGTCGGTGGCCCGTCCTCGAAGCCGGTGGTGCTCATCGCGCCGCCCATCGCCTGGGCGACCACCTCGTACGCCTTGCATTCCGCGTAGCGACCGGGCCCGAATCCCTTGATGGACGCAAAAATAAGCCGCGGGTTGATCTCGTGCAGTCGCTCCCACGTGAAGCCCATCCGGTCGACGGCGCCGGGCGCGAAGTTCTCCACGAGGATGTCGGAGTTGCCCACCAGCTCGGTGAACATCTCCTTGCCGCGGTCGGACTTCATGTTCAGCGTGATGCTGCGCTTGTTGCAGTTCAGCATCGTGAAGTAGAGGCTGTCGACATCCGGGAGGTCGCGCAGCTGCTGCCGGGTGATGTCCCCCTTGGGCGCCTCGAGCTTGACCACATCGGCGCCGAGCCAGGCGAGTATCTGCGTACACGACGGGCCCGACTGCACATGGGTCATGTCGAGTACCCGGACACCTTCAAGTGCCTTGCCCATATCCGTCCTCCCAGTGAGGTCGGCGGTGGCGCCTTCGGACACCACCGACGAGATCGCTACTTGTACATGGTCTGGTTCATCGTTCCCGGTGCGTACGCGTCCGGGTCCACCCACACGTTGATCAGCGACGGCTTGCCCGACTCACGGGCCCGCTGCAGCGCGGGTGCGATGTCCTTGGGGTCACGCACCTCCTCGCCGTAGCCGCCGAGCATCCGCGCGAACTCGTCGTACTTCACGTCGCCCAACGTGTTGCCGATGCGCCCACGGTCCTCGCCGTACTTCTGGATCTGGCCGTAGCGGATCTGGTTCATGGACGAGTTGTTGCCGACGATCCCGACGAACGGGAGATTGAAACGCACCATCGTCTCGAAGTCCCAGCCGGTAAGGCTGAAGGCGCCGTCACCGAAGAGACAGACGACCTCCTTGTCGGGCCGCGCGTACTTCGCGGCGAGCGCGAACGGCACGCCCACCCCGAGGGTCCCCAGCGGACCGGGGTCCATCCAGTGCCCGGGCGACTTCGGCTGCACGACGCCACCGGAGAAGGTGACGATGTCGCCGCCGTCGCCGATGTAGATGGAGTCCTCGGTGAGGAACTCGTTGATCTCATGCGCGAGACGCAGCGGCGCGATGGGCTGGCTGTCCGACAGCTGACGCGGCAGCCGCTTCTGGTACGCCGCGTCCTCCTCGGCCCGGAGCTCGGTGAACCATGCCTTGCGATCGGCGGCACCGTTGCTCAGCCGGCCCGAGGCGGCCTGGGTCACCGCGGACAGGATCGCGCCAGGATCCCCGACCAGGCCGAGATCGACGTCGCGGTTCTTGCCGACCGTGCGGTAGTCCATGTCCACCTGGACGACCGTCGCGGACTCAGGCAGCCGGCGACCGTAGCCCATCCGGAAGTCGAACGGCGTGCCCACGATGACGATGACGTCGGCGTTGTTGAACGCGTACCTGCGCGACAGGTGGAAGTGGTGCGGGTCCCCCGGCGGCAGTGTTCCGCGGCCCGAGCCGTTCATGAAGGCCGGGATGTTGAGGGTGCGACAGAACTCGATGGCGGCATCGGTCGCGCGCGACGTCCATACCTGCGTGCCGAGCAGGACGCACGGCTTCTCGGCCCGGACCAGGAGGTCGGCGAGCGCCTCGACCGAGTTGGGGTCGCCGATGCTCTTGGTGGAGGCGCGGTACTGACCCGCCTTAGGGATCGTCGCCTGGTCGAGCGGCACCTTGCCGTCGAGGATGTCGCGGGGGATCTCCAGGAACGACGGCCCGGGTGCGCCGTTGTAGCACTCGCGGAACGCCATCGACACCATGTCGGCCGCACGCGCCGTGTGCGGGACCGTGGCGGCGAACTTCGTGATCGGCGTCATCATGTCGACGTGCGGCAGGTCTTGGAGCGAGCCCATCTTGTGCTGGTTGAGGGCGCCCTGACCGCCGATCAGGAGCATCGGGCTCTCCGCGCGGAACGCGTTGGCGACACCGGTGACGGCGTCGGTCGTGCCAGGGCCGGCGGTGACGACAGCACATCCGGGGCGTCCGGTGATCCGGGAGTAGCCGTCCGCGGCATGCGCGGCGACCTGCTCGTGGCGGACGTCGACCACGTCGATGCCCTCGTCGACGCAGCCGTCGTAGATGTCGATGATGTGGCCTCCGCAGAGCGTGAAGATCACGTCGATACCCTCGGCCTTGAGCGCCTTGGCGACCAGGTGCCCACCCGAGATCGTCGTTGGGCCTGGTTCTGAGTCCTCTGACTTGGTGAGGACGTCAGGTTCGGACACTGTCTGGGCCATCTGTGCTGTCATCTCCTCATGACCGATGTGGCGACAGGTTCTGGCTAAAGATCCTCGTCGATTGCATACCGTATGATGTAGTCGTTAGGTCTACCGCACCATCCGGCGAGTGTCTAGAGGGTCCGGGCAAATCTGGTCTGACTCCCTTCGGGCACATCGACTTCTTGGGATTGTTCCCCAATTTGCCCATTGGCTTTTGTATGCAGCATACGGTAACCTCCTTCCTCATCTCGATAGCACGGCCGGCCCCGCTCGGCCTGGGAGGCTGACGAAACGTGACCGTCCACGAGCAGCTCGCCCGCGTGGAGACCACGCTGCGTGACCTGGAGCACGCCGTTCTCGGCCTGCGCAGCCATCTCGGCACCGACGTCGATGTGCAGCGGCTCGTCGACGACGTCGAGCGGTGCTCGGCCGACCTCGCCCTGCTGCGCGCGCCCGCGCGACTGCCGAGCCAGTCACGCCCGCACGACCTGATCGTGATCCCGGACGGTGGGTACGACACCGGCCTCTGGGACGGTGCGGACGTCGACTCGGAGGGCCTGGGAGTGCCGGGACGGCGCGCCCCCTAGCTAGGCGGCTATGGAGATCGGCGGCCTCGTCGGCCGTTGCTTTGACGAGGCCGTCCGTGACGCCTGCTGCAAGGCGCCATTCGATGGGGGTCCTGTACATGTCTGTAAGCCATTGCCGGATGGCGCGCAGCTGGAACCTGAGGTTCTCGACCTCGGCCCGCTCCGCCACCGTGGGCCAATCTGTCGGACTCAATTCTTCGGGCTCCACGAGCGAGTGCGCGATGTGGCCCGCCACCAGCTCTCCCGACGCCACCGCCATCCTGCTGCTCGGCCCAGCCGTCTTGACGACGCTGCGCCGTGCCGCCCGGAAAGTGCGCATCGACACTCGCGGTTAGTCGACGGCGATGCCGTCGCGGGCCGATGTCGTGCGAGCGGCGCCCACGCAGGCCGCGGTCACGCAGGCAATCGCGAGCAGTTGCAGCGGGGTGAGCCACTCGCGGAGGATGACGGCGGCTACCAGCGCCGCGGTGGCCGGTTCGAGGCTCATCAAGATGCCGAACACCCGGGGCGGCAGGGTGCGCAGGGCGGCCATCTCAAGGCTGTAGGGAATCACCGAACTGAGCAGACCGACCAGAACCCCCAGCGCCAGCAGGCGTGGCTCAAGCAGGCGCGCGCCCGCCGTCGCCACGGCGAACGGAGCGATGGCAAGAGTCGCCACCGTGCTGGCCACCGCCAGCCCCTCGACGCCGGCCCAGCGGCGCCC
>WHTB01000426.1 GCA_009379735.1 Propionibacteriales bacterium
AGCCGACCAGGATGTCGGCGGTCTCCGAGAACTCGAAGTCGTTGATGTCTCCGGCGACCACCACGCGTGCCGCCGGGTCGGCAGCGAGCACGTCGTCGACGAAGCCGCGTAGCACCGTGGCCTGCTGGTGGCGCTGCTGCTCCGTGCTGCGGGTCGGGGGCTGGAACCGGCCGAACAGCGGCTCGTCACCGCCCTTGGAGTTGAAGTGGTTCGCGATCACGAACACCGTGCGGCCCTGCCAACGGAACTCGCCGGCCAGCGGCTTGCGCGAGCTCTGCCAAGCCCCGTTGGTCGGGTCGACCCGACCGGGGGAGTGCGACAACGCGACCTGGCCGTCGATCGTCTCGACTGTCGTCGGGGTCGTGGCGGACGCGTCGCCCCGGTCGACGAACTCCAGGCCACGGTCGGTCCGGTAGAGGAAGGCGACCCGGATGTTGCCGCCGGGCTCGCCGCCGTCGGTGAGGTCCTGTGGGTCGATCTGACGCCACTCGTACGCCGGACCGCCGGCCGCGGTCACCGCCGCCACCAGCTTGTCGAGGGTCTGGTCGGCGGCCACCGTGCCGTCGTTGGTGGCGCCGTTGTTGTCCTGGACCTCCTCCAGCGCGACGACGTCGGGTGCCGCCAGGTTGTCGACGATGTTGCCCGCCAGCGCGTCGAACTTCGCCTGCGGGTCGGTCGGGTCGAGGTTCTCGACGTTGGCCGTGCCGACCGCCAGCTCGTCGGCCGGCGCAGCGGTGGCGGACTCCTTGGCGAGCCCACCGTCGACGACGGTCGGGGTCTGGGTCACCAGCAGCTTGAAGTTCGAGAACCCGTAGTCGAGCACGCCGCTGGTCACTCCGGACAACGTGTCACCGGCGTCGGCCTCGGCCATCGGGGCCAGCACGTCGTCGAGCAGGATCCGCTCGGGGTTGAAGTCGTCGGGCTGTACCAGGATGCCTCCTCGCGGTGTGCGCAGCGACGAGCCATCGGGTACGACCGGGAGCTCCCCGAAGTTGTTCGTCGGGCCGACTACCTCGGCCGTGTCGAGGCCGATCCGCATGCCCTCCAGCGACTCCCAGAAGTCGATGCCGTCCGCGGCGGCTCGAACGAGCCGGAGTCCTCGACGCTGCCGGTGGCGTCGTCGTCGATCACGGCGGCGGGCGGCACGCGGCCGCCAGCGCCGACGATGCCGACGGCGGGGAGCGGGTTGCCCGACGAGACGGTCTCGACCGTGGGCGAGGAGAGCTGGGTCGTGGTGAGGTTCTCGGTCCCGCCGGACCCGCCGGGCCGGAACTCGCCGACCCGGCCGTCGACGGTGACCGAGTCGCCGGCCGCGACCGTCGGTGCCGACGACGTGAACACGAAGATGCCCTCGCTGGTCGCCGGGTCGTCGTCCGGCTCGGTGTCCTGCAGCCAGAAGCCGTTGTTGCGGACCGCGGTGACGACACCGGGCACGTCGGCGACGTTCTCGTTCAGCCGGGGCGAGAGGTGCGCGGCTCCCTGCAGGTCGTGGATGCGGGCGCTGACCGGGGGCCGGTTGGTGTTCTGCGGCTCTGGCGCCGCCGCGGTGAAGTCGGTGGCGTTGTTGTCGGTGTCGGAGGCTCCCCGCTGGGCCGACGTGGTGTTGGACAACCCCGGCGCCGGGGCGCTGCCCTCGAAGTCGTTCGCCGTGCCGTAGCCGACGAAGTCGCGCACCGCCGCGTCGGTGTCGCAGTCGCCGCCGCACGGCAACGCTGTGCCCGCCGTCGACAGCGCCACCTTGCCGCTGGTGCCGCTCATCGCGATGCTGCCGACGGCGTCCGGGGTCGGCAGCGGCACGGTCCCGCCGGCGCCGGCCGCCTGCTGGACGAGGTAGTGCTCGCCCGGCGCGATCGTTCCGCCCAGCGGGGTCACCTGCCAGGTGGTCCCGGCCGCCGACGCGTACTGCACGCTCCAGCCGGCCAGCGAGACGGTCTCCGTGCCACGGTTGTGCAGCTCGACGAAGTCGTGGGTGTACGTCGCACCGGAGTTGCCGCCCCCGCCGTACACCTCGGAGACGACCACGTCGGGTGAGACGGCCAGGGCGGGGGAGACGGCGACCAGCGCCGCCATGGGGAGCGCGGCGGCCGCGAGGCCGGCGAGGACTGATCTACGCTGCACGGTTCCTCCTGAGGGTGACGCTTGGTTCTACCCCGAGTCGGGGCCCGGCGGAAGGGGAATCCGCAGACTTGTCCCGAACTGTTCACGAAGGAGGGAGGTGGGGTGCTCTACGTTGGAAGGCGTGGCGAAGAGTGCAGCGGTGATGTTGGCGGTCGGAGAGCGTGAAGTGCGCGTTTCTTCGCCCGATCGGGTGGTCTTTGAGGCCACCGACCGGACTCCGCCTGTCACCAAACTGGAAGTGTGCCGGTACTTCGCGGCGGTTGGAGGGCCCCTGATGCGGGCCCTAGCTGAACGCCCCACGGCGATGGAACGCTGGCCGGACGGCTGGCGTGAGGGCATGCGGCTGGCCACCGGACCGCAGGACCGGGAAGGCGATGGCTTCTATCAGAAGCGACTGCCCAAGGGGGCGCCCGAGTTCATCGAGGCCGTCAA
>WHTB01000367.1 GCA_009379735.1 Propionibacteriales bacterium
GACGAAACCGGCCATCTCGGCCGCCGCCGCCGTGCGGAACCACACCTCGGCGACCGTGCGGTCGTACCACGGGCTGCTCGGCGCGTGGAACTTCATCGAGTCGGCGTTGCCCTTGATCTCGAAACCCTTCGGCGCCGAACCGTCCTCCAGCGCGGCGGCCGAGTCAGGACCGTGCGGCCCCTCGGCGACAGCGGTGTCGGCGACGCCACGCGGCTGGTCGGCCTCGTCGGCCTTCGGCTCGTCGGCCTTCGGCTCCGCGGCCTTCGGCGCCTCAGCCTTCGGTGCCTCGGCCTTCGGCTCGTCTGCCTTCGGTGCCTCGGCCTTCCTGGCCCTGCGCTTGGTCACGGCCTCCGACTTGGGCTCGGACTGAGCCTCCTTCAACGCCTCGTTGAAGATCTCGGACTTGTCCCTCTTCGGCTCGGCGACGAGCAGCGGCGGCGGGGCCGGCTCACCCTTGTACAGCTGCCAGTCGCCGGTGAGCTTGAGGATCGCGGCGACGGGCTCGCTGGGCTGCGCGCCGACGCCGAGCCAGTACTGTGCCCGCTCGGAGTTGACGTGGATGACCGACGGGTCGGCCTTGGGGTTGTAGGTGCCGATCTCCTCGATGACCCGACCGTCACGCTTGGTGCGCGAGTCGGCAACGACGATGCGGTAGAACGGCGCACGGATCTTGCCCATGCGCTTCAGGCGAATCTTGACGGCCACGGGTGTGGTGTCTCCCTAACGGTTTGGTGTGGGTGAGGGCCATACCCACGCGTGGGGACACGGGGCGGAACGCTCGATGGACGCGGCGTACCGGGTGAGAGGGGCCACAGTACGTCGGACTCGACCGGTCATTCTGCCAGACGGCAGAGCATTCCCTCCAATCGCACCGACGACGGTGGGGGTTTCTAGCCGCTGTGTACGGATCGCAGGGCGCCGGGCTGGCGACCAAAGAGCCGATCGAGCCCCGCCGCCGTCGGGGCGTCGGCAGGCAGGTAGACCACCAGCCGCTGGTGGTCCGCGTCGGGGAGCTCGAGGGCCTCGAAAGCCAGCCGCAGGGCGCCGACGTCCGGGTGTGTGAGCCCCCTGACGCCGGTGCGCCTCGCTCCCAGCGGGCGGCTGACCCATCGGTCGATGAACTCGGTTCCCGCAACCTTCGAGAGCCGGGCAGCGAGGGCGTCGGCATCGGTGTCGCCCCGGCGCAGCTCGTGCAGGTCGGCCACCTGCTCGTCGGCGACTTCGTCCCAGTCCGGGTAGGCGGTGCGTGCGCGCTCGTCGGCGAACGTGAACCACAGGAGGTTCGGCTCGTCGCCGTCGAGGATGCCGAGAGGGCGCGCCAGCCGGTCGTACCCGTCGGTCCATGCCAGCAGATCGGCCAGGTGGTTGACGACGAAGGCCGGGGTCGGCTCGAGCTGCTCGAGCATGGCGCGCACGGTGGGGCGAACGGTCCGGGCAGCGGTCGCCCACGCCCTGGGGCACGGACCGGCGCTGTTGCTTATGATCGCCAGGTTCTGGAGGTAGTCGCGATCCTCGTCGCTGAGCCGCAGAGCCTCGGCCAGCGCACCCAGCACCTGGGGCGACGGGTGGGTGTCCCGACCCTGCTCGAGCCGGATCAGATAGTCGACGCTGACACCGGCCAACGTGGCCAGCTCGGCCCGCCGCAGGCCAGGTGTGCGTCGGCGCGGACCTTCGGGCAGGCCGACCTGGGCGGGGCGCACCGCATCCCGCCGGCTGCGCAGGAACGAGCCCAGCTCTCCTTCGATCACACCCCTAGTGTGCCAACCCTTGTCCCGTTTGTAGTGGCCCCGGCAGGGCCAGCCTCCGCGCGGTCTCCCTCAGGACGCGTCCGGGCCCCACGATCGGTGACATGACATCGCTTGAAGAGGAAGCCAGATGATCCGGATCGCCATCATCATCGGGAGCACGCGTCCAGGCCGCCGGGGGCCGGTCGTGGCCCGGTGGGTCGCCGACGTCGCCGGCCGACACGCCGCCGTCGCCGCCGGAGACGCGACCTTCGAGGTGATCGACCTCGCCGAGTACGGCCTACCACTCCTGGACGAGCCTTTGCCCGCAGCGTTCGGGGAGTACCGCAACGCGCACACCAGGCGGTGGGCCGCGACGATCGGCTCGTTCGACGGGTTCGTGATCGTCACCCCGGAGTACAACCATTCGGTTCCCGCCGCGCTGAAGAACGCGATCGACTTCCTGAACGCGGAGTGGAACGACAAGGCGGCGGGGTTCGTGAGCTACGGGATACATGGGGGGACGCGTGCCGTGGAGCACCTGCGGCTGGCGCTGGCCGAGGTGAAGGTGGCCGACGTGCGCACCCAGGTCGTGCTGCCGGTGTTCACTGAGTTCGACTTCACTGACGCCGAAATCACCGACCCGACGGCGCTTGGCGTGTTCACACCGGGTGAGCACCAGGAGCCGACTCTGACCGCGTTGCTCGACGACGTCATCGCCTGGTCCCAGGCGCTCAAGCCGCTCCGCGACACCCGCATTCGCCAGCCAGTAGGCGGTGCCGGCCCATCCCGCTGAGTGTGACGTTTCCGACCGACACGCCGGCGTGTCGCGTCGGGAACGTCACACTCAGCGGACGACTCGGCCGCGGAGGATGATGCGCGCCGGCGTGCTCAGCACACCCAGGTCGGCCAACGGGTCGGACGGGTAGACCACCAGGTCCGCCGGTGCGCCCTCCTCGAGGGTCGCGTTGAGGCCGAGCCACTCGCGCGCCCGCCAGCTCCCCGCGGCCAGCGCGTCGTATGTCGACATCCCGTAGGCCGTCAGCTCCTGGACCTCCTCGCCGACCAGGCCGTGCGGTAGCACGCCACCCGCGTCAGTGCCGGCGTAGATCTGTACGCCCGCCTCGTACGCCGCGCCGATGGTCTCCCGGCGCCGCTCGAACAGCCCGGTCATCGTCGCGGCGTACTCCGGGAACTTGGCCTCGGCCTGCGCGGCGTACGCCGGGAACTCCTCGATGTTCTTGACCGTCGGCACCAGCGCGACACCGTTCGCCGCCATGGTGTCGACGAGGTCGACGGTCAGCCCGGTGCCGTGCTCGATGCAGTCGATGCCGGAGCCGATCAGGTCGGCCATGCCCGCTTCGCCGAAGACGTGTGCGGTGACCCGCGCGCCCTCCGCGTGTGCCGCCTTCATCGCGGCGTCGAGCGCCTCGCGCGGCCAGAGCGGAGCCAGGTCGCCGACGCCGCGGTCGATCCAGTCGCCGACCAGCTTGACCCAGCCGTCGCCGCGCCGCGCCTCCTGCACGACGTACGCCGTGAGCTCGTCGGGCTCGATCTCGTGCGCGTAGTTGCGGATGTAGCGCATCGGCCGGGCGATGTGCTTGCCGGCCCGGATGATCCGGGGCAGGTCCTCGCGGTCGTCGATCCAGTGCGTGTCGACGGGAGCGCCGCAGTCACGAAGGAGCAGCGCGCCCGCATCCCGGTCGGTCAACGCCTGCTTCTCGGCCACGTCGTCCGGCACACCGCCCCGCGAGTCGAGGCCGACATGACAGTGCGCGTCCACGAGCCCGGGGATGATCCAGCCTTCGGCCACCGTGGTCGCGTCGGACGGGGCGTCGTAGGTGACCCGGCCGTCGACGACGTACACGTCTCGCCGGTCCCCGACGGGCAGCACGGTCCCTCGTACGCGCAGAGCCTCAGTCATGCGACGCCACGCTACCGGCGGACTCGCCGGCGAACCGCTCGCCCCGTCTGGCACGGGGCGCCCC
>WHTB01000363.1 GCA_009379735.1 Propionibacteriales bacterium
ACGGGGACCGGATCCCACAGCAGGCCGCCATCGCTGGTCTCCACCGGGACCGCGATCTGGGCGAGGTCGCGACGGTCGATCTCCACGGTCGGCTCGTCGCCGGTGCTGCCCCGTGCAGTCGCCTGAGCCGACGACTGGGTCGCTGCCGCCGGCACCGGTTTGGCCACGCGCTTGACCTTCGGCCGCACGTTTGTCGAGGGCGCCGAGACGTACGCCGACTCGACCCGTGCCGCGGGACGGCTGACCGTCACCGCGACCGCCTGGGCGTTCGCCTCCTCGTCGGCGGCGTTCGCCCAGTAGCCCTCGCTCTCGCGCCGTACCTGCCGACTGCACGCGAACAGGAACGCCAGCACCAGCGCGGCCGGGGCGATGAAAGACCACCACGGGATGACACCGACGCCGGCGACTGCCGCCGTCACCAGCGTGCCCAGCAGCAGCACCTTCAGCACCTGGCGGCGACGCCGTGCCGCGGCCCGGGCCGCCATCAGCTGCACCCGCCGCTGCGCCTGCTTCTCCTGGTCGGACAGCACCGGCCTGGCCTCGGCACTGGATGGCTTCACACTGGCGACGGTGTCCGAGGTCGGCTTGGCTCCGAGGACCCGCATCGCCGAGGAGAACCGGTCGATGGACCGGGAGCGGGTGGCCTGGTCGTAACGCCTCAGGGCATGCGGGATGAGGTACGCCGCCCAGCCCAGGACGATCGCTGCGAAGAGTACTCCCGACCAACCCACGGTACGACCGTAGGACCGATTCGCCGCGTCGTTACGCAGCCGGGTCGGTGTGTCGCGAGGGAACTTGTGTGACAGGAGTGAACTACTGTCCCGCGTGGTCGGCGGTCTCACGCCACCGGGTCAGCAGGCCGAGCGGGACTTCCTCGACGGTCACGGCGAACAGCACATGGTCACGCCAGTCACCGCTGATGTGCAGGTAGCGCGGCGCGATGCCGATCCGTCGCAGGCCGAGCTTCTCGACGACCCGGATCGATGCGACATTCTCCGGCCGGATCGCCACCTCGACGCGGTGCAGGCCCAGCGTGAAGAAGCAGTGGTCGATGGCGAGCGCGACGGCGGTCGGCATGATGCCGCGCCCGGCGTACCCCCGGTCGATCCAGTAGCCGACTTGTGCCCACCGAGCCGATCCCCAGACGATGTTGCTGACCGTCAGCTGCCCGACCATCCGGCCGTCGTACGTGACGACGAACGGCAGCCCCCGCCCCTGCCGGGCCAGCCGGTGCAGCTCGCGCACCATGCTGCCGAAACCCCGCCCCTGCGTCGGGCCGCCGGGCGGCAGGGTCGCGTCCCACTGCACCAGCCAGTCGCGGTTGACGGCGCGCAGGTGCTGCCAGTCGGCCCGGTCGCGGCGGCGGATCGGCCGCAGACCGATGGGTCCGGCAGCGAGCGTGGCCGGCCAGCCGTTCAGTGG
This sequence comes from Propionibacteriales bacterium, assembly GCA_009379735.1. Taxonomy (GTDB): domain Bacteria; phylum Actinomycetota; class Actinomycetes; order Propionibacteriales; family Nocardioidaceae; genus WHTB01. Next base: position 1,423 of record WHTB01000363.1, read on the forward strand.
TCACCACCGTTGATCTGGTCGACGGCATGCAGCAGGACCGGCTCGAGCACCGCGAGACCGTCGCGTACCCCTCCGGTCGACCCGGGCAGGTTGACGATCAGCGTCTTGCCGGCCAGCCCGGCCACCCCACGCGACAGCGAGGCCGTGGGTACGCCACCGGCGAGCCCGTGTGCTCGGATCGCCTCCGACAGCCCGGGAACTTCGCGTTCGACCACCCGGCGTGTCATCTCAGGGGTGAGGTCGAGCGGCGTCAGCCCGGTGCCGCCGGTCGTGAGCACCAGGTCGAACCGGTCGCCGATCGCGCGCTGCAGCGCCTGCGCCACCGGCTCACCGTCCGGCACGACCACCGGGTCGTCGACCTCGCAGCCGAGGTCACGGAGCGCCTTGACGATCATCGGACCGCCGAGATCCTCATAGACGCCCGCGGACGCGCGGTTCGAGACGGTGACCACTCGGGCCCTGATCGTCGTACCCATCACTCACGCTCCCAGTCGCCGCGCCGGCCGCCGGACTTGCTCTCGACCCGCACGTCGGTGATGACGGCGGCCCGATCCACGGCCTTGACCATGTCGACCACGGTCAGAGCGGCAACACTTACCGCGGTCAGCGCCTCCATCTCAACCCCGGTGCGGTCGGCCGTGCGTACTTCAGCCGCAATCAACACGGCATCGTCGGCGACCTCGAGGTCGACCGTCACACCGGTGATCGCGATCGGGTGGCACAGCGGCACCAGGTCAGGTGTGCGCTTCGCAGCCATGATGCCCGCTACCCGCGCTACGCCCAACGCGTCGCCCTTCGGGACGCCCTCGCCGCGTAGCAGGGCGACCACCTCGGCCGAGACCAGCACCCGCCCGGACGCCCGCGCCGTACGCGCCGTCGTCTCCTTGCCGGAGACATCGACCATCCGCGCGGCGCCGGTCTCGTCCACGTGGGTCAGCCGGTCCGCCATGGCTCAGAACTCCCGGTCGAGTACGAGTACGTCGACGGTGCTGCCGGCCTCGACCCGGGTCGTGCCCTCGGGCACCACGATCAGGGCGTTGGACTGGGCCAGCTCACCGATGAGATGGGAGCCGTGCCCGCCGACGGCCCGCGCGTGGGCCCCGTCGGCCTCGACCGTGAAGTAGGAACGCACCAGCTGGCGCCGGCCGGCCGGTGAGTCCACCGGGTCGGCGAGGACCGCGCGCACCAGCGGACGTTTGTACGGCAGCCGCCCCATCATCCGACGGATCGCCGGCACCACGAAGACCTCGAACGACACGTACGCCGAGACGGCGTTGCCCGGGAGCGTGAAGACCGGCGTGTTGTCGTCGCCGACGGTGCCGAACCCCTGCGGCCGGCCGGGCTGCATGCCGACCTCGGCGAACGTCACCGTGCCCAGCTTGCTGAGCACCTCCTTGACGACGTCGTAGTCGCCCTTGCTCACCCCGCCGCTGGTCACCACCAGGTCGGCACGGACCAGCTGGTCCGACAACGTGTCGGAGAACCGCTCGGGGTCGTCCGGCACGATGCCGACGCGGTAAGCGATGGCGCCGGCCTGCCGCGCCGAGGCCGCCAGCGCGAAGCTGTTGGCGTCGTAGATCGAGTCGGAGCCGAGGCCGGTGCCGGGTTCGCGCAGCTCGCTGCCGGTCGAGATGACGACGACCCGCGGACGTGGTCTCGCCAGCACCTGGGAGCGGCCGATCGCCGCCAGCAGGCCGGTCTCGCGCGGACCGATCAGCCGGCCCTCCTCCAGCAGCAGCGTGCCGGTCTCCACGTCCTCACCGGCCCGCCGGATGTGCTGGCCGGGCTCGGGTGACTGCGTGATCGACACCCGGGCCACGCCGCCGTCGGTCCACTCGATGGGTACGACCGCGTCGGCCCCGTTGGGCACGGGCGCACCGGTCATGATCTTGATCGCCGATCCGGGAGACAGCGCGTACGCCTTGGTCTGCCCGGCCGCCGACTCGCCCACGACAGGCAGGCCGACCGGGTTGTCCTCGCTGGCCGCGGCGACCTCCTCACGGCGCACGGCGTAGCCGTCCATCGCGGAGTTGTCGAAGCTCGGCAGGTCGATGGGCGACGTGATGTCCTCGCACAGCGGCAGGCCCAGCGCCTCCAGCAGCGGTTGGTCGTACGGCTGCAGCGGCATGACCGTATCGAGGATCTGGCGCAGGTGCTCATCGACCGTGCGCTGTGCTGATGCCATGCGCCTCACCCTAACGACCGGGCCCGGTCACAGGCCCCCGAGGACCGCGCGATCCGGGATGGTCCCCTGCCCGGCGCCCTCCGGCGGCCCGACCACCGCCGCGCCGACGACCCGTACCCCGGCGCCGAAGACCCAGTCGCCC
>WHTB01000035.1 GCA_009379735.1 Propionibacteriales bacterium
CCGGAACTTCTCCAGCGCCGACGGCCAGGCCGCCTCGAAGTCCTCCGGCGACTCCATCGGGTCGAGATCACGGCTACGCAGCTCCTTCTCGGCAAGGAACTCGGGGTTGCCGCCCAGCATGATGTCGGTCCCGCGACCGGCCATGTTGGTCGCTACCGTGACGCCACCCTTGCGGCCGGCCATCGCGATTACGTCGGCCTCGCTCGCGTGCTGCTTGGCGTTCAGGACCTCGTGCGGGATGCCGCGCCGCTTCAGCATCTCCGCCAGGCGCTCGCTCTTCTCGACACTCGTGGTGCCGATCAGCACCGGCTGGCCTTGGTGGTGGCGCTCCTCGACGTCCTCCACGACCGCCCCGAACTTCGACTCCTCGGTGCGGTAGACGAGGTCACCCTCGTCGGCACGGATCATCGGCTTGTTGGTCGGGATGGGCACGACGCCGAGGCCGTAGATCTTGTCGAACTCGCTGGCCTCCGTCATCGCCGTACCCGTCATGCCGCCGAGCTTGTCGTACTGGCGGAAGTAGTTCTGCAGCGTGATCGAGGCGAGGGTCTGGTACTCCTCGCGGATCTTGACGCCCTCCTTGGCCTCGATCGCCTGGTGGAGGCCCTCGTTGTAGCGGCGACCGTGCAGCATCCGGCCGGTGTGCTCGTCGACGATCAGGACCTCGCCGTCGATGACGACGTAGTCCTTGTCGCGGCGGAAAAGCTCCTTGGCCTTCAGCGCGTTGTTGAGGAAGCTGATCAGCGGTGTGTTGACCGAGTCGTAGAGGTTGTCGATGCCGAGGTGGTCCTCGACCCGGGTGATGCCAGGCTCGAGGACGGCGACCGTGCGCTTCTTCTCGTCGACCTCGTAGTCGTCGTCGAGCCGCAGCCTGCGCACCAGGACGGCGAACTCGTCGTACCACTTGACCGCCTCGTCGGACGGGCCCGAGATGATCAGCGGGGTGCGCGCCTCGTCGACCAGGATCGAGTCGACCTCGTCGACGATCGCGAAGTAGTGGTCACGCTGCACGCAGTCGTCGAGAGCGCCGGCCATGTTGTCGCGCAGGTAGTCGAAGCCGAACTCGTTGTTGGTGCCGTACGTGACGTCTTTGTGGTAGGCCACCCGGCGCTCGGCCGGCGTCATCTGGGAGAGGATCGCCCCCACTTCGAGACCGAGGAAGTGGTGCACCCGGCCCATCCACTCCGAGTCGCGCTTGGCGAGGTAGTCGTTGACCGTGACGACGTGGACGCCTCGACCGACCAGCGCGTTGAGGTAGACCGGCAGCGTGGACACCAGCGTCTTGCCCTCGCCGGTCTTCATCTCGGCGATGTTGCCGAGGTGCAGCGCAGCGCCGCCCATGATCTGCACGTCGTAGTGTCGCTGCCCGAGCGTGCGCTTGGCCGCCTCCCGGACCGCCGCGAAGGCCTCGGGCATGATCTTCTCGAGCGACTCGCCGTTGTCCAGACGCTGCTTGAAGTCGGCGGTCTGTCCGCGGAGCTCGTCGTCGCTCATCGCGACGAACTCGTCCTCGATGGCGTTGACCTGCTTGGCCACCACCTCGAGCTGGCGCAGGATCTTGCCTTCACCGATTCGCAGGATCTTGTCGAGGATTGCGGGCACGAGCGCTGACTCCTAGCTGATGCGGACCGCCACCGGTCGGTGGTGGGCGGGCGGGACTGACTCACCGCACCCGCCATCGTAGGCGACGACCGGTGACGCCGATGAGTTCCCTCATTCTCCCGTGGGCCTGCGCGGACAGCCGTGGCGCATCCGCCAGCGGTCGACCGCGCCGACCGGCGCGTGGTTACGACCCCGCTCCCAGGCGCGCAGGATGGGGTACGGCGACAGCGCGCCGCGCCGGACCCACCAGTCGGACACCGCGGCACAGACTGGGCTGATCCCGAAGTGCAGGTGGCATCCCGTGCCCGCGGCGTTGCCGGTCTCGCCGACCTGGCCGAGCCGTCGTCCGGCGGACACCCAGGTGCCGGGTCGCACTGAACGCTCGATGCGGCGCAGGTGGCTGCCGTAGTAGCGGACGCCGTCGTCGCCGACCAGCGTCCACGACAGTCCGCCCCGCAGCCTGGGGCTGTCGACGCGGCCGCGCCAGCGGTCGGTACGGGTCACGTCCACCACGATGCCGCTCACCGGGGCCACGACGGCGGCGCCGCAGCGGGCGAAGATGTCGGCGGCCGGGTAGTCGTGGTGCGCCCGTCCGTACTGTGCTTTCCCTCGGACGGGGAAGGCGTACTGGCGCTGCTCCTTGAGCACGACGGCCGCGGCGGTCGGCAACGGCGCGGCGGCGGTCGGAGCGTCGGCGGGGAGCGTGCGCTCGGACGTGCAGCCGATCGCCAGCAGCGCAGCCACCAGGATGGCTGCACAGCTTGTCCGTCGACCCCGTCGCACCGTGTCAGCGTAGGTGGCCGGCGCGTGTGGCCGCCGCAGACAGGCCGCACCCGGGTCAGCGCACGGCGGCCGCCAGTCCCTCCGCCAGGTCGCCGCGGGGTGCGACCACGATGTCGTCGAGGCCAAGCCACCCGGCCATCGAGCGCAGCTCGGCGGCGAGCTCGGTCGCCGTCTCCGGCGGGGCGTGCAGCTCCCGATGGGCGGCGTGCACCCGCAGCAGGCCGGCCTTGCGGTCTGCCTTCAGGTCGACGCGGGCAACGAGCCGGTCACCGAGCAGGAACGGCAGCACGTAGTAGCCGTGCACCCGCTTGTGCGCCGGCACGTAGATCTCGATCCGGTAGTCGAAGTCGAACAACGCCTTCGTGCGCGCACGCTCCCACACCAGTGGGTCGAACGGGCTGACCAGCGCCCGTGCCGTGACCTTCCGCGGCAGCCGTGCGTCGCGGTGCAGGTACGCCGGTCGGGACCAGCCGGCCACCGTGACCGGCAGCAGCTCGCCCGCCTCGACCAGGTCGGCGATCGCCGCGCGCGTCTCGTCGACCCCGAGCCGGAAGTAGTCTCGAAGGCACTGCGCGGTCGAGACACCGTGCGACCGCGCGGCCAGGCTCACCAGCTGCCGGTGGGCCTCGGAGTCGGTCGGCGTCGGCACGTCGAGCACCCGCCGCGGCAGCACCCGCTCGGGCAGGTCGTACACCCGCTCGAACGCGCCGTTGCGTCGTGCCGAGGTAACCTCGCCGGACCAGAACAACCACTCGAGGGCACGTTTGACCACGCTCCAGTTCCAGCCCCAGTTGCCCTTCTCGCGGGGTACGTCGTGCTCGATCTCACGCGCCGTCAACGGGCCGGACGCGGCCACCTCGTCACGGACCCAGCGCACCAGGTCGGGCTGCTCGACGGCGATGCGCCGCATGCCGCCCCAGGCGCTGGAGTGCGCCCGCTCCATCCGGAACCGCAGCAGCGGGTGCAGGTCGACCGGCACCAGCGTCGCCTCGTGCGCCCAGTACTCGAACAGCCGTCGCGGCCCGCGGCCGTACGCGCGATCGAGGAGGGCAGGGTCGTACGGGCCGAGCCGGCTGAACAGCGGCATGTAGTGCGCGCGGGTCAGCACGTTGACCGAGTCGATCTGGAACACCCGCGTGCGGCCGACCACCCGGGAAAGTGCCCGGGCGTCGGGCACGGCCGGGCGTCGGTCGGTGAACCCCTGCGCCGCCAGCGCCACCCGTCGGGCCTGCATCCGGGTCAGTCGCTCGGTCGCCAGCCGGGGACGCACCTCGAGGTCGGTCACGATCGCCCACTGTAGAGAACGGCACCGACAGTCTTGCCGCTATGTCGTGAGCGCGTCAGCCCTCCGCGCGATCCGCGTCGAACAGCCGGTTCTCGTGGGCGACAGCGGCAGCCTCCCCCCGTCCCGACACCCCGAGCTTGGACAAGATGTTGGAGACGTGCACGCTGGCGGTCTTGCCGCTGATGAACAGCTCCTCGCCGATCTGCCGGTTGCTGCGGCCGGCGGCGACCAGCCGGAGCACCTCGTGCTCGCGGCTGGTCAGGCCGAAGCTGTCGGCAGACCCACGCACCTCACCCAGCAGCGGGAGCCGCGCGCGCCGGCTCAGGTCGTCGACCCACCCCCGGATCAGGCCCGAGCCGAGCCGGTCAGCCTGCTCGGCCGCGTCCCGCAGCGCTGCGCTGGCGGCAGTCCGCTCACCGGCGGCCGTCAGCGCGCGACCGAGCCGATAGCCGGCGTACGGTCCCAGGTGCGCCGGCTTGCCTTCGAGGTCGAGCACCGCCTGCCACGGTTCTGGCTCGTCCCCCGCACCGCTCGCCAGCTCGGCGTCCACGACGGCCCGCCACACCGACGCCTGGCCCCAGTCGCCGATGTCGGCCAGCAGGGCCCGGAGCTGCTGCTCCTCGGCGGTGAGGCCATCGCTCCCGGCCCGTCTCCTGGCACCGAGCGCCATCGCCCCGGCGGCGATCAGCGGCAGGTCGTACCCGGGGGCCCATTCGGCCTTGGTCAGCTCGGCGACGACCTCGAGCCAGGCCTGCTCGGGATCACCGTTCGCGACGGCAAGCTCGGCGGCGACCCGGGCCAGCGGCTTTGTGTACTGCGGACCCGGCTCCCGCCCGACCGTACGCGCTCGGGCGTCTCCGAACGACGCAGCCGCGGCCTCGAGGTCGCCGCGCCACACCTGCAGCCACGCCTGCAGTCGCAGCAGGTGCCACACGTGCCGGACCGCCGGGTCGAGCTCGAGACCGCGGGTGATCAGCCGCTCGGCCTCGTCCCACTCGCCCAGCGCCAGACGCGGTTCCGCGGCGTTGCCCACGACCATCGCGCCGAGGGTGCGGGCCAGTCCGACGTCGCGACAGCGGTCGATGCCTTCGTCGGCCACCTGGGCAGCTTCGGCGTACCGGCCCAGCAGGTGGAGGGCGTCGGAGACGTTGATCGGGTAGTGCGCCATCAGCGTCGGCGAGCTCTCCGCCAGCCGTCGCGCCTCCCGGAAGTGGGCGAAACCCTCGTCGATCCGGCCGAGATGGACCAGCGAAGGCCCGATCGAGTTGTGCACCCGGAACTCGCTCTCGGTCACGCCGACCACTCTGGCTTCGGCGAGCGCTTCCGCGCCGACCACCAGGGACTCTTCCAGGCGTGCTTCCATCATCCGACGGGCGGCCAGCATCTGCAGCAGACGCGCGCGCTCCTCCGACGGGCCTTCGGGCATGGCCGCGAGCGCCTCCTCGACGACCGCGGTTGCTCCGGGACGTCCCAGATCGCTGAGCAGGGTGGCCTTCAGCTGCGACAGGTCGGCGCGGCGAGAGACGTTCGTCCGCACCTCGGGCTCGGCCAGCGCCGCCTCCACCAGCGCCAGTCCGCGGTCGAGCTCGCCCGCGTTGCGCGCGGCGAACGCCGCCCGGCGCAGAACGTCGCCGCGGTCGCAACCGCACAGGGCGACCGGTTCGGGCATCCGGTGCCACAGCTCCAGCACTCGCTCCCACATCAGCAGAGCCTCGCCGTACGCGTAGCCCCGGGCGGCCTGGACGGCCGCCGACTGGCAGGCACTGAACGCGCGCTCCTGCTCGTGGGCGGCGTACCAGTGGTGCGCGATCTCGATCGCCGCGGAGCCGGTCGTGACCAGCTCGGGCTGCTGCTCCAGCGTCTCGGCGTACCTGACGTGCAGCCGGACGTGCTCACCGGGGAGCAGGTCGTCGTGCACGGCCTCACGGAGCAACGCGTGGCGGAACGCGTAGCCGTCGCCGTCGACCCGAACGACGTTGCCGGACACCGCCTCGCGCAACGAGTGGTCGAGCGTCTCGGCAGCGTCGTCGGCCACGGCTGCCAGCACCCGATGGTCGACATGGGTGCCGCCCGCAGACATCAGGCGAAGCAGCTGCTGCGCGTCGTCGGACAGCCGCTCGAAGCGCACCAGCAGCAGGTCGCGCAACGAGTCGGGCATGGGTGCGCGGCTCTCGTCACTCTCCGCGGCGGCGAGCTCCTCGACGAAGAACGGGATCCCCTCGGTGCGCTCGTGCACCCGCGTCACCAGGTCGGCCGGCGGCGCCTGGCCGCGCAGGGCGGCAAGCTGCTCACTGACCTCGTGCACCGACAGCGGGGGTACGACGATCCGCTGGACGGTGCGGAGCCGGTCCAGCTCGGCCAGGAACGCCCGCAGCGGATGCGTGCGGTGCAGCTCGTCGGTGCGGTAGCTGCCGACGACGAGGATCGGTGCGTTGCCGTACGCCCGGGCCACGAACCTCAGCAGGTCGCGAGTCGATGCGTCGGCCCAGTGCAGGTCCTCGAGGACCACGACGAGGGGCCGCTCGGCGGCGACTCGTTCGAGCAGGACCGCGACCGTGTCGAAGAGCCGGCCTCGATCCCCCAGTGCCTCGGTCTCGCTGACCCGCAGCTCCGGCAGCAGCCCGGCCAGCGCGTCGCGGCCAGGGCCGGCCAGCTCGACCAGTCGCTCGACTCCGAGCTGGCCGACCAGGTCGCGCAGGACGCCGATGATCGGTGCGTACGCCAGTCCGTCACCGCCGAGCTCGACGCACTGGCCGAGCACGACCCGGGCGCCCGCCTCGACGGCCTCCGCGGCGAACTCGTTCAGCAGCCGGGTCTTGCCGACCCCCGCGTCGCCACCGACGAGCAAGGTCAGCGGTTGACCGGCCGCGGCCGCATCCAACGCCGAGCCGAACTGCTCCAGCTCGGCGACCCGGCCGACCATGGCGGGGCTGGTGACGGGCTGCATGTCGCCCATGGTGCCACCGGCGACGACCAGGCTCGGTCCCGCGTCGGGTGTAGTCACGACGCCCGGCACTCCGGCTGGTCTCCGGGCAGCCGGACTGGCCGGCGCTGCAGGGGTACGACGGGAGCGGGCGTACGACGTCGGCGCCAAGGTCGCTTCCCCCCACGTCTCACCGAACGGGCGAGGCGGTCCGCTGCCACCTCCTCCCGGAGTCGTTGGGCCCGCTCCTCGTGCAGCAGTCGGACGATGTGGTCGTGTGGCATGTCCATGGCCGGGCTCCTCTGGTGATGTCCTCGTCTGTGACATCTCCGAGCCTGGTCTCTGAGGTAGCACCCGGGCATCGGGAGACCGCCGCATCTTTGCGGCCGAGGGGCCTTAGACGACGCAGGTGGAGGTTCGACCCGGCCTAAGGCACCCGCCCGGGCGCGACGTCGAATTTTGCCCAATTGGGCAATTTTCGACCTCGAACCGGCCGTGAACCGGGTCGAATTTTGCCCAATTGGGCAGTCTTTGACACGCGCATTTGCCGCCCACCCGGGCGCGACGACGACGGACCGGCCGTCGGCGGCTAGGGGATGTCGAGCAGCTTCTCCCGCACGGCGTACATGACCGCTTCCATCCGGGAGTGCAGCTGCAGCTTCTCCAAGATGTTGCGTACGTGGTTCTTGACGGTGTTCTCGCTGATGAAGAGCTCCTTGGCGATCTCCCGGTTGTTGAGACCCCGAGCGACCAGCCGCAGCACCTCCAGCTCACGGTCGGTCAGCCGCGGTGTCATGACGTCGGGCCGGCGAGCTGTGGACATCTGCTTGAACTCGTCGAGCAGCTTGGTCGCCATCGACGGGCTGATCAGGGACTGGCCGTCGGCGACGACGCGTACAGCCTGCGCCACCTGCTCGATCGAGGAGTCCTTGAGCAGGTAGCCGGAGGCGCCGTTCTTGACCGCCTCGTAGAGATCGGCCTCCTCGTCGCTCACCGTCAGCATGATGATCTTGGCCGAAGGGGCGACGTCCTTGATCGACAGGCAGGCCTCGATCCCCGACCGCTTCGGCATCCGGACATCCATCAGCACGATGTCGGGCACCTTCTTCGCGACCAGGTCGGTAGCGGAGACACCGTCGTGCGCCTCGCCGATCACCTCGATGTCGTCCTCCGTGTTGAGCAGCATGATCAGCCCGCGACGGAAGAGCTCCTGGTCGTCGACGACCACGACCCTGGTGGGCTCGTCGGGTGCGGTGACCATGCTCGGCTTCTCCATGGCACGAATCATGGCACGAGCGAACCCTCACCGGATCGGTTCCGGTGAGGGTTCGCCTGAAGGACGCGGTGGCGTGCGGTCAGACCGACAGCCTGATCACGCCGTAGTCGTACCCGCGCCTGCGGTAGACCACGCTCGGCAGCTCGCTCTCCTTGTCCACGAACAGGAAGAAGTCGTGCCCCACCAGCTCCATCTCGTACAGCGCCTGGTCGAGCGTCATCGGCGCAGCCGTGTGCGACTTCTCGCGTACGACGAGCGGGCCGTCGCCGGTCACGGAGATGGGGCCGGCCATGTGGTCACCGGACTCGTCGGCACCGCCGAACAAGTCAGGCCCGGTGCCGTTCAGGGAGCCGCGCTCCGCGCCGACGGCGGCGAGCGCCTGCGACACCGACACCGGCGTGCGGGTGCCGTGATGGATCCGCCGCCGGTCGGCCGCCTTTCGTAGCCGTGTCTGCAGCCGGTCGAGGGCTACGTCAAGGGCTGTCATCTTGTCCTCTGCAGCTGCTTCCGCACGCATCACCGGCCCCCGAGACCGTAGGGTGAGCTCGACCCGTACGGCCTTGTCGGCCATCCGCGGGTTGCGCTCCTGAGAGATCTCTACCTCGACCCGGAACAGTTTCTGGTCGTACTTCTCGAGCCGGGCGACCTTCTCTTCGACGTGCTGACGGTACCGGTCGGACACCTCGCAGTGGCGACCCTTGACCACGACATCCACGTGGACCTCCTTCGGCCGTGAGAGAACATGCGAAAGCACCCGTCCTGAAGTCGGCCTGTCGAACACGGCCTCGTCCTGCGAGGCCTGAGTGGCGAAGAAACGGACCCAGGCGGGTGCCATATCTAGACGCTAACCGCCCGACCCAAGAATCGGTAGCCGTCTGCCGAAATCGGACATCCAGCGAGCAGTGGCCGCGACCGTGGCGAGTCCGCACGGTGCGGCGCCGGCCGTCCGGAGGGCGCGTGCTGCCTCCGCCGCGGTCGCGCCGGTCGTGACGATGTCGTCGGTGACGACCACGCGACGCCCCGCCAGCAGACGCTCCGACCGCGGCCACACCGCGAACGCCCCCGCGACGTTGCGGGCACGCGCCTCGCTGCCCAGCCCGGCCTGGTCCTCGGGCGGCCAGTTCTGGCGCAAGGCCGGGAGTACGTCGACCCGGTAGCCGTGTGCTCGCAGCCGTACGGCCGCCGCCCGAGTCATCCGCAGCAACGGGTCGTGGCCGCGGGCCCGGACCACCGCGGCCCGCGACGGCACCGGGACGAGCACGACCGACCGGATGTCCGGCCCCTCCGCCCGGCCGGCGACCAGCGCGGCCGCCGCCGCCAACGCCTGCCCGAGCGGGCGGTGCAGGCCGTACCTCGCGTGCTCCTTGTGCGCGAGCAGGATCGCCCGCACCGGTCCGTCGTACGCGCCCACGCTGGCCGGCAGTGGCAGGCCGTCGGGCACCGGGTCGGGCCAGGCCACCCGAGCCCGGCCGTGCAGCACGGCGTCGCAGTCGGCGCACAGCAGCCGGCCCGGGGCGGTGCATCCGGCGCAGCAGCCGCCGAGGAACAGATCGGCGCAGGCGTCGGCGAGGTCGGAGGGCCAGCCCATCACCTGATCATCCGGCCCGGCCGGTTCAGAACCCAGCGCCCGCACTCCGCCCTGTGGACAGACCCCCCTTCGCGCCGAGGTTGCGCGGATGTCCAGAATTCTCGCGCCGACGTTGCGCATGTGTTCGCCCCAACGGACATACGCGCAACCTCGGCGCGAAGAAGCCAGGGGCTACTCGACGTACGAGGGCTGGGTCAGCCGCTCCTGTGCCGGGTCGCTGACATACGTGGTCCACCGCTCCTGGGTCTGGGCGTTCTCGGTCTGGGAGTACAGCTCGCCGTCGTCCGCGGCGACGACCGTCGGCACGCCCGACGGTGACTCCGCGATCGACACGGCGGTGAAGTCGACCAGGCTCGGGGCCAGCACCTCCGAGCCGTCGATGTCGACGGTGAACGGCTGGGCACCGTCCGAGCCGCGCCGGGCGATCACGGCCAGCTCGGTGGGGCTCGCCCACGCCAGGTCGCGGAATTCGGTCAGGCGCGTCACCGGCGTGACCACCTCACGCCAACGGTCGACGCGCAGTGGGTCGTCGCCCGACGACGGCCGTACCACCCGGCCGACCAACAGCCGGCTGTTGCTCCCGGCGCCGTCGACGACCGCGATCCGGGCGCCGTCGCGCGCCACTGCGAAGGCCCTGATGTCGACCGGACGGCCTGGCCCGTCGGCCACGATCGCCGCCTGCCACTCACCGTCTCGCATCGTGAACAGCGCCGACCCGTCCGGCGTGCGGTCGCCAACCCACAACAGGCCGAAGAAGTCCCACTGCGGCCGGATCAGGTCGACGCCCTCGGTGAACCACGTCTCCAGCGCCGGACCGTCGTCGGTGAGTCTCCCGACCCGCACCCGGCCGCCGGTGACCGCAGCGACGCGTCGCCCGTCACGGTCGACGGCGTACGCATCGACCGGGATGCCGCCGCTGCCCAGCACCCCGGACACCGGCTCGACCTTCCCATCCTTGACGGTCACGACGCGCCTGCCCTGTAGCGCGAACAGGGCCCGCGAGGCACCCGGGTCGGCCGGATCGTAGATCGGATCACCCTTGGCGTCCATCACGCTCTCGCGGTCCACCAGCGTGACCGGCGCGCCGTCCGAGGTGACCCTGATGCTGCGGATCTTCGTCACCTGGTCGAGGGTCCAGGTGAGCTGGGCGGCGAGCAGCCGTCGCTGGTCGGCGTCGTAACCGCCGACCTCCGGGCCGAACGCGACCGTGGCGAGCCCGTTGTCGTCGTCGACCCGCACCGACACCCGCGGGTTGGTCGACGCCGGCACGTACGAGTCGAGCGTGCCGGCCATCCGCTCGGTCGGACCACTCACCAGACCACGCAGCAGCAGCGTCGCGGTCTGGTCGGCGTCGGGGAGGTAGACCTGGTCCGGGACCAGGATCTTCGACGTCGAGTCGAAGAAGTACAGCGTGTACGGCCGGTAGTTGCGGTTGAAGACGTCGTGCGCGACCAGGGTCCCTTGGGGCGGGTTCGCGATGCGCCACTGGCCGTCGACCTCGACCAGCCGCAGCTGGCGCTCGAAGTCGGTGGCGTCACCCCGGGTCGTGGCCCACGAGCCGCGCCGGTCCAGCGACCCGATCTGGTCGGCAGTGAGTCGTACGACGCCGGCGGAGCCCACCCGCAGCGTCGGCGAGCCCTCGTAGACCGCGGTGCCGGCGTCGGGACGCCACCGCCCGGCGGCCTCGTCGGTCATGAACTCCCTGACCACACCCGGGCTGGCCGGCTGTGCCCGCATCGCCGCGATGTAACCGCGGACGATCGTCGCGGGGTCGGCGTCCTCGACCGGTCCGAGGGCGTCGATCTGACGCTGCAGCGGCTCCTCGTCGCCGGCGACCGCGCGCGGCCCGTCGTGGACCGGTCCGCCGTCCGGCACCGACACGCAGCCGCCCGCCAGCACGGCCGACACCAGCACGGTCAGCAGCAGACCCAGCCTCGGCGCCCCGGCGAGAGCCGCGCTCATGACCGGCCACCCCCGTCGTCGAGCCGTGCGTACGGTGTGCCGACGCCGCTGCGGCGGACATCCTTCGGCACCAGCGGAAGCGGGCTACGGTCGATCGGCTCACCGGCCTGCCGTGGCAGGGTCAGCCGGAACTGCGTCCCATGTCCCAGCTCACCCCACGCCTGCAGCCAGCCGCCATGCAGCCGGGCGTCCTCACGAGCGATCGCGAGCCCCAGCCCGGTGCCGCCGCTGGTGCGAGCACGAGCCGGGTCGGCCCGCCAGAACCGGTTGAACACCAGCGACGGCTCGTCCTTGGCGAGGCCGACACCGCGGTCGCGTACGGTCAGCGCCGCCGCGTTGTCAGAGGCGGCCACGGTGATCGTGATGTCGCTGCCCTCGCCGTACTCGATCGCATTCACCACGAGGTTGCGGACGATCCGTTCGATCCGGCGGACGTCGGCCTGCGCGGCACAGGGCCGGCCGGGGGTGCTGACCAGCAACGGGCTGCCACGCCGCTCCGCCAGCGGGAGGGTCGCGGCGACGAGCCGGTTGGCGAGGTCTCCGAGGTCCACCTCGTCGAGCTCGAGGGCGGCGACGCCGGCGTCGAAACGGCTGATCTCCAGCAGGTCGGACAGCAATGACTCGAACCGGTCGAGCTCGTTCTGCAGCAGCTCGGCGGACCGGGCCGTGACGCCGTCGAACTGGTCTCGCGCCTCGTGCAGCACGTCGGCGGCCATCCGCACCGTCGTCAGGGGGGTACGCAGCTCGTGCGACACGTCGGACACGAACCGGCGCTGCACCCGCGACAGCTCCTCGAGCTGACGGATCTGTTTCTGCAGGCTCTCGGCCATCTGGTTGAACGACGTGCCGAGCCGAGCGATGTCGTCCTCGCCGCGCACCAGCATCCGTTCCTGCAGGCGACCTGCGGCGAGCCGTTCGGCGATCCGGCGGGCCAGCCGTACGGGAGTGACCACCTGCCGGATGACGAGGTAGACGACGCCGGCGACCAAGACGACCAGCAGCGAGCCCGCCGTGAGCATGGCGCGGCGGACCACGCTCAGCGCGTCCTCCTGCTCGTCGAGCGGGAACACGTAGGTCAGGGCGTACGCGTCGTCGTCGGCCGGCAGCCGCACCTCCGCGGCCACCAGCAGAGCGGGGACGGTCGCCTCCGCACCGGTCGGGTCAGGCACCCGCGCGTACGTCCACGCGCTCCGCGCCGGGTCCTCGGCGATCCGGCCGAGCAGCTCCTCCGGCACCTCGGACTGCCCGATGGCGGTCGACGAGGAGAAGCTGGCGAGCGGGCCGGACAGCAGCACTTCGTACAGTCCGCTGGCCGACCCCGGCTGGCTCAGGTCGAGATGCAGGTCGTCGAGGATCACCGGGCTGCTGTCGGGGTTGCCCGGGTCAGCGGTGAGCGCCTCCTGGGCCGTGTCGATGCCTTCGGCCGCCTGCTGCAACGACGCCAGCCGCTTGCTCTCGATCAGGTTGTCGCTGACCTGCCGCAGCAGGGTCCACCCGACCAGCACGACGACGATCGCCGACAGCAGGACGGTGAGCAGGACGACGCGGGCCTGCAGCGAGCGGCGCCACGACGTACCCAGGCTGGTGAGCAGCGCCAGCAGCCGGCGCAGCGCGTTCATCGGCCCCTCAGGCCGGGCCGGCCTTGTATCCGACACCTCGCACCGTCAGCACGATCTCGGGATCCTCGGGATCCTTCTCGACCTTGGCCCGCAGGCGCTGCACATGCACGTTGACCAGGCGGGTGTCGGCAGCATGCCGGTAGCCCCATACCTGCTCCAGCAGGACCTCGCGGGTGAAGACCTGCCAGGGCTTGCGCGCCAGGCACACCAGCAGGTCGAACTCGAGCGGGGTGAGGTTGATCGGGCTGCCGTCCCGCTTGACCGTGTGCCCCGCGACGTCGATGGCCAGGTCGCCGACGGTCAGGGACTCGGGCGCCGGCTCGTCGTACCGCCGCACCCTGGCCCGGATCCTGGCGACCAGCTCCTTCGGCTTGAACGGCTTGACGATGTAGTCGTCGGCGCCGGACTCCAGGCCGAGCACGACGTCGACAGTGTCGTTCTTCGCGGTCAGCATGACGATCGGCACCCCCGACTCGAGCCGGATCTCGCGGCACACGTCGATGCCGTCCTTGCCCGGCAGCATCAGGTCGAGGAGGACGAGCTCGGGCCGGTGCTCACGCACCGCGGGCATGGCTTGGTCCCCGCTCATGCACACCACGGGCTCGAAGCCCTCGTTGCGTAGCACGATCGTGAGCATCTCGGCCAGCGCCGCGTCGTCGTCGACGACCAGCACCTTGCCCTTGGTCACCTTGGCGGTCTCCATGCGTCCTCTGCGTCCTCCGTCCCCTCGACCCTGACGTCAGTAGCGGTAGTGCTCCGACTTGTAGGGGCCCTCGGCGGGGATACCGAGGTAGTCGGACTGCGCCTCGGTCAGCGTGGTGAGCCGTACGCCGAGCGCGTCGAGGTGCAGTCGGGCCACCTCCTCGTCGAGGTGCTTCGGGAGTACGTGGACACCGAGCGGGTAGTCGTCGACCTTGGTGAACAGCTCGATCTGGGCGAGGACCTGGTTTGTGAAGGAGTTGCTCATCACGAACGACGGGTGACCGGTGGCGTTGCCGAGGTTGAGCAGCCGACCCTCGCTCAGCACGATGACCGAGTGACCGTCGGCGAACGTCCACACGTCGACCTGCGGCTTCACGTTCTTGTGCGTGACTCCGTCGATCTTGGTGAGGCCGACCATCTCGATCTCGTTGTCGAAGTGGCCGATGTTGCCGACGATCGCCTGGTGTTTCATCCGACTCATCTGGTCGGCGGTGATGACGTTGTAGCAACCGGTGGCGGTGACGAAGATGTCGGCGGTCTCGACGACGTCCTCGAGGGTGGCGACCTGGTAGCCGTCCATGGCTGCCTGCAGCGCACAGATCGGGTCGATCTCGGTGACGACCACGCGGGCGCCCTGTCCGCGCAGCGACTCGGCGCAGCCCTTGCCCACGTCGCCGTAACCGGCGACCACGGCCACCTTGCCGCCGATGAGTACGTCGGTCGCGCGGTTGATGCCGTCGATCAGCGAGTGCCGGCAGCCGTACTTGTTGTCGAACTTGCTCTTGGTGACCGAGTCGTTGACGTTGATCGCCGGGAAGAGCAACGCGCCGGCCTTCTGCATCTCGTACAGCCGGTGGACCCCGGTGGTGGTCTCCTCGGTGACGCCCTTGATCTGGTTGGCGATCTGGGTCCACTTGCCGGGCTCATCGGCCAGGGTGCGGTTGAGGACCGTGAGGACGACCTCGAACTCCTCGCTGTCGGCGGTCGACGGGTCGGGGGCCCGGCCGGCCTTCTCGACCTCGACGCCCCTGTGCACGAGCAGGGTGGCGTCGCCGCCGTCGTCGAGGATCATGCAGATCCTCACCCGGCCAGGTGAGGATCTGCTCGGTGCACCACCAGTACTCCTCGAGCGACTCACCCTTCCAGGCGAAGACCGGGACACCGGCCGGCCGGTCGACGGTGCCGTCGCGGCCGACCACCATGGCCGCGGCCGCATGGTCTTGGGTGGAGAAGATGTTGCAGCTGGCCCAACGGACCTCGGCGCCGAGATCGAGCAGTGTCTCGATGAGTACGGCGGTCTGCACGGTCATGTGCAGCGACCCGGCGATCCGCGCGCCGGCCAGCGGCTTACTGTCCCCGTAGCGCTCGCGCATCGCCATCAGGCCAGGCATCTCGTGCTCGGCGAGGGTGATCTCGGTGCGGCCGAAATCGGCTAGCGTAAGGTCGGCGACCTTGAAGTCCATGGGATTCCTTAAAGAAGCGGTGGTGTCAACCCCACCAGGGTAGTGGCAGCCGTCTCGAAACCCGGACTCAGGCGTTCCGGCGGCGGCGTCGGTGTTCATCCGACCACGACGCCGGCGACCCGTTTCGGTACCGGGATGCGCCGAGTGGTGGCAAACGGTGCACCGGCAGCCGGAAATCGCACCGGGATGCGCCGAGTGGTGGCAAACGGTGCAGGGTGGAATGAACCCTCAGTGGGCGGCGGGGGCGGGTGGCTCGGGGCGGGGATCCGGCTCGTAGTCGCTGCGGTAGACGTCGGGCTCGAGGTAGATCACCCGGGCCACCGGCTCCGCATCCCGGATCCGGCGCTCGGCGGCGTCGATGGCCGCGGCCACGTCGGCGGCGCTGGTCGACCCGGGCACCCCGATCTTCGCCGCGACCAGCAGCTCGTCCGGTCCGAGGTGCAGCGTCTTCATGTGGATGACCCGGTCGATCGTCGACTCAGACTCGATCGCCGCGCGGATCCGCCGTGCTGCGTCCGGCGCGGCGCCCTCGCCGACCAGCAGGCTCTTGGTCTCGATCGCGAGGACGACCGCGATCGTCACCAGCAGCAGCCCGATGGCCGCCGTCCCGGCGACGTCCCACATCGCGTTCCCGGTCAGCAGCGCCGTGCCCACACCGATCAGCGCGAGCACCAGGCCGATCAGCGCCCCGAGGTCCTCGAGCAGGATCACCGGCAGCTCCGGCGACTTGGCACTGCGGACGAACTCGACCCACCCGGCGTCGCCCTTGGTCTTGTTGGACTCGACGATCGCAGTGCGGAAGGAGAAGCTCTCCATCACGATCGCGCCGCTCAGGACCGCGATCGCCACCCACCAGTACGGGCCCTCGAGCAGCTCGTTCGGATGGCCCTCACGCACCTCGTGCCACTTGTGGTACGCCTCGTACAGCGCGAACAGCCCGCCGACACTGAACAGCACGATCGAGACGATGAACGCGTAGATGTAGCGGTCCCGCCCGTACCCGAACGGGTGCTGCTCGGTCGCCTCGCGCTGCGACCGTTTGCCGCCGAACAGCAGCAGGCACTGGTTGCCGGAGTCGGCGACCGAGTGGATCGCCTCCGCCAGCATCGACGACGCGCCGGTGAGCGCGAAGGCGATGAACTTGAGGACGGCGATGCCCACGTTGGCCAGCAGGGCGGCGACGACGGCCCTGGTACCGCCCTCAGTGCTCATGGTCGCTCATCATGCCCGACCGGCCGTGACCCGCAACAACGTGCCACGCCCGGACACCCGGACGGCTCCCCCGTCGGCCGCCGCGAACGCCGCCTGGCCCGCCCGCAGCTCAAGGCCGGCCTCGTCGTCGGACACCGTGAACCCGCCGTCCAGGCAGCAGTAGACCTCCGGCCCGGGTACGTCGGTGAGCGCGACCCCCGGTGCGCGCGCAGGACCCGTCACGACCGACAGCGCGAACCGCGGAGTGTCCGGCGCGAACACCCGCTCGGCGCCCTCGTCGTACGCCACGACCGCGGCCACCGGCGGGACGCCGTGCGTGTGCAGCGCGGTCAGCAGCAGG
This sequence comes from Propionibacteriales bacterium, assembly GCA_009379735.1. Lineage (GTDB taxonomy): Bacteria > Actinomycetota > Actinomycetes > Propionibacteriales > Nocardioidaceae > WHTB01. The sequence goes on from WHTB01000035.1 coordinate 16,756, forward strand.
TCGACGTCGACGTGCTTCGTGGTCAACCCGGCTCGGATCGTGTTGTCGGAGTTGGCCTGCACCTCGAACGCCGTCCCGCCGAGATAGGTATGCGGCTGGCCCGGTCGTACGAGCAGGCACTGACCCGGCTCGAGCAGGTGCGGCTGCAGCAGCACCGCCAGCGACACGGCGGCGTCTTCCGGGTAGTGCCGGGCAACCTCGCCGAGCATCGCCGCGGACCAGCCCCAGTCCGGGTCGTCGGCCAGCGCGGCGCAGCGCGACTCGATCTGCGCGACGGCGGCGCCGGCGTCGATGCCGGTGAGCAGCCGCTCGGCCTCGGCGCTCAGGGCGGCGGCGCCGGACCGCCGGACGGAGGCCAGGGTCGGTGCGAGGACCGGCAGGTCGAGGACATCCAGCCAGCCGACCAGGTCGTCGACCGGGCGGAAGCCGCAGAGCGCCTTGAACGGCGACACCGCGTAGACCATCTCGACCTTCGCCAGGTCGTCGGGGTACGTCCGCAGCGGGCTGTCGCGGTCGACGGCGGCCGCCTCCTCAGCGGCGAACCCGGACGCCGCCAACCGGCTGTCGGGGTGGACCTGCAGCGACAGCGGCTCCGCGACCGCGATCACCTTGGCGAGGAACGGCAGCCGATGCTCCCCGGCGAAGCGCGCACCGAGGTACCGGCCGGGGTCGGCGGCGACCAGCCCGGCGAGGTCGACGCCGTCGAGTCGGGAGCTGTCCCGCTCGTGCGCGCCGATCCACAGCTCGGCCTGCGGCTCGCCGTCCGGCGAGATGCCGAGCAGCTTCGGGATCACGTCGATGGACCCCCAGGCGAAGCGGCGCACCGGGTTGTCGAGTCGTCTCATCGCAGGGGGACTCTACGTACGTCAGCGGGCGCCGGTGACACCGAGCCCGACGCCGAGGTAGACCGCCGCGAAACTGCCCATCGACAGCAACGAGGCGTAGCGGGCGATCTCGGGGCCTTCGGTGGCCGTCACCGGATGCACGCGTACGTGGTGCTCGGCGGCCGTGGACGCGAGCCGCCCGCGCTGCTCGCGTACCACCGGTGCGTCGGCACCGTCGTCCAGGATCAGCAGCGCCGGCGGCATCGTGGCCACCGGGTTGGCGAACGGGTCGGCGAACAGGTCGCGCTCCACCGACGACGCGAGCACCGGCAGCAGGTGGTCCGCGTCGGCGGCCAGGGCGGCCCGGCCAGACGACCGCCGGATCGACTCGGCGACCCGGCGAGCGGCCCGCGCCGCCAGCACCGAGCCGCCCCAGACCAGGGGCAGCGTGTCGGCGAGCGTGATCGCGATGTCCTTGGCGGGGTTCGACGACAGGTCGCGGCTCGGGCTGGCCGCGATCGCCACCTCGTCGAGGGCGCTGGCCACCGACTCGGCGTTGACCTCGGGACCGAGCCCGACCTGGTGCATCGCCTGCAGCACCACGACCGCGGCGGCGAGCGGGTCGTCGGTGTGCGTCGGCAGGACGGTCGAGTGCCGGCCCTGCGCGTGCTCGGCGAGCATCGAGTGCGGCGGGCAGGCCACGATCAGCCCGCAGCCGCGCCGCACCGCCTCCGCGACGGCCGAGGTGGCGCCGGGGTCGCTGCCGAGCGGCGCGAGCACGACGACCAGGTCGAGGGCGCCGGCCCACCCGGGCAGTCCCGGACCGGGCCACGCCACGAACGGCACCGGGCACCACGGCTCGAGCACGGCGCGCAGCAGCCGGGCGTCGGTGCCGCCGACCACCAAGGCCCGCGGCGAGTCGTCACCGTGCAACGAGGCCCCGGCGTCGGCGGCGGCGTCGACCTCGCGGCGTACCCGGGCACCGGACTCGGCGAGCCGCCGCAGCTCGGCGTCGACGGCAGCGAGTGCCTGCTCGTCATCGAGCAGTGAGTCGTCGAAACCGTCGCCTGCCACGGGGGCGTCAGGCGTCGTCGCTGGACGGCCGCCGGGCCTCGTCGACCAGCAGCACGGGGATGTCGTCGCGGACCGGGTAGGCGAGCCCGCAGCCGGTGCACACCAGCTCGGACTTCTCCTCGTCGACGGCCAGCGCGGAGCGGCAGTCGGGACAGACGAGGATGTCGAGCAGGGCCGGGTCGAGGTTCATCGGTGGTCGCTCCTGATCAGGGCGAGCGCCGCGTCACGCACCCGCACCATCGTCGGTCGGTCGTTTCCTTCCACGTTGAGCCGCAGCAACGGCTCGGTGTTGGACGCCCGGACATTGAACCACCACTCGGCGTGGCTGACGGTCAGGCCGTCCAGGTGGTCGAGGCGTACGCCTGGCATCGTGGCGTACTCCCGCTCGCAGGCCGCGATGACCGCCGGCGGGTCGGTGACCGTGCTGTTGATCTCGCCGGACCCGGCGTACGGCGTGTAGCCGGCGAGTAGCTGCGACAGCGGCCGGTCGGTGGCGGCGAGCGCGGCCAGCGTGTGCAGCGCCGCGAGCATCCCGGAGTCGGCCCGCCAGAAGTCGCGGAAGTAGAAGTGGCCCGAGTGCTCCCCGCCGAAGATCGCACCGGTCTCGGCCATCGTGGCCTTGATGTAGGAGTGTCCGACCCGGGTGCGCACCGGGGTGCCGCCGTGCGCGGTGACCACCTCGGGGACGACCCTCGACGTGACCAGGTTGTGGATGACCGCCGCACCCGGCTCGCGCTGCAGCTCGCGTACGGCGATCAGGGCAGTCAGCGCGGACGGTGCGACGGCGTCGCCGCGCTCGTCCACGACGAAGCAGCGGTCGGCGTCGCCGTCGAAGGCCAGGCCGAGGTCGGCGCCGTGCTCGCGGACCGCGGCCTGCAGGTCGCGCAGGTTGTCCGGCTCGATCGGGTTGGCCTCGTGGTGCGGGAACGTGCCATCGAGCTCGAAGAACAGCGGGACCAGGTCGACGTCGAGGTCCGCGAACACCGCCGGGGCGGTGTGGCCGGCCATGCCGTTGCCGGCGTCGACGACGACGGTCAGGCGCCGGCCGCGTACGGGCACCAGCTCGTGCAGGTGCTCCGCATAGCCGGCCAGCAGGTCGCGGTGCTCGAGCCGGGCGTCACCGGCCGGGCTCACCCGACCCGGGGCCGCCCGCCCCAAGCGAGCCTCGACCATGGCCCGGATCTGGGCCAGTCCGGTCTCTCGCCCGATCGGCACCGCCCCGGCCCGGCACAGCTTGATCCCGTTGTACTGGGCGGGGTTGTGGCTCGCCGTGAACATCGCGCCCGGCAGGTCGAGCCGGCCGGAGGCGAAGTACAGCTGGTCGGTCGACGCCAGCCCGATCTCGACGACGCTCGCGCCGACCGAGCGCACGCCCTCCCCGAACGCGGCGACCAACGCCGGCGACGACGGGCGCATGTCGTAGCCGACGACCACCGCGCCCCCGTCACGCGGCACCCCGGCAACGCTGACGAACGCGGCACCGACGGCGCAGGCGACGCGCTCGTCCAGCTCGTCGGGCACGACGCCACGGAGGTCGTACGCCTTGAAAACGTGGGAAAGATCGGGCACGACCGCTCCGGTCAGACGTCGGTCGAGCGCAGCACCCGCAGGTGTCCGCGGCGGCCGACCTCGACCGGTGCCGGGCGGCCGATCTCTGGCCGGGGCAGCGCGGCCTCGCGGACGGCGTTGGCCAGCGCCTCGAGGTCGTCGCTGGTCGGGCCGAGCGTGTCGGGGTCGGGGGCGAGCCGCACGACCTCCCAGCCACGCGGTGCAGTCAGCCGGTCGGCGTGCGCCTCACACAGGTCGTAGCAGTGCGGCTCGGCGAAGGTGGCCAACGGCCCGAGCACGGCGGTCTGGTCGGAGTAGACATAGGTGAGCGTCGCGACGGCTGGACGCACGCACGCGGTACGCGAGCATCGTCGGACTGGACTCACGGGTGGACGTTACCGCTTCGGTGGCGGCCCTGCCCTCATTGGGTGCCTAGAGTGGCAGCGTGTCGATGCCCCGTCATCTCCAACCCGATCCACAGGCCCGCCGGAAGGGCCGTACCCGGGACCGGCATGGGCGCGGCGTACGCGGTGCCAGCGTCTTGCCGGGTCCGCTTTCGCCGCGCGGGGTCGCGTACCCGGGCACTTCGGCCGAGCGTTTCGACGCGCTGGTGGTCGGGCTGGTCGCGCAGCTCGAGCGACGGTGGGGGGTTCGCTGGGGCGACCTCCAGTTCGGGGTCGAGGAGGCGCCGCTGATCCCGCCCGACTGGGCCGGCCACGAGGTCCCGCTGGCCGCTCTCGTCCGTGGGTCCGGTGGGCGCGCGACCCGGATCGTGCTGTTCCGCCGGCCGATCCTGCTGCGGGCGCCGGCCCGGCCCGAGATGTCGGCGCTGGTGCTCGCGGTGCTGATCGAGCAGGTTGCGGAGCTGCTCGGTCTCGAGCCGAACGAGGTCGACCCGCGGTACGAGGCCTGACGAGTCCGCGCCCGCCTCCGTACCCGGAACGAGTGCGGTCGACGGTGTGCTAGAACAGCGCAGGTGGAACCTCTGCACC
>WHTB01000447.1 GCA_009379735.1 Propionibacteriales bacterium
GTGGTCGCCGAGGGCTGGGCCGAGAGCCGCCGCGGCGCCGGCACCTACATCGGTGATGTCGCGACGCTCGCGCCACCACCGGCCCGGCCCCCCGTGCGGGCCGCGACGACCGACGACGCCGAGCTGATCTCGCTCCGCCCGGGCGTTCCCTGGGGCGAACGGACCGCCAGCGCCGCGTGGCGGCGGGCCTGGCGAACGGTGTCCGCGACGCCGATGCCGGCCGGCTACCCGGACGCCCAGGGGCTGCCGGGGCTGCGCGACCAGGTCTGCGCCTATCTCGGCCGCGCCCGCGGCATCGCCACCACTCCTGACGAGCTGGTGATCACGTCGGGCTCCGCCCACGGCTTCCGGCTGCTGCTGGACACGCTGGCGGAGCCACCCTGGCGGGTCGCGGTCGAGGATCCGGGCTACCGGTCGGCCGTCGCCGCCGTCCGCGCACTGCGGCTCGCCCTCGTCGACGTACCCGTGGACGAGCACGGCCTCGACGTCGGCGCCCTGGCCGCGGCAGCGCCGGCGCCGCAGGTGGTGTACGTCACGCCGTCGCACCAGCACCCGACCGGGGTGCCGATGTCGGCGTCGCGGCGGCACGCCCTGGTCGCCTGGGCACGGCGGACCGGCGGGGTGGTCGTCGAGGACGACTACGACAGCGAGTTCCGCTACGACGTCGCGCCGCTGCCGGCCCTGGCCCAGCTCGACCCGGAGCGCGTCGTCTACCTGGGCACGTCGTCGAAGACGTTCGGCCCGGGCCTGCGGCTGGGTTGGCTACGCGCGAGCCCGACCCGAGTCGAGCAGATCGTGGCGCACCGCGCGGCGGTTACCGACGTGCCGTCCTGGCCGGTGCAGGTGGCGTACTCCTCGCTGCTCGCGGAGGGTTACGTCGACGTCGTCGTACGTCGAGAACGGCGACGTTATGCCGACCGCAGTGCCCGGGTCTGTCGCGCGCTGGAGCCGTTCGGTGCGGTGACCGGGCGCAACGCGGGGCTGCACGTCACGCTCCTGCTGGCATCGGGGGTCGACGTCGCGGTTCGGGACGAGGCCCGAGAGGCGGGCGTCGAGGTCCCGATCCTGGCGGAGTTCCGGCGCAGCGTCCGCGGCCCTGGTGGCCTGGTGGTCGGGTACGGCGGGGTGAGCGACCGCGAGCTCGACCGGGCACTCGACGTACTCACCTCTGCCCTGGCCCGCCGGCCTGTCGACCGGACCTGACACGACGCAGCCCGCGCATCCGATCGGATGCGCGGGCTGCGTGAACGCAGCGGCCCGTCCTACTCCTCGTCGGGTACGAACCGGGCGCCGAGCGCCTTCGCCGCGACGACCAGGCCGGCGGCGGCCAGCACGATGTCCTTGAAGACGTACTGACCCTCGATGGTCGGTGCGCCCGGGAACAGGTCGCTGAAGAACAGCACCATCGGCGACATGATTCCCACCAACGAGCCGGCGAGCACGACCAGTCCGGCCTTCAGGAAGCGACCGGTGACGAACGTGATGCCGATGAAGCACTCGGTGATCGCGGTCATCAGCAGTGCCATCCCGCCGGACACAACGCCCAGGGACAGGGTCTCGATGGTGCGTACGGCAAGGTCCTCGGCCGGGCTGACGCCGGGGAAGAACTTGAGTACGCCGAAACCCAGGAACACCAGCCCGAGACTGACCCGGAGGATGCCGATGCTGTGACTGGCCAGCCACCGAGACAGCCGGCTGACTGCGTACTCGACCACCCGTGCGGTCGTCTGCGTGGTGCTGGTGGTGATCTGCTCGGTTGTCATGTCCTGCTCCGTTCGGTGAGATGGGGCAACTACGAGCAGCGTCGTCGTGCGGCATGTGCCCCGTCGTCAGCCGAGGAGCGACACCAGTCGTACGCAAACGGGCGCACCGAGGTCGGGCCCGGCGGGCCGACGGACGTACCTGAGCGGCTTGTCCGGCGTGGTGGCGTACGCAGATCCACGTAGCCCTCGAGCCGCGCGTCGGCGGACGACCCGGCACCGTCGCGACGCCACGATGTGGATGCATGGCGAGCACCGACTCAGACGAGCGAGGACCTGACATGGAATCCA
>WHTB01000265.1 GCA_009379735.1 Propionibacteriales bacterium
ACCAGGTTGCCGAGCTCCTGCGCCCGGCGGCCGGACACGCCAATGATCCGCCACACGTTCAGCTGCAGGGCGATGTCGACCAGGATCGAGACCGCGATCGCGAACGCGAACGCCACGCCTAGCTCCACGGTGAACGACGTGGTCTGGGTGATGAAGCCCGGGCCGATCGCCGAGGTCGCCATCAGGAACATCGCGCCGATTAGCGTCGACCGCCGGCTGGCCCGCATGGCTGAGCTGGTCGGCCGCGCCTCAGTTGTCTCCGGCTCGTTGGTGGGTGGGTTGGACATGGCAGGGCTCCTCGTGGGTGGTGTCAGTTCACCGCGGCGGCGGCGCCGGCGGCTTCGACGAGTGCGACGGTCTGGTCCACCACTGCCGCGCGGTCGGCCTCGAACTCCGGGCTGGTCAGCGCGCCCGGGTCATCGGGGTAGACCAGGGACGAGATGTGCAGGTGGCCGCCGGGCAGGTCATCGAGGCCGACGCCGAGCCGCAGCCGGTTCGTCCGGTACATGCTCTCGTTGGACAGGTAGTTGCCGCCGGGCGCCGATGCCGCCCGCGAGCCCGGAGAGGGGTCGGGGGCGCTGCGCAGCGCAGCCGGGTCGGGGAACGTACCCGCCGGCCACTCGGTGATACCCGGGTTGAGCTTGACCGGCCATGGCCCGGTGCCGGCGTCGATCATCGCCTGGTACGGCAGCGTCGTCTGGATGAACTGGGGCGACGGCTGCGGCTGCGGCCACAGCGCCGCCGCCGAGATCGGGCCGAAGTTGATCGACCGGTTGTTGTCCGGCGACCCGCCGCGGAACCCGCCGGCCCACTTCTCGATGTTCATCATCCCGCGACCGGTCTGGCTGATCGTCATGATCGTGTCGACGCTGCCCTGATGCTCGGGATGGTCCGCCGGCACCAGCCACGGACCGAACGCGTCCTCGACGATGCCCTGGTCGAAGTCGGTCCAGTTCACCGGGAGCATCACGGCCTGCACGACCACCTGGCCGTCCGGGGTGTCGACGACCCGGCCGTCGAGCTGCAGCGCCGAGGCGCCGGACGGGTTGGAGTTCCGCAGGCTCGAGTCGAGGCTGTACGTGTCGAACCCGCTGACCAGCACCCGCGTCACGTCGCCTTCGGGGAAGGTCACGTCGTCGACGCCGCGGGAGGCGTACCCGAACTGCAGCATCATGGCGTACCGCTGGAGGCGGCTCAGCTCGAACGACGGCTGCCACTCGCGCAGCGCCCGCGACATCGTGGTACGGGCCCAGTAGAGCGGGCGGTCGTCGTACGGGTCGATGGTGCCGGAGTGTCGCTCGCCCTGGGCCCGCTCGACCGCCGCCTGCCACAGCTCGGCACCGGCGTCGCGGATCGTGGCCTCGGCCGGCCCGAGCCCGCTGACCCGGCACAGCTGGCGCTCGAAGCGCTCGACGATCCGGTCGAAGCCGGCCGCTTCGATGAACTGGCGGGCCGCCGGCTCGGACTGCCCGGGCAGCGGTTGCGTGATGCGCTGCTCCTCGACAGTGAGGGTCGCGCCCTCGGCGTAGCAGTCGCCGGCACGGGGCACCTCGGCCGTCTCGGGTTGCCGGTCGGCGACCAGTCCCGACCCGGCGAGTGCCGCGATCGTCACCAGGTTCACCGCGGTCAGAGCTGTCCTGCCGAACGTGGGCCGTCTCATCGTCGCCTCCAACGGGTGGGTTGTCGCGAGGTACGGACTGTCGTCAGTGCACGACCCTAGGTATTGTTGAACAATCCCGCAAGGGGTGCGTACCCCCAAGGGACAAGAACCGACCACGGTGGGCGATGATGCGTCAGTGACGAGCACGGGCGAGGTGACGGACTCGATGACGGGCGGGGCGCGGACCGGCGCCGGGCCGCGCCCCGACCGCTCCAGCGCCGCCGAGCGGGCGGCCGACGAGCTGCGCCGCCGCATCACCGAGGGCGAGCTCACGCCGCAGGCCCGGCTGTCCGAGGAGAGCCTGGTCGACGTCCTGCACGTCTCCCGCAACACGCTCCGGGAGGCGTTCCGGCTGCTGACCCACGAGGGCCTGCTCGTCTACCGGCTGAACCGGGGCGTCTTCGTCCCGGAGCTCGACGAGGACGACCTCGTCGACCTCTACCGGCTGCGCCGCGCGATCGAGTGCGACGCCGTACGGACCCTGCGCGACCTCGACGAGACCCGGCTGCAGCCGCTGCGTGCCGACGTCGCGGACGGCGAAGCGAGTGCACGACGGGGCGACTGGCGTCAGGTGGGTACGGCGAACATGTCGTTCCACCGGCACCTGGTCGGCCTCGCCGGCAGCCGTCGGATCGACGAGGTCACTGCGCGGCTGCTCGCCGAGCTCCGGCTCGCGTTCCACATCATCGACATCCCTCAAGAGCTGCATGAGCCGAACGTCGCCCGCAACCGCGCGCTGGTCGAGCTGCTGGCCGCGGGCGACGTCGCCGGCGCCGCGGCCGCCCTCGAGGCGTACCTCCTCGACTCGGAGGCCCGGTTGCTCGAGGCACTCCGCGAGCGACGGGCCCCGAGCGGAGGAGCCGCCGCTGATGCCGACCGCTGAGCCACCGCCGACACAGACACCGGAGCAGGCCCGGACCCGCTACCGCGACGGGCTGGTCACGCCGACCAGCGGCGCGGCCCCGGGCTTCACCCAGGCCAACCTCGTCGTGCTGCCCCGCGAGTGGGCCTTCGACATGCTGCTGTTCGGCCAGCGGAACCCCAAGCCCGTACCCCTGCTCGACGTGACGGACGCCGGTGCGACCGGCACCGCGCTGGCGCCCGGCGCTGACCTGCGTACCGACCTCCCGCTCTACCGGGTCTGGCGCGACGGTGAGCTGACGGACGAGGTGAGTGACGTGGTCGACCTCTGGACGGACGACCTCGTCGCGTTCCTGATCGGCTGCAGCTTCAGCTTCGAGACGGCATTGCTCGAGGCGGGCGTGCCGGTACGCAACATCGAGCAGGGCCGCAATGTGTCGATGTACCGCACCGACGTCGCGTGCCGTCCGGCCGGGCGGCTGTCCGGTCCGCTGGTGGTGTCCATGCGGCCGGTCCCGGCGCACCAGGTCGCGACCGCGGTGCAGGTGACCGGCCGGATGCCCGAGGTGCACGGAGCGCCGGTGCACGTCGGCTCGCCCGAGTCGCTCGGCATCGCCGACCTCGGTGCGCCGGACTACGGCGACCCGGTCGAGTCCGAGGACGGCGACGTGCCGGTGTTCTGGGCCTGCGGCGTGACGCCCCAAGCGGCGTTGATGGCGTCCCGCCCGCCGTTCGCGATCACCCACGCGCCGGGGCACATGTTCGTCACCGACGTCCCGGACCGGGTCTACCGCCAGCCCTGACCGGGTGGCCTCAGCTGAGCTCGCGCTTGAGGATCTTGCCGGTGGCGGTCATCGGCAGCGTGTCACGGAACTCCACGATCCGTGGGTATTTGTAGGCGGCCATCTGGTCCTTCGCCCAGCCGACCAGCTCGTCCTCGGTGATCTCGGCCCCCTCGGCCTTGATCACGAACGCCTTCACCTCCTCGCCGTGGCTCTCATGGGGTACGCCGAGCACGGCCGCCAGCGAGACCGCCTGGTGGGTCATCAGCACCTCCTCGATCTCCCGCGGGTAGACGTTGAACCCGCCGCGGATGATCAAGTCCTTCGCTCGGTCGACGATGTAGTAGTAGCCGTCCTCGTCACGGCGGGCGAGGTCACCGGTCCTGAACCAGCCGTCCCGCATCACCTCGGCCGTCTCCTCGGGCCGCCGGTGGTAGCCCTTCATGATGTTGTGACCCTTGATCGCGATCTCACCGATCTCGTCCGCACCCTCGACGGTCTTCCACTCGGCGTCGACCAGCTTCACGTCGACGCCCCAGATCGGGGTGCCGATCGAGCCCGGCTTCGGCTCGCGGTCGCGGTGGTTGAAGGTGGCGACCGGCGACGTCTCCGACAGGCCGTACCCCTCGAGGATCTGGACGTGGAAGCGCTCCTTGACCTCGCGGATGATCTCGACCGGCAGCGACGAGCCGCCGGCCACCGCGGTGCGCAGGTTGCCGGCGATCTTGTCGACGTCGACCGAGTCGTCGAGGGCGCCGAGCAGGCCCCAGTACATCGTCGGCACGCCGGCGAAGAACGACACGTTCTCATTCTGCATCAGGCCAAGCGCCACCTTCGGGTCGAACCGGGGTACGAGCACGAGGGTCGATCCGGCGGCGAAGCCAGAGTTCATCTGTACGGTCTGGCCGAAGGAGTGGAACAGCGGCAGCGTGACCAGGTGGATGTCGGGCTCGTCGGGGTGCATGCCGAACAGCCGATGGTTGGTGAGGACGTTCATCACCATGTTGGCGTGGGTGAGCTCGGCGCCCTTGGGCTGGCCCGTCGTACCGCTGGTGTAGAGGATGACGGCGGTATCGGTCGCCTCGGTCACCACGGAGTCGAACACCGGCCCCTGCCCGCTCACCGCAGCACCGAACGTCTCCGCCCCGTCGATCGGCGACGCCGCGGCCGGGTCGGCGGTCACCAGGAAGAAGTGCTCACAGCCCTCGGTGTCGTGGAAGCCGGCGAACCCCTCCGTCCCCATCGGCAGCTCCGGTGTGCCCTCGAAGCAGAAGAACGCCTTCGCGTCGGAGTCGTCGAGGTGGTACGCGATCTCGCGTCCCTTGAGCAGGACGTTCAGCGGGACGACAACCGCGCCGGCCTTGAGGATGCCGTAGTAGACGATCGGGAAGTACGGGAGGTTCGGACACAGCAGGGCCACCTTGTCGCCCGGCTCGATACCCCGGGCGACCAGCAGGTTGGCGACCTGGTTGGCTGCGGCGTCGACCGCTCGGTACGGCAGCCGGGTGTCACCGAGGACGACGGCGTCGCGGTCGGGGATCTTGCGGGCGGAGTCCTCGAGCAGCGCAGCGAGGTTGAGCATCGGTCCGGCCTCCAAAGTTGCGGGGTGTGGCCGACCTTAACCGCGGGTTACCCGCCCGTCGACCCGCTCGTCGACGCCCTCAGAACGGCGCGCCCGGGTACTGTCCTGACATCGCTGGCGGTGAAGGGACAGTCGTGGTGCAGGGGGACGAGAGTTCATCGTCGGATCGGCTCGGGGCCCTCGGCGCGCTGTACAGCGCGGACCGCCAGGACGCCGCGACCCTCGTCACCGCCCGGCTGGCTCTGCTCGCGCTGCAGATGACGTACATGGGGCTGGTGGCGATCGTGCTGAGCGGTGAGCCGCTGGCGGTCGGGCCGTGGGTGGCCGCGTTCAGCGCGTTCCCGCTCTGGTTCCTGCACTCGTACCACCTGCTCCTGGTGGCGATCAGCATGGCCCGGGTGACGTCCGTGGGAACCCTCGAGGACGAGTTGTACGAACGAAGCGGGCTGTCCCCGACCGAGCGGGACCTGATCGGTATCCGGGCTGGCGAACGGATGGCCGACATCGCCCGACAGCCCCTGGCGCTCAAGGTCCAGGCGGTGGTGAGTTACGGCGGAGTCGGCGCCGTCATGATCGCGTTCTCGGCGTATGCCCTGGTGGTGGCTGCCCGCGGCGACGGCTGGGGCTCGGCACCGGTCGTCCTGGCGGGCCTGCTCTACCTCTTCCTCCTGATCGCCTCCGCCGCGGCCTGGCTGCGCGTGGCCCGCCTGCCCCGCTCGGGCGAGGGCTGACGTCTCGCTCCCCACCCGTGGCCGGGGCTCGGGTCGAATTTGCCCAATTGGGGCCCTGCTGACTGATGTGTGAGTCAGTCCGTCCAGGGAGGGTGGGTCGGTGGCCGTCGAGGCTGAGCTGGGCGAGGGCGATGAAGGGTCGGGTGCGGCCGTGTCGGACGCAGTGTGCCATTTGCCACCACTCGGTGGATGGATGCACATCGGCCTTCCCGTGTCGAGCTGACCTGCGACCCCTCGTTGACTGGCGCGTTGCGTAGGCCTGGCGTCCGGTTTGTCCCTACCGAACGCGCCAGTCGACGGCGGCGGATCCTGAGGTCCACCCACACATCCAGCAGGAGAGCCCCCATTGGGCAAATTCGACCCGAGCCCCGGCCACGGGTGGGGAGCGAGACGTCAGCCCTCGCCCGAGCGGGGCAGGCGGGCCACGCGCAGCCAGGCCGCGCCGGAGGCGATCAGGAGGAAGAGGTAGAGCAGGCCCGCCAGGACGACCGGTGCCGAGCCCCAGCCGCCGCCGCGGGCAGCCACTACCAGGGCATACGCCGAGAACGCGATCATGACGGCGCCGACTCCGCCGTAACTCACCACCGCCTGGACCTTGAGCGCCAGGGGCTGTCGGGCGATGTCG
>WHTB01000464.1 GCA_009379735.1 Propionibacteriales bacterium
GCGCGCCGAGAACCAGTCCGCGCACCACTCCCAGACGTTGCCGGCCAGCTGGTGCAGGCCGTACCCGTTCGGTGGGTAGCGCTTGACCGGTGCCGTGGTGAGGTAGCCGTCGTCCTCGGTGTTGTGCGTCGGGAACGTGCCTTGCCAGATGTTGCACCTCCAGCGGCCGCCCGGTGTCAGGTCGTCACCCCAGGCGAACCGCCGACCGGCCAGACCGCCACGGGCGGCGAACTCCCACTCGGCCTCGCTGGCCAGCCGCTTGCCGGCCCACGACGCGTAGGCCTGCGAATCGTGCCACGACACGTGGACGACGGGGTGGTGCTGGCGGTCGCCGACGGTCGAGCCGCCGCCCTCCGGATGGCGCCAGTCGGCGTGTCGCACCTCGACCCACCAGGGTGCCCCCTCGGCCCGGCCGAGCAGGTCGGCACGCGGCGCGGACACGACCAGGTGGAAGACGGCCGACGAGCCGAACCGCTCGGCGTCGGTGACATGACCGGTGGCCTTGACGAACGTCGCGAACTGGGCGTTCGTCACGGCGGTCGCGTCGAGGTGGAACGGGCTGAGGAGTACGTCGTGCACGGGCGTCTCGCCGTCGGCGTCGTAGCCCTCGCCGAAGCCGTCGCCCATCGCGAACGTCCCACCTGGCAAGCGAATCTGGCCCCGGGTGGAGCGTCGACCAGGCGTCGCCGACCGGCCAGCACGACCCGGCGCGGCGGGCGCCGAAGGTGCGCAACACGGGGGATGGTCCATCCCCGGCAGCGTACCTTCGGCGCTCCCGATCACCCGACGACGATGACCTCGTCGCAGCCGGTCAGGTGGTCCTCCGGGTCGCGACCGCCGTAGTACTTCACGACGTCGAGGTCGGCGAGGCTGGGGCCGCAGTTGACCCAGTCGACGGAGCCGTCGCGTTCGAGCCGGATCTCGTCCGACCCGGAGCCGGCCCAGATCCGGTCCACGCCGTCGTACACGATGATCTTGTCGTCGCCGGGGCCGCCGCTGACCGTGTCGGTGTCGTCCGGGTGACTCTCACCGAACCGGCCCGCCCCCTGGTCCCGAAGCACGTCGTCGTCGTAGCCGCCGTAGATCACGTCGTGGCCGGCCCCGCCCCACACGACGTCGTTGCCGCTGCCACCGTCGAGGTCGTCGCCGTTGTCGTCGCCGCGGACGAAGTCGCTGCCGGCGCCCCCTTCGACCACGTCGCGTCCCGAGCCGCCGCGTAGCTCGTCGTGGCCAGAACGGCCGTAGACGTTGTCGTGCCCGCCGTAGGCGTTGATGGTGTCCGACTTCGTCGTGCCGACGACGTAGTCGGCGCCGCTCGTGCCTTTGATGACCGCGGCACTGGCCGGCGCGGCGATCGCGATGGTCGCCGCGACGGCCAACCCGGCGACGGCTCGTACCCGGGCAGATCGGTGAGCTGACATTTGGTCCTCCCCTGGATGGGCCGGCTCATGCCGACCTTCGTGGGGGAGACGCACGAGGTGGTCGCCACGTTGCCCGGGTCCAGCGCTGCTCAGCGGTGCCGCGTCACCAGACGCTGACGACCTTCTCGCAACCCTTGATCGTGTCGTCACGGTCGCGACCTCCGTAGAACTTCAGCACGTCGCTTCCGGATCCGCAGTCGATCCAGTCGGCGGAGCCGTCGCGCTCAACCCGGATCTCGTCGGCCCCGGAGCCGCCGAAGATGCGGTCGGCCCCGTCGAACGCGCCGAGCAGGTCGTCCCCCGGACCGCCGTCGAGCCGGTCGGTGTCGGCCGGGTGGTACTCGCC
>WHTB01000211.1 GCA_009379735.1 Propionibacteriales bacterium
CCGTCCCTGGACGACGTGTTCCTGACGCTCACCGGGCAACCCGCCGCAGCGCCGTCCGAGCGGGATCCGATCGGCGTGGGGAGGACGTCATGACCGCAGTGACGGATTTCGGCCGATTGAGCGGGCCGGGCTGGCTGCTGGCCAACATAGCGACCGTCACCGGACGCAACCTGCGCCGGCTGGTCCGCGTCCCCACTCTGGTCGCGTTCGCGACCGTCCAGCCGGTGCTTTTCGTGGTGCTGTTCACCTACACCTGGGGCGGCGCCATCCACCCGCCCAACGTCGACCGGTACATCGATTACCTGCTACCCGGCCTCTTCGTACTCACCATCGCCTTCGGCGCCTCTCAAACCGCGGTGGCCATCGCCGACGACCTGTCGACCGGGATGATCGACCGGTTCCGCGCCCTGCCGATCGCCCGCTCCGCGGTCCTCGCCGGGCGTACCGCCGCCGACGCCGTCCGCAACCTGTTCGTCCTCACCCTGATGACCGTCGTCGCCATGGCGATCGGGTTCCGCTTCCACGCCGGGACAGCGGCCTTCGCCGGAGCGATCGGGCTCGCAATGCTCGTCGGCGTTGCCTTCTCCTGGCTCTTCGCGTTGCTCGGCCTGCTCGTACGCGACGCCGAGGCGGCCGGCACCGGCGGGCTGCTCGCCGTCATCCCGCTCATCTTCACCAGCTCCACCTTCGTACCCATCGAGACGATGCCCGGCTGGCTGGAAGCATTCGCCACCGTCAACCCGATCACGATCGTCGTCGACGCCATGCGCGCACTCTGCCTCGGCACACCCGCGACCGCCCCGGTCGTGCAGGCGCTGGGACTGATCACCGGCCTGCTCGCCCTCACGGTGCCGCTCGCCGTCCTCCGCTACCGACACACCACCGCCACCTGACGGTGCGAGATCGTCCCAGCGGAAGCAACTCGAGTCGACGTGCGTCGAGGCTGTCGGGATCCGGTTGTTCAGCAGCAGCCGGCGGACGAGGAGGCGTTTGCGGACGTACTCAGGCCGCCCTGCGCAGACTGGGTGCCGCAGCAGCCGCCCGCGGCGGAGGCCTCGCTCGCCTCGACCGGCGTGATCTCGGTGAGCGTCTTGCCCTCGAGCTCCGGCTCGGAGTCCGCGAGTACGACGTAGTTCTCCCAGGACTGCCCGTCGGGCCCGGTGACCCAGTGCTTGTCCTGGCGGGCGTAGCAGCACACGACGTCGCCCTCCACGCGAAGGTCAAACCCTGCGGCCTCCAGCCGGTCTGCCTCGACCTCGACCTCGGCCATCGACTCGCGCTCCACACCGAGGTGGTTCAGGGTGCCGGACATCTGGGGGTTCTCGAACAGGACGAGCTTGAGGGGAGGGTTCGCCACGGCAAAGTTCGCGTAGCCGGGTCGACGCTTGACCGGCGCGGTGTCGAACAGGGTCGAGTAGAACTCGACGGCGGCGTCGACGTCGTTGACGTTAAGAGCGAGCTGCAGGCGGGACATGAGGTGCTCCTCGAGGATTGGTGAGGGGTTGATCAGTTGCTCAGTCGCAGCAGACGCCGGCTGGAGACGATGGAGACGTCGCACGTCGTACGGGTGCGGCGACATGAGCGGCCAGCAGTTTCAGCGCCGCCAGGGGGCTACGCCCAGCCCGCAGCACGGATGAACCTATTGTCGCCGTGGCTGTCCGGTCGCGCTGGTCGACGATGCGCAGCAGTTCGGCCTGTCGCTCGCGGGCGATCTCCTCGACCAGAGCGGGGTGGTAGATCGACATGTCGTTTCCCTTCTGACGACGAGGGATCGACGACCAACCCCTTCGACGTTTATCGAAGCATAAGTTCGACATGGATCAAAGCACTTTCTCGAAGTTTCTCGAAATATATCCTTCACGCCGATAGGCTGGCCGCATGAGCCCCACCACCGCAACGACCTCGTCGCCCGCTGCTTCGCGCACCGTGCTCCCGACCGTCGCGGCCTGCTGCACCACGCCCTCGACCGTCAGCGACACCGCCGCGAACGAGCTGGCGACGATGTTCAAGGCCCTCGCGGATCCCGCCCGGGTGAAGATCATCGCGATGCTGCTGAACGCCGACGAGGTATGCGCCTGCGACTTCAGCGCCACCATCGGCAAGACCGCCGCCACCACGAGCCATCACCTCAAGCTGTTGCGCGACGCCGGTCTGGTCAGCACCGAGAAGCGTGGCACCTGGGTCTGGTACCACGTGGTCCCGGAGCGTCTGGCCGCGGTCCGTGAGGCCCTCGCGTTCAGTTCGTGAGGCCAAGGACTCGGCGGCCTCAGGTGCGGCGGTCGTGAATCCGCACGCCAGCGCGGAGGTGGCGGTCCTCGGAGGCGGCCAAGCAGGGCTGGCTACCGGGTTCTCCTTGCGCCGAGCCGGACCGTCCCCGGTGACGGCGCCGACGCCCACAACCCGCTGACCGGCGAACGACAAGGGCTCGGGATGCCGCCGCAGCAGGCCGCGGAGGAGCCCTCGGCAGGGGCCGTAACCTCAGCAGCCACGGCGCGAGCAGGTCGCACGCGGTGATGTCACCGGTCACAGGCCAACCGCGGCCGCGGCGCCGCGCAGATGGGCGACCAGGTTAGGGATGACGTACTCGGCGTCGCGATGCACGCCACGCAAGGTGTTGGACGAGAACGACCGCTGGAACTCCAGGCCCAGGTAGACCAGCCCGGGATGGGTGGCCGAAATGCCGTTGGAGTGTCGTGGCAGGCCGTTGTCCAACGCGCCAAGGGGCTCCAGAAAGGCCACGTTCGGGCGGTAGCCGGTGGCGAGGATGACCGTGTCGACATTCTCGCGCGAGCCGTCCGGCCACACGACGCCATGGGTGTCGAACGCGGTGAACATGTCCCGGCGGTCCAGCCGACCGGTCTCCACGGCGTCGCGATAGTCGCCGGTGTCAACCACAAGAGTGCCGTCGAAGTATTTGATCAGCCATTCGGGTGGGAGCAGGTCGAAGCCGGTGGTCACGAGCCAGTGGTGCAGGTCCTGGCCGTTGCGTTGCTGGGGCAGGAACGCGAGGGGCCGCCGGGTAGCCAACGTCAACGTGGCCACCTTGGTCAGCTCGTAGCCGACCTGGACCGCGGAGTTGCCGGCGCCCACCACGATGACGCGTTCACCGGCGTGCTGCTCGGGGTTGCGGTAGGCGGACACGTGCAGCAGGCGGCCGGCGTAGTCGGCCTGACCGGGCAGCACCGGCACGTGCGGGTTGCCGAACGAGCCGGTGGCGGCCACGACACCGGCGGCGCGGATGGTGTCGCCCGCCGCGGTGCGCACGAGGAAACCCGCCCCGTCGGCCTCGGCCGCGGTTACCGGGGTGTTCGTGCGGATGTCGACATCGAGCCCGGCGGCGTAGCGGCGCAAGTGGTCGACCACCTCGTCGCGGTGCGGGTAGCGGTCGGGGTCGCCGGGAAACTCCGCGCCGATCGTGCCGCTGTGCCGCGCGGGGGAGAACACCGTGAGGCTGTCGTAGTACAGCGGCCATGACCCGACCGGCTCCGAGCCGGCCTCGAGTACCACCGGCGCGATCCCCTGTGACCGCAACGTGCGGGCCGCGGCGAGCCCGGACTGGCCCGCGCCAACGACGACGACGTCTGTCTCGGTCATGGAAATGCCTTTCGATTGTGTGTGGGAATGGTCAGGAGGGAGACGGCGACCGCGACCGCGGCCAGCGCGCCGAGGGCGAGGAATGTCGTGCGGTAGCTGCCGAGCAGGTCGGCGCTCGCCGCGCCGACGAACGGGGCCAGCGCCATCGTGATCGTCATCGGCGCGGACAGCAGCCCGTTGAGGTGGCCGTAGTTCCGGCGTCCCCAGCGGTCGGTGATCGCGGTGGCCTGCAAGAGCGTGAACACCCCGCGGGCCATGCCGGCCACCACCGCACCGACGATGAGGGCGACCCCGGTCGTCAGCATCCCGAGCGCCGCGGTCGTCACCGCCAGTGCGAGCAGGATCGCCACTGTGCGGGTCAGCACGCTGGTCCGGCGCACGATCGTGGCGTACCCGAGCCTTCCGACAACCTGGCCCGCGCCGCCGAGCCCGAGCGCGACCGCGGCTACCCCGATGGGCACCCCCCGCTCCGCCAGCAGCGGCACGAGGTTGATCAACGCGGCGAACGTAGCGAGCGCCGCCAGGCTCAACGCCACGGCCAGCGCGACGAAGGCCCGGCTGCGGGTCACCTCCCGCGGCTGGGTATCAGCGAGGCCGGGTTCGGGTTCCGGTCGCGGCGGCCATGGTGGTCGGAGCCCGAACCAGTGCGCCGGGATCGTGACGGCCGCGAGGATCGCAGCGAGCACGAGATAGGTCGCGCGCCAGTCCAGCTGCGCGGCCACCGCGGCGGTCAGCGGCGCGAACACCGTGCTCGCCAGCCCGCCGGCGAGGGTGAGCACGGTGAGGGCCCGTACGGGGTCAGGGCCGTGCCAGCGGGTCAACGCGGCGAACGCGGGCGGGTAGAGCACCGCCCCCATCGCCACCCCGGCCACCAGCCACGCCCCGATGAACCACGCCAGATTCTGCGCCGAGGCAACCGCGGCGAGCGCGGGGACCGCGAGCACCGAGCCCGCCGTCATCACCCCGCGCGGGCCGTGCCGGTCCAACCGGCGGCCCACCGGGATCCCGACGAGTGCGGCGACCAGTTGGCTGGCCGACAGCGCCGCGGTGATCGACGCCATCGACCAGCCGGTGTCCGCAGTGATGTCACCGGCCAGCACCGGAAACGCGTAGTACAGCACGCCCCAGCTGGTGGTCTGCGTCGCACACAGGGTCGCCAGGACCACCCGCGGCCCGGAGCGAGACACCGCCCGCGTCTCCTCCAGCGCCGTGGCATCGCGGCTCATCGAGCCGGCGGTGCGACCAGGGCCAGCGCCTCAACCTCGCCGGATGGACCACAGCAGTCGCCACCAGCCTCCGTGGGCTCGTCGTACACCCCGGCCCCGCCACACACCCCAGACTCCGGCAGCATCAGCTCGACCCGTTCCGCCGGCCGCAGGTAACGGCTCGCCCAATCCGCTCCCGTCGGATAGCCCCCGCCGGAGGGTCGCTCCCCACCGGTGGCCTCGAGCAGCCGTCCGGCCGCCGGCGCAACCAGCTCCGAACACGGCGAGAACAACCGCACGTGGTTCCACTGCGCCACCGCCGTCCCCGCTCGGTCGCCGCGCTCCAGCACCAGCGGCTCCGGGCCACGCTCGACCAACTCGGCCGCCGCGGCCAAGCCCGCCGGCCCGGCACCGACGACCACCACGGGCAGATCCGACATCGCCGGCTCCATTCATCGATACAGCTCGATATACAAGCCACGAGAGTATCGATCGACATCGATTGATGCAACCATCGATTAGGGTCGATAATGAGTTCATGACGACAACCACCCTGACGGCACCGGTCCTCCCGGACGCCGAGGCCGCGACCTACGCCGAGTGGTTCGCCTGCCTCTCCGAGCCGACCAGGGTGCGACTGCTGCACACCGTCGCCACCACCCCCGGCGGGCTCAGCGTCGGCGCGCTGGCCGAGCTCCTCGGCATCAGCCAGTCCACCTGCTCCCACCATGTCCGCAAGCTCGCCGACGTCGGCTTCCTGTTGCTGCGAAAGGATGGCACCAGCACCAGGGTGACCGTCAACCAGGCCTGCTGCACCCGGCCTGCCACACGCCGCCGACGCGGTGATGGGCCTGCTCGCGCCCCGGCCGTGCTGCCCGGAGGATGTCCCCGCCGACGTCACGGTCCGCGCGCTGCGGCCCGCCGACTGGCCTGCCGTGCGCCGCATCTACGCCGACGGCATCGACACCGGCATCGCGACGTTCGACACCACCGTCCCCAACCGCGCCAGCCTCGACGCGACGTGGCTCCCCGACCACCGCTGGGTCGCCGAACTCGACGGCGAGGTCGTCGGCTGGACCGCGCTCGCCCCCGTCTCGACCCGACAGTGTTACGCGGGCGTCGCCGAAAGCTCGGTCTACGTCGCCGAGGCCCACCGCGGCTACGGCGTCGGCAAGGCGCTTATCCGCCACCAGGTCATTGCCGCCGACGCCGCCGGACTGTGGACCCTGCAAACCACGATCTTCACCGACAACCGCGCCGGCATCGCCCTGCACCACACCGCCGGCTACCGCACCGTCGGAATCCGCGAACGCATTGCCCAACGAGGCGGCACCTGGCACGACACCGTCCTGCTCGAACGCCGCGCCGACACCGTCGTGTCCCCCACCGCACCGCAGCCGTGATCAACCACACACCGCCGAGCATCAGCTCAAGACCGAGGTTGAAGTGGGCGGGTCGATCGGCTCCGCGGCAGACCGCCTTCGCGACTTTGACCAGGTCGGCGGGTACGTCGGCGAAGATCTCGTCGGGTGTTCGTAGTGGTCCGGCCGTGGTGCTTGTTCCGGCGAGGGTGGTCCAGGTGGGTTCGGCGGCGCCGTAGCCGAAGCTATAGGCGAGCAGGATGCGGAGCATCTCGAAGGCTCTCGTGGGGGTGAACCCGTGCGTGTGCATGATCGCCAGATAGTCTCGCCTTCGCCATCGCCGGGGCGATGCGATCACCCGAGGCGGCCAACGCACTCAGCATGCTGACCGGGCTGCCGCTCGGCTTCCTCATCGGAGCCACCTACCCCCGGCAAACCCTCCCCGGTGACCTGCCACACATCACCGGCTACCGACCCTTCAACTCACTCATCGAGACCGTCCGCGGCATCGCCCTCGGCCAGGCACCGATCACGCACTACGGACCTCAACTGCTCATCGGCGGGCTGGCGCGCCGACACTCAAGCCATCCACACGCTCACCGGTGACACCCGCCCGGCCTGTGAGCTCTGCCTGATGGGTGGCGTCGAAGTCGTCGATGTGTCGCCGCATCTGCTGCAACTCTGCGATCCGCGCATCCAGTCGTGCCCGCGCCGCGTGAAGGACCCGCGCAAGGTGCGGCCCGATCGGCTCATCGACCCCTACGAATGCTCGATCAGGGGTCGTATCGCCTCGGCTAGCTCGTCGGCGTTGGCAATGATCGGGCGGCGCCAGATGACCAGGTTCGGTGGCTCGTCGCGTCGGTTCCATCGGGAACCAGGCCCGTACACGAAGACCGCGTCCCATTGGACCGGAAGATCGCCGTAGCCGCGTTCGGCGAACCAGCGGCCGGTGGCCTGGTCCTTATCCCACAGGTGGGTAACACGCGGGTCGTTGAGGATCCGGCCGTCCCACTCGGGGCGTCCATCGCCGGGCAGGACGGGGAGCCAGACCGCGTACACATGGACGTCTGCCTCCGGCTGTTTTGCCAGCTCCTCCTGCAGCCAGTGCGCGCCCCGAAGACAGGTGACGCAGGTGGGAGCGAGGAGGGCGATGATGCGTGGTGTGCCCGTGTCGGCGTTGAACAGTTCCTGCAGCTGGCCCAGGTCGGTCAGGGCCGACAGGCTGGCGGCTGGGCCGTCATTGCGCAGCAACACCCGTTCCTTCCCCGTTACCGGTCGAGCGGACAGGTCCGTCGGCAAGGCTGAGTCCGAGCGGCTGACGCCGAGGCCATACCCTGCGAGCCCGGTCACCAGCGCGACCAGCATGATCCCCGTGGTCAGGAGCAGTCGGCCGCGTGACGGGCCGCTGCCACGTGCCCCGGCCGGTGTCGAGTCGGTTCCCGGTTGATCCGTACTCACCTCGGTGCCCCTCTCGTTGGAAGCCTCGTGATCTGCGGCGCCCCGTGACGGCGCCCGCGCATGCGACGACGGCCAGACCCCAGACACGCTGACCACCGTCGCGATGGCCGCCACCGCGGCCATCAGCGTCACTCCGCCGCGCTGTGCTTTTCCCTCGACCCAGGCGGCGAAGTCGGTGACAAGGCCGACCAGCGGATCGGACGCCGCGTCTGCCGGGGAGCCGAACCCGACCCGCAGCCAGTAGTAGACGAAGTAGCCACCGGCGACCGTCAGAAGCACGCCAGTCATCGGCTGCAGGTACGGCAGCAGCCGGCGAGCCCGTTGCTCGAGGCCGCCGTGGGCGAGCACCGCCCC
>WHTB01000185.1 GCA_009379735.1 Propionibacteriales bacterium
AGCGCCGGTTGGCTCGATGCCGCCGAGACCTGCTCGACCCAGCCCTCGCCGACCTACCGGTGGCTGCCACGGCGGCCCGCTGGGGGTTCGCCAACCCGACGCACTTCAACCGGGTCTTCCGGGACAACTTCGGCCATCCACCTGGCAAGTACCGGCTGACCTACAACGGGTCGAGAGCGTCGGCCGCGGGCGAAACCGGCACGGATGTCCTGGACCCAGGGGCCCGCTGAACCCTCGTCACGGGCGACGGGACGCCGGGATCACACACTCGCGTCCGTCGGTGCGATGTCGACCTGGGGCCGAAGTTCGCCGCCCACCGTGGCGGCCCGGGACGCCGCGATCAGCGACTGCCGCAGGATCACCAGGGCGTTGATTCCGTGCAGCGCGCCCACGATCGGTGCGCTGAACGCCAAGAACGCAAGTACGACCTGGGCCACGACGGCCAGCAGCACCAAGCCAGCCCACGTGACGCCACCTGGGATCTTGGCGAAGAACGACACGAACATCAGCAGCAGGGCCACCACCGGGATGCCCATCGTGCCCACCATGCCGTGCATCACGTGACCGGCGTTGCCCTCGAAGTCCTGGTCAAGGACGAACCCACCGTCGACCTCGTGGATCACGTCGAACCATGCGAACGCGATCGCGGCTGCCTGCAGCAGCACGCCGACGGCCACCAGGTAGGCGAGAATCCTGTACGTAGATCTCATGGGTCGTCCCACCGAACACGCATTCCGGGCCTGCTCGCAGCTGTGTCGCCAGGCCCGACGACGCCCGCTGACGACATGCCTCCACCCTGACCACCAGGACCCAAGGAGTCGTTGCGCCGGAGCGCCCACTGGTTGACCGTCGGCGCACAAACCCCAGCACGCCCCACGACGCCGGCTCGGTTGAGGTCACGACGCTCACCGACTGGCGCGTTGCGTACGGACAAGTCGGACCTGGCCGGACGGAACGCGCCAGTCGACGACCGGTCAGCGCAGCACCGCGACCAGCGACGAGTAGTCGTCGGTCCAGCGCACCGGGTCGTCCCGGTCGAGCTGTCTCCAACCCGAGTCGTCGACCAGGGTCTGCACGACGGCGTCGTCCCGGCTCAGTACGACCCAGACGCTGCCGGTTGCCCCGTCGTCGAGCCCCGCGCCACGGCCGACCGCCGCCCGCCAGCGCAGCTCGTCGGCCGCCGCCGCGACCACTGGCTCGAGGTCGAACACCCGGTTGCTCACATGGACCGCCAGCACGCCGTCGTCGGCCAGCCGCGACGCGTACATCCGCATCGCCTCCGCCGTCAGCAGGTGGATCGGGATCGAGTCGGAGCTGAACGCGTCGAGGACCAGCAGGTCCAGGCTGCCCGGCTCGCGCGCCGACACCGTCAGCCGACCGTCACCGACGACCGTCTCGATCTCCGCTGCGGAGTCGGCGAGGTAGGTGAACAGCGACGTGTCGCGCGCCATCCGCACCATCTCGGGGTCGATCTCGAAGAACGTCATGGTCTGACCCGGCCGGCCGTACGCTGCGACAGTGCCGGTGCCGAGACCGACCGCGCCGACCCGGTCGAATCGCCCCTCGTCGAGGGCGAACACCTCGCCGAGCGGCCCGCTCCTGGAGTAGTAGGTCGTCGGCAGGTCGCGCCGCTGCTGGTCGGTGAACTGGGTGCCGTGGATCGTCGTGCCGTGCACCAGCGTGTGGACGCCGTCGCGCGACTCGACCCGGTAGCTGCCGAAGAACGTGCGGGCCCGCTCGACGGTGTCGCGGGTGGCGGCGGACCCGTTCGTCACGAAGACCGCCGCCAGCAGCACGGCGAGCCCGACCGGAGGCAGCACCCCGAGCCCCGGGAGGCGACGACCGAGCCCGCCGAACGAGACCAGGCCGAGCAGCAGCAGGGGTACGGCGACCAGGCCGAGCGGGTACTCCAGCACCCGGTCGAAGACCGCCGGCGCGACCAGCCCGTTGAACAGGCCGCCCAGCGCGCCGCCGATGGACACGACCACGTAGAAGTAGGTCAGCTGGTCGGTGCCCGGGCGGTCGGCCGCGAGGCGACCGTGTGCGGCGTACGCGACCAGCGCCAGCAGCACCAGGTTGCCGGCGACAGCGGCCTCGATCGACTGCGTACCCGGCTGGGCAGCCAGCACGCCGACGACCACAGCCGCGACCGCCGCCGCCCACGCCGCCCAGCGCGGCGCTCGTCGGGAACGCCGGGCGAATGCCGCGACGAACGTCGCGAGGTAGATCGCCAACGGCACCACCCAGAGCAGCGGGATCGCGGCGACATCTGTCGACACGTGCGCCGTGACCCCGAGCATCAGCGACGACGGCAGGAAGGCCAGCGCCAGCCAGCTGAGCACCCGCCGCCGGCCGACCTTCGCCCGGGTTGGCCCGCCGGTCGGCGCAGTCGGCACGGTCGTCGGCACCGCGCGCCGGGCGGTGACCAACCCGCATCCAGCCGCGAACAGCACGAACACGCCGCACCCGACCGACCACCAGAACCGCTGCGCCTCGAGGGTCATCGTCGGCTCGATCAGGAACGGGTACGCGAGCAGCCCGCCGAAGCTGCCCAGGTTGCTGGCCGCGAACAGGAAGTACGGGTCGGCGGCGCGCCGGTGGGCGGTCCACGAGAACCACCTCTGCAGCAGCGGCCCGGTCGTCGCCACCACCGCGAACGGCAGGCCGACCGCCAGCAGCAGCGTGCGCAGCAGCCAGAGCGCCGGCGAGCCGTCGGCCGGCGGAGCCGCGTCGGTCGGCAGCGCCAGCGGGAGTGCAAGCACCGGCAGCACGAGCACGAGCAGGTGCACTCGCGGCTGCCGGCGCGGCCCGAGACCACTGGTCGACCAATGCACATAGAGGTACGCGACCAGGAGCAGGGTCTGGAAGAACAGCGAGCTGGTGCTCCACACGGTCGCCGACCCGCCGTACGCCGGCAGCAGCAGCTTCGCGACCAGCGGCTGCACCACAAACAGCAGCGCCGCACCGAGGAACACCGTCACGGTGAACAGCGCGGTCAGACCAAACGCCGCACGCGTGGGGACCACGGCTTCGCGGGACCCCCGAAGGGCGAGGTCAGACACCCGCCAACCGTACTTCCTCTCCCCCTCCCGCCGACGTTGCGCGTATGTCCCAATCACTCGCGCCCACGTTGCGCGTATGTCCCAATCACTCGCGCCCACGTTGCGCGTGTGTCCCAATCACTCGCGCCGACGTTGCGCGTGTGTCCCAATCACTCGCGCCGACGTTGCGCGTATGTCCCAATCACTCGCGCCGACGTTGCGCGTATGTCCGGCCGACGGGCGGGGGGCGCTGTCGGCCGGACATACGTGCAACCTCGGCGCGAAGGGAACAGACATACGTGCAACCTCGGCGCGAGGAAGACAGACATACGTGCAACCTCGGCGCGAGGAAGGGTGGACTAGTGGCGGGCGAGGTCGGCGGCGCCGATCAGGCCGGCCTCGCCGCCGAGGGTCGCCAGCCGGATCTCCAGGATCGGCCGGTACTCACGGAACGTCAGGTTGGCCGCGAACGCCTCCCGGGCCGGCTCCAGGATCAGGTCGCCCGCCGCCGAGACACCGCCCCCGAGGATGGCCACGGCCGGGTCGAGTACGGCGGCCAGCATCGCGATGCCCTCACCCAGCCAGCGACCGGTCTCCGCCAGCAGCTCGACGGCGAACGGATCGCCGTCACGCGCGGCCGACGTGATCAGCGGGCCCTCGATCTGCTCCGGCGCTCCCCCGGCGCGCTCCAGCAGACCCGCGACCTGGCCGCTGCCGGCGGCGACCGCCTCGCGGGCAGCACGCACCATCGCCGTCCCCGAGGCGTACTGCTCCCAGCAGCCGAGGCTGCCGCAGCCGCAGACCCGCCCACGCGGCATCATCCGCAGGTGGCCGATCTCGCCGGCCACGCCGAACGCACCGCGATACAGCTCGCCGTCGAGCACCAGGCCGCCGCCGACGCCGGTGCCGACCGTGACCAGCAGGGTGTCGTCGGCGTCCTCCGCCGCACCGAACGTGAACTCGCCCCACGCCGCGGCGTTGGCGTCGTTCTCGACGACGACGGTCAGGTCGAGGGCGCGCTCCAGGTCCGTGCGCATCGGCTCGTCCCGCCAGGCGACGTTCGGTGCGGCCAGCACCGTGGACCTGGCCGCGTCGACGAGACCCGCAGCGCCGACGCCCACCGCGTCGACCTGGTGCCGCCCGCGCAGCTCGCCGACGGCGTCGACGATCGCGTCCTC
The DNA here is from genome assembly GCA_009379735.1 of Propionibacteriales bacterium. Lineage (GTDB taxonomy): Bacteria > Actinomycetota > Actinomycetes > Propionibacteriales > Nocardioidaceae > WHTB01. The sequence goes on from WHTB01000185.1 coordinate 4,220, forward strand.
GATCGCCTCGGCATCGGTGGCCGGCGTCTCCCGCCGGACCTTCTCCAGGATCGTGCCCTTCTCGTCGACGACCCCGGCGGCGATCTTGGTGCCGCCGATGTCGACACCGATCGTCACTCCCACGGGATGTCCTCTCCGCCGTCGTCACCGAGCCGGATCTTCTCGACGCGTTCGTCTCGCCCACCGGTGCCGTGCCCCGCGGCCGCGTCCACCAGCGTGCGCAGGGTCTGCAGCAGGTCGCGTACCTGCTCCGACACCTCGTCCACCGTCTCCGGGCTGATCTGCCGGACCAGCGCGATCAGCTGGCACAACGGGCAGACGCGGCACGCGGCCGACCCGTCCGCGATGCCATGAGCACCCCAGTCCGCGAAAGACCCACGCAGCGCATCGGCGAGCTTGGCCACCTCGTCGGCCAGAGTCCCCACATCGGGCCGACCCTGCTCGTCAGTCATGTCGCGGACTCCTGCAACTCGGGCCCCGGCTGTGGCTCCGGCTGTGGCTGCGAGAACCGCACGACGAGTGCGCCGTCGTCCAGCCGCGCCCCGCGTACGACGCACTTGCGCAATGCCTGGGGCAGGGCGAGGACGCGGCGGTACGACCCGACCGTCACCACGATCTCCTCGCCGTGCCGCGCCAGGTCGACGTCCTCCCGTACGGCCAGAGGCAGGTCGAGCACCAGATGCACGCCGTCGTCGGTACGGCGCAGGCGCACCGGCGGGCGGCCCTCGGACACGGCGAACGGGTCCGCCGCGCCGTACATCGAGACGCCGAACGCCGCCAGCTCCTCCACGCCGACCGGCTCGCAGGAGCGGTACGGCGACTGCCAGATCGCCAGCGGCGCGAACGACGCCGACACCTCGTCGAGGATCGCCGACTGAGCCGCGACCCACTGCCGCCGCCAGGCGTCCGCCCCCGCCGAGGGGAAGATCCGGTTCGCGACGACGCCGTCGACCCGGTAGCCGTACAGCGACAGCGTGGTCAAGGACCGGCGCGCCTCGGCCACCACGACCGACTCCGGCGTGAGGACCAGCCGTACGGAGGCGTCGGGACCGGTGAGCACGGCGCGCACCTCGTCGAGGTCCGCATGTAGCCGCTCGACCGCGTCGAAGACATGGTCCTGCGGCATCGGCACGCCGGCGGCCCTGGTGAGCACGGGACGCAGCGCGCGCACCAGCCGCCGCTCGGCCGGGAACACCCGCTCCATGTACCACGACAGCGCCTCGGGCAGCGCCAACAACCGCAGCGTCTCGGCCGTCGGTGCGCAGTCGACGACCAGCACGTCCCACTCGCCGGAGCGGGCCTGGTCACGTACCTCGAGCAGGGCCAGGATCTCCTCGGCGCCTGGGAGTACGGTCAGCTCCTCGGCCGCGATCGGGTCGACCCCGGCGGCATCGAGCACGCTCAGCAGGTAACCCTGGATCTCACCCCAGGACGCCTCGAACCGACGCTGGGCGTCGACCTGCATCACGAACAGGTTGTCGTCGACCTCGGTCGGGCCGGAGCCGATCGGCACCTCGAACGTGTCGGCCAGCGAGTGCGCGGCGTCGGTCGAGAGCACGAGCGTACGCAGCCCGCGCAGCGCCGCCAGGGTCGCTGTGCCGGCGGCGGCCGTCGTCTTGCCGACGCCGCCTTTTCCGGTATAGAGCAGAACACGCACGGGGTGGAGGCTACCGGGCGGTCAGCTCGTCGTCTCAACTCGCTGCTTCAGGCCCTTCAACGCCGTGTCGATGATCACCTTCTCGGCCTTGCGCTTCAGCAGGCCGATCATCGGGATGGACACGTCGACCGAGAGCCGGTACGTCACGTCGGTCGAGTCACCGGCCGCGCGCAACGCGTACGACCCCTCCATAGCCTTCAGCACGCTCGCCCGGACCAGCGTCCAGTGCACCTCGGTGTCGCCGCGCCAGTCGTACTCGAGCGTGTACGTGTCCTTGATCGGTGGGGCGTTCAGCGAGAACGTCACCTGCTCGGCGCGGCCGTCCGCGTCGGTGGCGAGCACCTCCGCCTTCTTCACCCCGGTCGCCCAGTCGGGGTACGCCTCGAAGTCTGCGATCACGGCCATCACGCTGGCCGGGTCGGCGGCGACGCGGATGCTGGAGGACGTCTGCTCAGCCATGGGCAGACTCTAGCCCGACGGGATCACCTGGAACGCCATGATCGTCGCGGCGACCGGGCCCGGTCACGAAGTCGCGTGTCGTCCAGCCGGCGGCGTCGGGCCCATGAGACGACACGCGACGCTACGCCGGCACTCAGCCGGTGGCGCGCCGCTCCCCCGCGGGCCGGCCGCCCTCCAGGGAGTCCTTCGCCGCGAAGAGCTGCCGCTTCAGGGGTATGGCGTACCGCCGCCGCAGCCGGGCCGCCTCCCGACGCCGCCGGCGCGCCGGATGGGTCGGGTCGGCGCGCAGGAAGACATGCACGACGGCCGCGTCGCCGTACTTCTCGACCCACACCTCGGCGGTCCCGGTGAGCGCCCCGGTGACCCGCCACCGCACCCCCTCGAGCCCGCGGTCGTCGTAGGCCGTCAGCGTCAGGTCGGGGAACCACCCACGCCAGCGCGCCTCGTCGCACAGCAGGCGGCGCACCGCACCGCGGTCGGCCGCGATGAAGTGTTCGTCGACCAGGTCGAGCATCGGCACGCCGTGACTGTAACGTGCGGATAAACACAGGTTTGAGGCCCGGAGGTTCCCTTGCGCGAGTACGTCAGCCCGCTGACGGTCGAGATCCCGACCACGGGCAGCCTCACCGACGACGTGGTGTCGGCGGTCGACGAGCAGCCGCAGGCGGTGCTCTTCAGCCGACGGGCCAAGGACGACTGGGTCGACGTCACCGCCGAGCAGTTCCGCAACGAGGTCGTGCAGGTCGCCAAGGGCCTGGTCGCGTCGGGTGTACAGCCGGGCGACCGCGTCGTGCTGGTCTCCAAGACGCGGTACGAGTGGACGCTGCTGGACTACGCGATCTGGTGGGCCGGCGCCGCCACGGTCCCGGTCTACGAGACCTCGTCGGCCGAGCAGATCGGCTGGATCCTCGAGGACTCCGGCGCGACGGTCGCCGTCGTCGAGTCGGCGGACCACCTGGCCCGGGTCGAGGAGGTACGCGACCGCGCGTCCGATCTCAAGCGGGTATGGCAGCTCGACGACGGCGCCATCGCGGCTCTCACCGAGGCCGGCGCCGCAGTGTCCGACGCCGACCTCGAGCAGCGGCGCGGGTCCGTGACACCGGACGACCTGGCGACCCTGATCTACACCTCCGGCACGACCGGCCGCCCGAAGGGTTGCGAGCTGACGCACGGCAACTTCATGTTCGAGCTGGGGGTCGCGGTCGACGAGCTGGACCGGCTGTTCGACGCCGAGGGCGCGTCGACCCTGCTGTTCCTGCCGCTGGCACACGTCTTCGCCAGGATCATCCAGGTCGGGTGCGTCAAGGCCCGGGTACGCCTCGGCCACACCGCCGACGTCTCCCACCTGCTGGACGACCTGGCGGCCTTCCAGCCGACGTTCATCCTCGCCGTACCCCGCGTGTTCGAGAAGGTCTTCAACTCCGCGTCGCAGAAGGCACACAGCGAGGGCAAGGGCAAGATCTTCGACGCCGCCGCGACCACCGCGATCGCCTACAGCCGGGCCCAGGACAACGGCAAGATCCGGCCGCTGCTGCGGGTCCAGCACGCGCTGTTCGACCGGCTCGTCTACACCAAGCTGCGCGCGGCACTCGGCGGCAAGACGGACTACGCCGTGTCCGGCGGTGCGCCGCTCGGTGAGCGGCTCGCGCACTTCTTCCGGGGCATCGGCCTGACCGTGCTGGAGGGGTACGGCCTGACCGAGACCACGGCGGCGCTCACCGCGAACCTGCCCGATGCCCAGCGCATCGGCAGCGTCGGCCGGCCGCTGCAGGGCACCGGGGTCCGGGTCGCCGACGACGGCGAGCTGCTGTTCCGCGGTGGCCAGGTGTTCCGCCGCTACTGGCACAACGAGCCGGCGACCGCCGACGCGCTGGACGCCGACGGCTGGTTCCACACCGGCGACATGGGCGAGATCGACGACGATGGCTTCGTCCGGATCACCGGGCGCAAGAAGGAGATCCTGGTCACCGCCGGCGGCAAGAACGTCGCACCGGCTCCGCTCGAGGACGCCATCCGCGCGCACCCGCTGGTCAGCCAGTGCATGGTGGTCGGCGAGGCCAAGCCGTTCGTCGCCGCGCTGGTGACGATCGACCCGGAGGCGTTCGCGTCGTGGCGCGACCTGCACGGCAAGTCCGGCGAGGTCTCCGACCTCAACCGCGACCCCGACCTGCTGGCCGAGATCCAGGCCGCGGTCAACCAGGCCAACGCTGGGGTGTCCAAGGCCGAGTCGATCCGCAAGTTCGTCGTACTCCCGGTCGACTGGACCGAGGAGGGCGGCCAGGTCACACCGACGCTCAAGCTCAAGCGCGCCGTCGTGATGCGCGAGTTCAGCGCCGAGGTCGAGGCCGTCTACACCTAACCCGGCGTACGGCGCTACGTCGTTCGCGCCCGCGCCATAGCCCAACTGGGCCATATGTCTCATCC
>WHTB01000351.1 GCA_009379735.1 Propionibacteriales bacterium
CACCCGGCTGCTCCCGGGTACGGCGCACCCGGCGTTCCGCCGGATGGAGAAGGTCACCGGGCGCACCGACGACATGATGATCGTCCGCGGCGTCAATGTTTTCCCGACCCAGATCGAGGAGCAGATCCTGAAGGTCGAGGGTCTCGCCCCGCACTACCTGTGCGTGCTGACCCGGCCGGGCCGGATGGACGAGCTCACGGTCCGCGTCGAGACGCACGGCGCCGGGCTCGCGGGTGCCGAGCAGCAGCGGCTCGCTGATCGACTGCGGACGCTCGTCAAGGACACGGTCGGGGTGACGATCGACGTGGAGATCAGCGAGCCGCACGCCCTCGAACGCTCATTGGGCAAGGCAAAGCGGATCGACGACCAGCGCCGCGTCACGCCGTCCGAGTCGTGACGGCGGGCCGTCGCCGGCGGACCCACGGCCAGGTCATCAGTGCCCAGGCGACGAGCACGATCACAACTTCCCAGAGGACGTACCACGGCCACGGCCCGAGCAGGTCGAGCGCCGACGCATCCTTCGGCTTGGCGTTGAGGAAGCCGTAGTTGGTGTCGAGCAGGCCGTTCACCGCAAAGATGCTCACGGCCCAGACGGCGGTCAGCAGGACGGCACCGCGGTACCGCGGCCAGTCCGGTGCGTACCCGAGCCCCCAGGTCAGGTAGATCGCGGCCCAGATGATCAACAGGTGCCCGGCCCAGAACACCAGGAACCCCACGTGCGGGAAACCGACGTCGAGCGACGGTGTGAGGAGCGCCTGCGAGGTGAGGCTGAGACCCCAGAAGTACGTCACGGCGACCGCCAGCCGGCGGCGGGTCCACAACGCGTACGCCGACACCATCCACGCCAGGTCGCACAGCTGGATCGGCAGGTGGACGTGGACGTTGTAGCCCCGCAGCAGCAGGTCGCCGAGGGACAGCGACACCATCACCGCGACGATCGTCACCGCGAACGCCCGCGAGAACCGCTCGGCGGTCGCTGTGCCCCGATGCGACCGACCGACCCGCACGACCGCCCACGCGCCGACCACGAACGCGACCGCCGCTACGGCGTGGCTGAGGCCGTAGGAGACGAACTCGTTGTCGCTGAGCAGCCAGTCGTCCACCGGAGCCCTCCGCTCAGGTGTCCCGCAGCAGCGCGACGTCGCTGACCAGCCGGACATGCTCACGCATCGCGAGCGCGGCGACCTCGGGGTCACCGGCCCGGATCGCAGCAGCGATCTCCCGGTGGCTGGCCAACGACACCTGCGGACGGTCGGGCTGCGAGAGCGACTCGATCCGGCTCTCCCGGATCGCCGCGGAGATGCCGTCCATCAGGTCGGCCAGCAGCGCCGACCGTGCCGCCGCCGTGACCGCGGCGTGGAACTGTTCGTCACCGGACAGCCCCCGCTCGCCACGGCCGATCTCCTCGGCCATCGCGTCCAGTGCCGCGTCGATGAGGGTCAGGTCGTCGTCGGTGCGCCGCTCGGCGGCCAGCGCCGCGATCTTGGTCTCCAGTGCCTCGCGGGCGTCGATCACGTCCGGCAGCCGGCGCTGGTGCGCGGCCGCGGCCGACACCACGGCGGCGTCGGTGCGCGACTCCTGCAGGATCGCCCCTTCCCCGTGTCGTACGGCGATCAGGCCTTGCACCTCGAGTACGACGAGGGCCTGGCGTACCGAGGCCCGGCTCACCCCGAGGTCGGCCGCCAGCTCGCGCTCGGGTGGCAGCCGGTCGCCGGGCTTGAGGTCGAGCTCGTGGACGAGCGCGAGCAGCCGCTCCACCAGCTGCTCGTAGAGCCGCGAGCGTTGCAGCGGCCGGAGCGCGCGCGGCGTCCGACCCGATTCCGCTGGCTCCGTCACCAGTCCCCCTTTTGGTCACCCGCGGCGCGGGCGACCGCTCCACATAGCGGTCCGACCACTTGACACGAGCGTACCCGTGCGGCCAATCTCTCAGTGGCTCAGCCACTGGGCCAACGACAAGGATTCTACCTGTGACCGACCTGCTCTCCGACCTCGTCGTCGTCGACCTGACTCGCGCGCTCGCCGGGCCGCACGCCGGCATGATGCTCGGCGACCTCGGCGCCCGGGTGATCAAGGTCGAGTCACCGTCCGGCGACGGCACCTGGGGCTGGGGTCCGCCGTTCGCCGGCCAGCCCGATGACCGCGAGTCGACGTACTTCCTGTCCTGCAACCGCAACAAGGAGTCGGTCACCGCCGACCTGAAGGCGTGCTCGCCGCCCTGCACGAGCGAAAGCAGCGTGGTGATCGCGCCGATCGTCACGTGGGCCGTCCTGGTGCTGCCCGGCTGGCTGTGACCCCCCACCGTCGCGTGTCAACCAGCCCACGGCGTCGGGCCCAACACCTGACACACAACCCCGGACCAACCGGCCCTGCTCAGCGGGCGGCGGTGACCTCCCAGGTCTGGCCGAACCACAGCTCCCCGTCGCGGCGGCGCGGCCGCATCCCGGTCACCTCGCCGCCGGCCAGCTCGACCTCCATGGCCTGGCGGACCAGCGTCGAGCCGTCCTCGGCAGTCACCGACTGCTCCAGCCACGGCTCGAGCGGCCGCTCGACTTCCCGCATCGACACCTGCGTCACCTGATGGCCGAGGTCGGCGAGCCAGCCGGCCACCGCACCACGCGGCGGCATCCGCAGGTGCGACGGGTCGCGCCAGCTCTCCACCCGGTCCTGCTGCTCGGCGACGGCCGGGTCGTTGTCCGCGACCAGGTCCTTGACCACGAGGCGCCCGCCACGCCGGCACACCCGTGACATCTCGGCCAGGACGCCGTGCGGCTCGACCAGGTGGTGCAGGGAGAACCGCGTCACCACGGCGTCGAAGCAGCCGTCGGGGAACGGTAGCCGCTCCGCCGTGCCGACCAGCAGGTGCGGAGCACGGCCGGTCGTGTGACGTCGGCCTTCCTCGAGCATCGCCACAGTGCGATCAAGGGCCACCACCTCACTGCCGGCATCGGCCAGCGCCCGACCGACCAGCGCAGTCCCGGCGGCCACCTCGAGGATCTGCTCGCCGGCGACCGGCGCGATGTGCTCGACCAGCCACGGCAGACCGCTGGTGAACGCCATGTTGAGCCGCTCGTCCTCGAAGGTGGCGGCCTGTTTGCCGAACGACTCGGCGATGCGTTGGTCGTGCTTGCCGGGATCCATCAGTACGTCACCGTGATCTGTTGCTCGACACCGTCGACCCGGAACAGCCCGCCGTGCGGCACGATCAGCTGCGGGTCGGTGTGACCGAAGTCGACGCCCGTCACACACACCGCGTCGGGGTGGTACTCCGCCAGCGTGCCCAACACGACAGCACGCTGCCGCTCGACGTACTCACGCTTGGCCGCAGGCGCCAGCCGCTGCTCGAACGACCATGCCTTCGGCCGACCCATCACGACCGCGGGGAACCGTTGCAGCAGTCCGCGCTCTCCCATGCACATCAGCATCCGCGACACCGCGTCGGCCGAGGGCATCTCCTCCGACGTCTCCAGCAGGAGTACGCAGCCGTCGTAGTCGGCGTCGGGTCGCAGATAGCGACCGGTGCACAGCTGGACGTCGACGATCTCAAGGCACCCGCCCCAGGACGGCCCCTCGACGACGCGCCGCGGTCCGTGCCACTGCCACGGCTCGGCGGCGGTCAGCACCGGCTCGGTGTCGAGTACGTGCGGGTCGCTCCACATCAGCTCCTCGTCGCCCGACTCGGCCGGCTGCGCGAGCGGCACCGCCTGGCGGTCGAAGAGCGCCGCCCGCCAGGACTCGGTAGTCAGCGGATGCATGGCGACCGGGCGGCCCAGCTGCACCATGACCGAACCGCCGTAGTAGCTGACAATTCCCAACCCCCACAGGAAATGGTGCAGGTTGGTGTTGTCGCTGTAGCCGAAGAACGGCTTGGGGTTCGCCC
>WHTB01000179.1 GCA_009379735.1 Propionibacteriales bacterium
CTGCTGGCCGCGGTCGTCGTGGCCGAGCTGACCTCCGGCGGCATCGACGCCAAGTCGGTGGCACTGCTCGGGATGCTGGCGGCGGTGGGCGCCGCCCTGCGCACCCTCTCCCCGGGGGCTGCCGGGCTGGAGCCGAGCTTCATCGTGATCCTGCTCGGCGGCCGCGTCTTCGGCCGCGGGTTCGGGTTCGTGCTGGGCGCGTTGACCATCTTCGCCGGTGCGCTCGCGACCGGAGGCGTAGGCCCGTGGATGCCGTTCCAGATGTTCGCGTCCGGGTGGGTCGGGTTCCTCGCCGGCTGCCTGCCGGGGTGGCGCGGGCGGACCGAGGTGCTCGGTGTCGCGGCGTTCGCGCTGGTCTCCGGGGTGGCGTACGGCCTGCTGATGAACCTGTGGTTCTGGCCGTTCGCGAGCTACGGGCCGGAGGTGTCGTACGTCGCCGGCGACCCGCTCGCCGACAACCTCGGCCGCTACCTGGTGTTCTGGCTGACCACGTCGCTGGGGTGGGACATTCCACGCGGAGTTCTCACATCGGTCATGCTTCTCGTGGCCGGGCGGCCGCTGCTGGCCGCATTGCGACGTACGGCTCGGCGTGCCGCATTCGACCAGCCGGTAACCTTCACGGCTTAGGAGGGTCCGACACGGTCCTCTTGCCCGCTGTTCCCCCGCACAGTGAAGGTATAGGCACGAACAGACATGGACGTGACGCTGCTCGGAACCGGCTCCGCTGATGGTTGGCCCAACCCGTTCTGTGGCTGCGCTTCATGTAGAGCGGCCCGGGTATCGGGAGAGATTCGGGCCCAGACCAGTGCACTCGTCGACGGCCGCATCCTGCTCGACTGTGGGTCCGAGACGCCGCGTCAGGCATTGCGCGCGGGCGTCGACCTGACCGGCCTCGGTGCGGTGCTCGTCACGCACGCGCATCCTGACCATCTCGACCCGTCGATGCTGCTCTACCGCAGCTGGGCCACCGACACGCCGCTGGAGATCTTCGGGCCGCGTCCGGTGATCGACGCCTGCAGCCAGTGGGTCGGCAACGGCAGCAACGTCACGCTCACCGTGGTCAAGCCCGGGCAGCGGATCGACCTGCGCGGCTACGCCGTGCGGGTGCTGCCGGCGCGGCACGGCGGGACCGACGAGGCCGTCCTGTACGACGTGCAGGCACCCGACGGCAAGCGGCTGCTGTACGCCACCGACACCGGGCCGCTGCAGGGCGACGACATCGCCGCGATGAGCGGGGCGCACTACGACTACGTGCTGCTCGAGGAGACGTTCGGGGATCAAGCGGTACGACGGGGCGACCACCTCAACCTCACCACGTTCGCGCAGACCGTGCAGGCGATGCGGGCCGTCGGCGCCATCGACCGCGGCACCGACGTCGTCGCCGTACACCTCGGTCACCACAACCCGCCGACTCCGGAGCTGGCGCGGCGGCTGAAGGCGTTCGGCGCACGCGTCGTGCCGGACGGCACCGCCCTGTCGCGGCAGCGGGCGGTCGCCCAGCCCGTACCGCCGCGGCGGACCCTCGTCACCGGCGGAGCACGGTCCGGCAAGTCGCACGAGGCCGAACGGCTGCTCGCGGCGCACCGCAACGTCGTGTACGTCGCCACCTCCGGCCAGCATCCGGGCGACGCCGACTGGGAGCGCCGGGTCGCGCGGCATCGGCAGCGCCGCCCCGAGACATGGGAGACGCGGGAGACGCTCGACCTGGTGCGGGTGCTGAGCAAGCCCGGACCGCCCGTACTCATCGACTGCCTGACCCTGTGGCTGACCCGCGCGCTCGACCTGCTCGGTGCCTGGGAGGACGGCGCGGACCTCGATCGGGTCGAGCGTGACCTCGAGGAGGAGTTCCAGCGGGTCGCCGAGGCATTCCGGACGACGTCACGCACCCTGGTCGCGGTGACCAACGAGGTCGGCAGCGGCATCCATCCCGAGACGCCCGCAGGTCGCCGCTTCCGCGACCTGCTCGGGCGGCTCAACACGATGATCGCCGCGGAGTGCGACCAGGTGCTCTGGTGCGTCGCGGGACGCATCGTCACCCTGTGATCCAGTCGTTGCGGCTGGCCGTCGGCACGCTGACGATCTTCCCGGTCCCACCTCCGGAGCCGGTCGACCGCCGGGTCGCCGGGGGTGCGATGGCGCTGGCGCCGGTGGTCGGGTCCGCCCCGGGGGTGCTGGCCGCAGTCGTCCTCTGGGGCGCGTCCCACAGCCTCGGACCGTGGCCCGCCGCACTGCTCGCGGTGGCCGTGCTGGCGGTGCTGACGCGGCTGATCCACTGGGACGGCCTCGCCGACCTCGCCGACGGGCTCGGCAGCGGACGTCCCGCGCGGGAAGCACTGGAGATCATGCGCCGCGGCGACGTCGGGCCGTTCGGCGTGGTGACGATCGTGCTGGTGCTCGGGCTGCAGGTCGGTGCGCTCGCCGACCTCGGTGCGGCGGGCCCGCCTGCGGTCCTGCTCGCCGTTGTGCTCGGCCGGTGGAGCATGACGCTGGCCTGCCGTTCGGCGGTGCCGGCCGCGCGGCCGGACGGCCTGGGCGCGGAGGTCGCGGGGTCGGTGGGGGTGACACTGCTGCTGGCCGCCGCGCTGAGCACAGCGCTGCTGGCCGTCGTGACGGCGTTGGCCGGCGACCTCGGCCTGCCCGCGACGCTGCTCGCCGTGCTGCTGGTGACGGGGTGGTCGCTGGTGCTGACCGCGGTCGCCGTGGTCCGCCTCGGCGGTGTCACCGGGGACGTCCTCGGGGCGCTGGCCGAGTCTTCTACTGCCCTAGCCCTGCTCACCCTGGCCCTCTGGCCCTAACCACGCGAACCCACCCCCTTCGCACCGAGGTTGCGCGTATGTCGCACCGACGTTGCGCGAATGCACAACCCCGCCCCCCTTCGCAGGGCTGGCGCGGCACCCATGTCCGGGTCCGTGCCCGCCGGCCACAACGTCACCCTCCGAACCGACGTTCTGAGCCCGGTATCAGCCCGGGATCGGGGCCGAAAGTGTCTGCTCGAGGGGTGAAGTAGTCCATGCACGCCGAGATCGGTCCGGGTCGTCGTCTGCCGACACATGTCCGCAGAATGCACGCGGACCAGCCCGCCGCACGTGATCTGCCGACATGTGTCCGCAGAATGCACCCGGGTCCGCCCGTCGGCACCGGTCACTGCCCCAGTCACGTGTCATCGGCCCCGCCGCGTCACACCGCGGCGTCAGGCCCACCAGATGACACGCGAATAACCGGAACCGGTAAGAGCGATCGCCGGGCTCATTTCTTCCCAGGAAACCCGACATACGTGCAACCTCGGCGCGAAGAGGGCCGACATACGTGCAACCTCGGCGCCAAGAGGCCGGACATACGCGCAACCTCGGCGGGAAAGGATCCGGGTGGACGTTCAGGCTTCGCGCACGCCGGGCTGGACGAAGGGCGGCTTGACCACGTCGAACGCCTCGGACCGTCCACGTACGTCGATCGTCACCTGGTCGCCGTCACCCACGGCCCGGTCGATGAGCGCGAGGGCGACACCCTGACGGAGGGTCGGCGAGAACGTGCCGGACGTGACCTCGCCGACGACCGCGCCGTCGGGGCCGAGAACCTCCATCTGAGCCCGCGGGATGCCCCGGCCCGATGCCCTCAGCCCACGGAGGAGCCGCGCGGCACCGACCTCCTTCTCGGCCCGCAACGGCCCGGCACCCCAGAACGTCTCTTTCTTCCAGCCGATCGCCCAGCCGAGGCGGGCCTGCACCGGTGAGATCTCCAGCGAGATGTCCTGGCCGTGCAGCGGGTAGCCCATCTCGGTGCGCAACGTGTCGCGTGCACCGAGACCGCAGGCACGGATGTCGTGCGGCTCGCCCGCCGCCATCAGCCGGTCCCACACCGGCGCCGCGTCGGCCGCAGGCACGACGATCTCGTAGCCCCGCTCGCCGGTGTAACCCGTACGGCACACCACGACACTCGCACCGTCGAGGTCGGCGTCGACGAACGACATGTACTCGTGGCCGGTCGGCAGCCCGACCGCGTCGAGCACCTCGTCGCTCTTCGTGCCCTGAACCGCGAGGATCGCGTAGTCGGTGTGCAGGTTGACGACCTCGACTCCGTCCGGCGCAGCCGCGGCGAGCCGGCGCACCACCTCGGCCGTGTTGGCGGCGTTGGGGATGAGGAAGACATCGTCCTCGCCGTACAGGTAGGCGATCAGGTCGTCGACCACGCCCCCGGTCGCGTCGTCGCAGCACAGCGTGTACTGCGCCTTGCCGGGGCCGATCTTGCCGAGGTCGTTGCTCAGGCACGCGTTCACGAACGCCGCCGCGCCAGGACCGGTGACGCGGGCGTTGCCCAGATGGCTGACGTCGAAGATGCCCACGCCCTCGCGCACCGCGGCGTGCTCCTTGAGCACGCCACCACCGGCGTACTCCAGCGGCATGGACCACCCGCCGAACTCCGCGAACTTGGCGCCGAGCGCCTGGTGACGGTCGTGCAGGGGCGAGTGCAGCAGGTCGTCGCTCATGGCGCGGAAGATACCGCAGCGCCACCACGCAGCGGATGCGGCGTAGCATCGCCACGGATACGCACGGCACGTGCCTACGCGCGCCCACCCGAGTACGCCGCACCGGCACGCAGCCACTCCGCCCACTCGACGACGAGGACGCCCTGTGACCACCATCCACCTCAGTAAGGCCTCAGCCGCCAAGACCCGCACCGACGCCCTCATCGTGGGCGTCGTGAAGACCGAGAAGGGGCCGCAGGTAACCGCCGAGGCGGTCGCCTCGGCGTTCGGCCGTACGTTCGCCAAGACGCTGACCGGGATGGGCGTCAAGGGCAGCCCGGGCGAGGTCGTGAAGATGCCTGGCGCCGGAGCCGTGAAGACACCGCTGGTCGTGCTGGTCGGGCTCGGTGACGCCGACGAGGTGACCGAGGAGACACTCCGCCGTGCGGTCGGCGCGGGCGTACGAAGCCTCGCCGGTGTGGACACTGCCAGCGTCGCCGTACCCACCGACACCGCCGAGCGCGTCGCGGCCGCCGCCGAGGGGGCACTGCTCGGCGGGTACACGTACGACCGCTATCTGAGTGACAGCTCGGACCAGCCGGTCGGCGAGGTCACGATCCTTACCGAGCTCGTCCGTGACGACGCTGCGCTCGCGGGCGTGGAGCGCGCGACCGCGGTCATCGCCGCCGTCAACGCGGCCCGCACCTGGGTCAACACGCCTCCCGGTGACCTGACCCCGCCGATCTTCGCCGACGAGATCGTCGCCGCGGCCGAGGGCACCAGCATCGAGGTCGACGTACTCGACGAGACGCGCCTCGAGGAGCTCGGCTACGGCGGGATCATGGGTGTCGGGCGCGGGTCCTCGCACCCGCCGCGGCTGGTCACCTTGTCGTACACGCCGAGCGAGCCGGTGGCGCACATCGCACTGGTGGGCAAGGGCATCACGTTCGACTCGGGCGGCATCTCGATCAAGCCGTCGGCGAGCATGTACACGATGAAGTGCGACATGGCCGGGGCCGCCGCCGTGGTCGCCGCGACGTTCGCGGTCGCCGAGCTCGGGCTCCCGGTGCAGGTCACGACGTACGCCAGCCTCGCCGAGAACCTCCCGTCCGGCACCGCGACCCGGCCCGGCGACGTGCTGACGATGTACGGCGGCAAGACCGTCGAGGTGCTCAACACCGACGCCGAGGGTCGGCTCGTGCTGGCTGACGCGATCACCACGGCCAGTGAGCTGCAGCCCGACCTGATCGTCGACGTCGCGACGCTCACCGGCGCGTGCGTGGTCGCGCTCGGCGACCGCACCGGCGGGATCATGGCCAACGACGACAACTTCCGCAGCTCGGTGCACGCGAGCGCCGAGACGGCCGGAGAGTCCATGTGGCCGTTGCCGCTGCCCGAGGAGATGGCCGAGAAGGTCAAGGCGTCGAAGATCGCAGACCTTTCCCAGATCCAGACCGAACGGTGGGGTGGCGCACTGTTCGCCGGCGCGTTCCTGCGGGAGTTCGTCGGCGAGGGGATCACCTGGGCGCACCTCGACATCGCGGGTACGGCCTTCAACGAGGGCAAGCCGTGGGGCTACACGCCGAAGGGCGGCACCGGGTTCGCCGTACGCACGCTGGTGCAGCTCGCCACCGAGCGGGCCAACGGTTCCGCTCCTGCTGCGGCGGGCGACGCCTGACCCGCCAGGTTGTCAGGCAGTACGTGCGGATTGACGCACGAACTGCCTGACAAGTCGGGGCGGTCCGGCTCAGCTGCCGCTGAGGTCGTCGGGGACGTCGAGCCGCTTCTGCTCGGCCGACTTGCGACGGTTCCACTCGCGCATCCGGGCCGGGTAGCCGACCACGGCTGCGTCGTACGACGGGACGCCGAGCTTGTTGGCGAACTCGTGCGCCCACGCGGGGTCCTTCACCCGGCGTCGGGTCCACTCGCCGTCGATGGCGACCAGCAGCAGCGTCGTGTCGGTCACCGTCGTACGCGGCTCGACGAAGCCCTCGACCCCGGTGCGGCTCAACGCGAACTCCTCGAGGTCCTTGGCATCGGTGTTGTCCGCGGTGCGCAGCGTGCCGGGGCGGCCCTGCTTGCGGCGGCGAAGCCAGCGCGGCGCCATGCGAGATCCTCCTGGTCGGTGGAAACTGCTCGACACCAGTGTCGCGCACAGACCCAACGACGGTGCGCACCGCCGCGTTCCCGCCGTCGAGGTGTCGCCCCACCGGCCCGTTGCGTGGACCCTTGAACGTGGTGGAAAGATGAGCGGGAGTCGTCGGGCCCGAAGGGTCTCGCGATGCCATCCACGCATCACCGGAGGGACCTCGTGGCGGACAACGTCGGCACCAGCTTCGACATCGTGATCCTCGGCGGCGGCAGCGGCGGGTACGCCTGCGCGCTGCGCGCGGCCGAGCTCGGCCTCAGCGTCGCGCTGGTGGAGAAGGACAAGCTCGGCGGCACCTGCCTGCACCGGGGCTGCATCCCCACCAAGGCGCTGTTGCACGCCGGCGAGGTGGCCGACTCCGCGCGCGAGAGCGACCAGTTCGGCATCAAGGCCAGCCTCGAGGGCGTCGACATGTCAGGGGTCAACACCTACAAGGACGGCGTCGTCAGCCGGCTGTACAAGGGTCTCCAGGGGCTGGTGAAGAGCCGCGGCATCACCGTCATCGAAGGCACGGGCACGCTGGTCGGCAGCGACACGGTCGAGGTGGACGGCACCCGCTACACCGGCCGTTCCGTGGTGCTGGCCTCCGGCTCGTACTCCCGGACCCTGCCCGGGCTCGCCATCGACGGCACGCGGGTCGTGACCAGTGAGCAGGCGTTGTCCCTCACCGACGTACCCGGCAAGGCCATCGTGCTCGGGGGTGGTGTGATCGGCGTGGAGTTCGCCAGCGCCTGGCGGTCGTTCGGGGCGGAGGTGACGATCATCGAGGCGCTGCCGCGGCTGGTCCCGACCGAGGACGAGGCCGCGTCGAAGGCCCTCGAGCGCGCGTTCCGCAAGCGGGGCATCACGTTCAAGACCGGCACGCCGTTCAAGAGCGTCGCGACGACCGACTCGGGTGTCACGGTCACGGTCGAGTCCGGTGAGGTCTACGAAGCCGACCTGCTGCTCGTCGCCGTCGGCCGTGGACCGACCACTGGCGGCCTTGGGTACGACGAGCAGGGGATCTCGATGGAGCGCGGCTTCGTCCTCACCGACGAGCGGCTACGCACGAACGTCGACGGCGTGTATGCCGTCGGCGACATCGTGCCGGGTCTGCAGCTCGCTCACCGCGGGTTCCAGCAGGGCATCTTCGTCGCGGAGGAGGTCGCCGGGCTGGCCCCGGCGGCGATCGACGAGCAGGGCATCCCGCGGGTGACGTACTGCGATCCTGAGGTCGCCTCCGTCGGGCTGACCGAGGCGCAGGCGGTCGAGCAGCACGGCGCCGACGCGGTCGAGTCGCTGACCTACGACCTCGGCGGCAACGGCAAGAGCCAGATCCTCAAGACGCAGGGCTTCGTCAAGCTGGTACGACGCAAGGACGGGCCGGTCGTCGGCGTGCACATGGTCGGCGCCCGGGTCGGCGAGCTGGTCGGCGAAGCCCAGCTGATCTACAACTGGGAGGCGTTCCCCGAGGACGTCGCCCCGCTCGTCCACATGCACCCGACCCAGAGCGAAGCCCTCGGCGAGGCCCACCTCGCACTCGCCGGCAAGCCACTGCACGCTCACGGCTGACCGGGGTCCCACTAGAGTCGAGCTACGCACGCGGACCATGCAGTCGGCGTCGGCCGAACACGAAGGAGCACTTGATCGCGATGGCAGTCTCCGTAACCCTCCCCGCGCTCGGTGAAAGCGTCACCGAAGGCACCGTGACGCGCTGGCTCAAGCAGCCGGGCGACACGGTCGCCGTCGACGAGCCGCTGCTCGAGGTGTCCACCGACAAGGTCGACACCGAGATCCCCTCGCCGGCGGCGGGCGTGCTGCTCGAGGTCAAGGTCGCCGAGGACGAGACCGTCGAGGTCGGCGCGGAGCTGGCGGTGATCGGCGACGAGGGCGAGTCCGCGGGCGACGCCGGCGGCGAGTCGGGTACGCAGGCGTCCGCCGAGCCGGCCGAGGCCGAGCAGGAGGCACCGGCCGAGCAGGCGTCCGCCGAGCCGGCCGAGGCCCAGCAGGAGGCACCGGCCGAGCAGGAGGCACCGGCCCAGGAGACACCCGCCCAAGCGGAGCAACAGCCGGAGCAGGCGCCGGCGGCTGAGGCACCGCCGTCCGGCGGTGGCGGCGGCACGGCGGTCACGCTGCCCGCCCTCGGCGAGAGTGTCACCGAGGGCACCGTGACCCGCTGGCTGAAGCAGGTCGGCGACAGCGTGGCTGTCGACGAGCCGCTGCTCGAGGTCTCGACCGACAAGGTCGACACCGAGATCCCGTCCCCGGTGGCGGGCACCCTGCTCGAGATCAAGGTCGCCGAGGAC
>WHTB01000483.1 GCA_009379735.1 Propionibacteriales bacterium
GTGGCGCGCCCGCCGCAACGCCGAGGCGCTCAGCCCGGTCCACCATCGGCGTCGACGGGGATGGATCATCGGCGGCTGGGTCTGCCCGATCGTGCAGCTCTGGTTCCCATACCAGATCGCGCAGGACGTCTGGCGGGGCAGCCGCGAGGCGGCGACGGCGGACGACGAGCGCCTTTTCGTGGTCGCCAGGAGCCGGCTCGTGCTCGCCTGGTGGCTCGCCTGGGTGACCGC
This sequence comes from Propionibacteriales bacterium, assembly GCA_009379735.1. GTDB lineage: Bacteria > Actinomycetota > Actinomycetes > Propionibacteriales > Nocardioidaceae > WHTB01. Next base: position 232 of record WHTB01000483.1, read on the forward strand.
GGTCGTCCTCGACCGGGTGGTGGCCCGCACCGAACCGGAGTCACCTGAGGCGTACCAGTCGATGACGAACGTCAATATCGTCGGCACCGCGGTGACCGTCCTGGCCGGAGTGCTGGTCATCCTGGTGATCCGCGAGATCAGCGGCTGGCAGACCCGACGGCTGCACGCCCAACCCGCGGCGGGCCCGGCACAACAGACTGTCGTCGACGGTCCCGCGCAGCCGGTCTGAGTCGGTAGTGGGAACCAGCCACGCCTCACCTCGAGGAACAGATCGCGATGCCGACCGGTTACCGTTGCGGTTCTGCACGAGGGCGAGGAGCACGACAGAGTGACCACGGAAACGACGAACGGCGCAGCGAACGACGCTGCGACCGGCGCTGATGGCGGCCGACGACTGGTGATCGTCGAGTCGCCTGCCAAGGCGCGCACAATCGCCGGCTACCTCGGCCGCGGGTACGTCGTGGAGTCCTCGATCGGTCACATCCGCGACCTCCCGCAAAGTGCCGCCGAGATCCCGGCCAAGTACAAGGCGGAGAAGTGGGCCCGCCTCGGCGTCAACGTGGACGAGGGCTTCCAGCCGATCTACGTCGTACCCCGGGACAAGAAGCCGCAGATCGCCAAGCTGAAGAAGCTGTTGAAGGACTCCGTCGAGCTGTTCCTCGCCACCGACGAGGACCGTGAGGGTGAGGCCATCGCCTGGCACCTGCTCGACGAGCTGAAGCCCAGCGTGCCGGTGCACCGGATGGTGTTCCACGAGATCACTCCGCACGCCATCCGGGAGGCCGTTGACAACGCGCGAGACATCGACGAGCACCTCGTCGACGCGCAGGAGACCCGGCGCATCCTCGACCGGCTGTACGGCTACGAGGTCTCGCCGGTGCTGTGGAAGAAGGTGATGAGCGGGCTGTCGGCCGGACGGGTGCAGTCCGTCGCCACCCGCCTGGTCGTCGACCGGGAGCGCGAGCGGATCGCCTTCCGGGCCGCGCAGTACTGGGACCTCGAGGCGATCTTCGACGCCGGCGAGGGACGTGACCCACGCACGTTCCCGGCCAAGCTGGCGAGTGTCGACGGCGACCGGGTCGCGCAGGGCCGCGACTTCACCCCGGGCGGTGAGCTCAAGGCCGACCGCGGCGTCGTCCACCTCGACCAGCCCCGCGCGGCCGCACTCGCCGACGCGCTACGTGACCGCACCTTCGACGTCCGCTCGGTCGAGTCGAAGCCCTACACGCGCAAGCCGTACCCGCCGTTTCGCACCACGACGCTGCAGCAGGAGGCGTCA
>WHTB01000149.1 GCA_009379735.1 Propionibacteriales bacterium
CGCGGCCAGGTCGGTCTCGGCGGCGAACAGCAGCCGCTCGTGGACCGCGCCGGTGCGCTCGGCCCGCAGCCGGACCTGGGCCGCCGACTCCTCGCCGGACACGTACAGCGTGTCGCGACCGCAGCGGGCCGACTCGGCCGCCACCTCGAGCAGCAGCGTCGACTTGCCGACGCCCGGCTCGCCGGCGAGCAGCAGCACGACGCCGGGCACCAGGCCACCACCGAGCACACGGTCGAGCTCACCGACCCCGCTCGACGTGGCGCGGGACGCTTCGACCGCGATCTGGGTCATCGGGCGTGCGGGTGCGCTGACCGGCCCGGCCGTCACCTTCGAGCGGGGCGCGCCGACCTGATCGACGGTGCCCCACGCCTGACACTCACCGCACCGGCCCATCCACCGTGCGCTCTCCCAGCCGCACTCGGTGCAGCGGTGGCTGGGTCGTGTCTTCGCAGCGGTGGCTCGGGCCATGAGGTCAACCTAGGAGAACGCACCGACAGGACGACGCAAGCGCGCCCACATCCCGGTGACCGTGACGTTTTCGACGGACACGCCGGCGTGTCGCGTCGAAAACGTCACACTCAGCGGGAGGGGAGGACGGTGACGGGGGCCGTTGTGGACAGCGAGACCTGGCCGTCGGCGTCCACCTCGACGGCCGCCGGCTCGCCCCCGATCCGCAGCCCGTCCAAGGACAGCGGCGCGAACGGCGGCACGCCGCGCCCGACGCGGACCACGCCGGAGGGTACGTCGGGGTCCAGGCCGAGCAGGGCGACGAGCGCGCCGACTACCCCGGCGGCTGACCAGGCCTGCGGCCGGCAGGCGGCGGGGTAGGGGATCGGCGCCGGTGCATCGAGGGGCGCGTCACCGCCGTACAGCTCCGGCAGCCGGTAGCCGAACGTCGGGCCGGCCTCGACCAGACCGCCGAACAGCCGGGCCGCCGCCGCGCCCTGACCCTCGCGGGCGAGGCCGCGCGCCGCGATCGCGGTGTCGTGGGGCCAGACCGTCCCGCCGTGGTACGACAGCCGCGAGAACCGTGGCGACCTCCGGGTCAGCGTGCGCAGGCCGAACCCGGAGTCGAGATCGGGCGATGCCAACCGACCGGCGACCAGGTCGACCTCGTCGGCGGCGAGGATGCCGGTCCCGAGCAGGTGCGCCATGTTGGAGGCGACGGAGTCGACCGCCCGGTCGTGCCGGTCGAGCGCGATTGCGGGGTACGCCCCGTCCCCGTCGGCCACCCAGAACCGGGACCGGAAGCGGGCCCGCAGGCCCTCGGCCCAGTCCCGCCAGCGATCGCCGCCCGGACGGCCGAACGCGTCGAGCAGGGCGGCACCGTTCAGCGCCGCCTCGTGCGCGTACCCCTGGACCTCGCTCAGTGCGATCGGTGCCTCGGCCAGCCGGCCGTCGGCCCACTGGATCGAGTCCGCCGAGTCCTTCCAGCCCTGGTTGGCCAGACCGTGTCCCGACCGGTCGGCATAGCGCAGGAAGCCGTCCTGTGCCTGGGTCTCGAGCCAGGCCAGGCACCGCTCCGCGACCGGGAGCAGCGCCGCCACCTCGGCGGACGGCGCACCCCAGTGCCACGCCTCGGCGAGCAGCGTGACCCAGAGCGGGGTCGCGTCGACCGTCCCGAAGTAGACAGGGGGCAGCGCCAGGTCGCCGACGTCGAGCCCGCTCTCCCGTACCTCGTGCAAGATCTTGCCCGCCTGCTCCTCGGTCTCGGGTACGTCGGCGCCGCCCTGCCGGCGACCGAGCGTCCGCAACGTGCCCATCGCCAGCTCGGTGCCGAGCGGCAGCAGCATCCGAGCGGACCACAGCGAGTCACGGCCGAACAGGGTGAGGAACCACGGGCTCCCCGCCGCGAGGAAGAGGTCGCCGCCGGGGTCGCCGCCGTCCCTCAGCACGAGGCCGGCCAGGTCACCGAGGCTCTGCTCGACCAGCGCAGCGACCCGGAAGTCGTTGCTGTGCAGGGAAACCGGCCCCCACGGCACGCGGTCCGGCTCAGTGAACGGATGCTCGACGGAGTCCTCAACGGTCGCGACGAGCGCCACCCGCAGCGTCTGGCCGCTGGACAGCCGGGTGGTCCAGGACAAGGTGCCGGCCGATGCGTCGACGGCCGGCTGCGGGTCCGCGCGCAGCCGTACGGACAAACCGGCCGCGCGCCACGCCAGGCCGTCGGGTAGCGCGTCGGGGACGACGACGGGGTGGCTCTGGCCGCTCTTCACCACGCCGATCGGTGCGAGGTCCGACGACGCCGTTAGTACGAGCTCGACGTCGACGGCGGACTGCGCGGTGGAGCAGACCGTGACCGTCTCCTCGAGGTGGCCGTCGACCAGCCTCCGCAGGCGCTCGACCGTCACGGTCGGGTCGGCGATGTCGTCACCGAGGTGGCGGGCGACGGCCGTGAACGAGGCACCGGCGGAGCCGACGGGCCGAGACACGAGACCGTCCGGATGCTGTCCGGACACCTCGACCGTGAGACCGGTGAGCAGCCGCCGGTCGTGCCGCAGCCAGCCCTGGACCCCGCCCGGCCGGATCTGCCCGTCGTCGGCCGACAGCGCCAGCGAGGGAGCCCGTACGCAGGAGACGAGGTCGTGCAGCAGCGGCTGCAACGTACGTCCGGGAGTGGCCGAGACGCTGCTCCGGACTGGGGCGTCCGCCACGTCGTACCCCTTGACAACCGATGGCTCCACGAGGGAGATTGCCTGCAGAGTAGCAATTTGATCGATCAAATAGCACGCCCTTTGCGGGCGAGGAGTGAACGTGCGGCAGCGTTCCGGCGAGCAGGCCGGCCCGACGATCGAACAGGTCGCGCGTGCCGCCGGCGTCTCCCGGCAGACCATCTCGAACGCCCTCAACGCCCCGGAGCGCCTGCGCGCCGACACCTTGCAGCGGGTGCTCGGCGTCGTCGACGACCTGGGCTACCGGCCCAACCGGGCGGCCCGCAACCTGCGCCGCCGCGAGTCCAAGCTGGTCGGGCTGCGGATCAACCCCGCCGACCAGGACCGGGCCGGTTCGCTGCTCGACCGGTTCCTGCACGCGCTGGTCGAGCACTCGGTCGGCGCCGGCTACCACATCCTGCTGTTCACCCCGCGCGACCCCGACGACGAGCTGGCCGGTTTCGACGACCTGCTGCGGACGACGGCCGTGGACGCGTTCGTCCTCACCGACACCCACCGCGGGGACCCGCGGCTGCACTGGCTCGGCGAACGCAACGCCCCCTTCGTGGCCTTCGGCCGGCCGTGGGAGGACGGCCTGATGCATCCGTGGGTGGACGTCGACGGCGCGGTCGGCACCGGCCTGGCGGTCGACCACCTGGTCGCACTGGGGCATCGGCGGATCGGACTGGTCGGCTGGCCGGAGGACTCCGACGTTGGCCAGGACCGGCGGCGCGGCTGGCTCGACGCGTGCGTACGGCACGGTGTCGCCGACCCCGACCTGCGGGCGCACTGCACCGACCGGACCGACGAGGCGATGCTGGCGGCCGGCCGGCTGCTGGACGGCTCCGACCCGCCGACCGCGCTGGTCTGCGCCAGCGACACGCTGGCGATGGGCGTGCTCGGCGCCCTCGCGGAGCGCGGTCTGCGGGCCGGCCGTGACGTGGCGGTCACCGGGTTCGACGACTCGCCGGCCGCCGCCGTCGTACCCCCGGGGCTCACCTCCGTGCGGCAGCCCCTCGAGGACGTCGCAGAGTCGATCGTGAAACGGCTCGGGGCACTGCTGTCCGACGAGCAGCTGCCCGAGCGCGGCGAGCTGCTCACCCCCACGCTGGTCGTCCGCGGGACGACTGACCACCAACGAACGCTCGGGAAACATCCGGTCGAGGAGGACACATGAGGACAACGGCCTTGCGGCTGGTCGCCGCGGCGAGCCTGGCCCTGGCGGTAACCGCCTGCGGTGGTGGGGGATTCGAGGAGAAGAAGGACTCGGGGGGCCCGACGTCGGCGGAGGGCAAGGCCGAGCTCAGGGTGCTGATCGGGTCCAGCGGCGATGCGGAGACCAACGCGGTCAACGCCGCGGTCGACGCGTGGGAGGAGGAGTCGGGCAACACCGCCGTCGTCACCAACTCCGCCGACCTCACGACCGACCTGTCGAAGACGTTCGCGAGCAACGACCCGTACGACGTGATGTACATCGACGCCGGCCGCTTCGCGACGTACGCCGACACCGGTGCGCTCTACCCCTACGGCGACGACTACGAGAACGTCGACGACATCTACCAGACCCTGCGCGACACGTTCACCTACGACGGCGATTTCTACTGTGCACCCAAGGATTTCTCGACCCTCGCGCTGGTCATCAACGACACGATGTGGGCCGAAGCCGGGCTGACCGAGGCCGACTACCCGAAGACCTGGGACGACCTCGCGGCGGTGGCAGGCAAGCTCACCAAGGGTGACCGACCGGGGCTCGTCACGGCCCCGTCGCGCGACCGGCTGGGCGCGTTCATGCTCGAGGCAGGTGGCTGGATCGTGAACGAGGACGCCACCGAGGCGATCGCCGACTCCGCCGAGAACGCCGAGGCTCTGGGGTACGTGCAGGAGCTGCTCAACGCCGGGTCGCTGGCGTTCTTCGCCGACGTCGACGCCGGGTGGGGCGGCGAGGCGTTCGGCAAGCAGTCCACCGCGATGACGATCGAGGGCAACTGGGTGAAGGGCGCGATGTCGGCGGACTTCCCCGACGTCGACTACACGGTCGTCGAGCTGCCCGAAGGACCGGCCGGGCAGGGCACCATGCTGTTCTCGACCTGTTGGGGAGTCGCGGCCAAGAGCGACGCCCAGGAGCAGGCCATCGACCTGATCGAGTCGCTGACCTCGCCGGAGCAGCAGCTGGCCAACGCCGACGCGTTCGGCGTGATGCCGGCGCTCGAGTCGGTACGTGAGGACTACGCCGCCAAGTACCCGGAGGACGCCGCGTTCATCGCCGGCGCGGAGTACGGCACCGGCCCGGTCTCGCTGCCCGACTTCGAGCCGGTGCTCGCCGACTTCGACTCCGAGCTGGCGGGCCTGGCCAAGGGCGACCCGCAGGCGATCCTCGACGCCCTGAACAAGAACGCGTCGGCTGCCCTGTCCGGGTGACGGGGTGAGCCGTAGCACCGGTATCCGCGGCAACGAGAAGGTCGCCGGATGGCTCTTCGTGGGCCCGATGATCGTGGTGCTGGGGCTGTTCTTGGTGCTGCCGATCTTCATGGCGCTCTGGGTCAGCCTGCTCGACTGGGCCCCTGCGCGGGGTGACCCGTTCAGTGGGGGCGGTGAGTACGTCGGCACCGACAACTACCGCAGCCTGGTCGCGGTCGACGCGCTGACCCGGACCGACTTCATGAAGAGCATGCGCAACACGTTCTACTACGTGCTGTTCGTGGTGCCGCTGCAGACCGTCCTCGCCCTGTTCCTCGCAGTCGTGCTGAATCAGAAACGCCTGCGTGGCAAGGGATTCTTCCGTTCGGCGTTCTACTTCCCGTCGGTCACCAGCTCGGTCGCGATCAGCATGGTGTTCCTGTTCCTGTTCCTCAACAACGGCGGGATCAACAAGGTGCTGAGCTGGGTCGGGATCGACGGGCCGTCCTGGTTCTCCGACGCCAACGGGGTGTTCCACCTGCTGCTCGGTGTGGTCGGCGTCGACCAGGCTCCCGGTGCGCTCGGCGCCAACGGCGTACTCGGACTGTCGTTCTGGGAGTGGTTGGCCGGGCCGTCGGTCGCGTTGTGCGCGATCATCGTGCTGGTGGTGTGGACGACGGCCGGGACGTTCATGCTGATGTTCCTCGCCGCGCTGCAGGACATCCCGGTCGAGGTCGACGAGGCGGCCCTGATCGACGGCGCGACGACTTGGCGGAAGTTCCGCTACGTGACGTTGCCGCAGCTCAAGCCGGTGCTGTTCTTGGTGCTGACCCTCGGCCTGATCAGCACCTGGCAGATCTTCGACCAGGTGTACGTGATGAGCGAGGGCAACCCGGACAAGACGACACTCACGCCGGCCTTCCTGAGCTACCGCGAGAGCTTCGTCAGCCAGAACTGGGGGACCGGCGCCGCGATCGCGTTCGTGCTGTTCGCGGTGATCTTGCTGCTGACCTTGATCCAGCGCTGGGTGATGCGGGACAAGGACGAGCCGCGACGCAGGCGGCGGGCGGAGGTGCCGGCATGACTCGGCAGTCGACGCTCAAGCGGGCCGCGTTCTACCTGGTGCTGGTGCTCTTCGCGCTGGTTTACCTCGGGCCGTTCGCCATCCAGATCGCGACCTCGGTGAAGACCGACGCGGACGCGGCCGGGAACCCGCTCGGCCTGGTCCCGGACCCCGCGACGTTCGACGCGTACCGCCGGATGTTCGGGCTCACCGACGACTCACCGGTGCCGTTCATGCGGTGGTTCGGCAACTCCACCTTCGTCGCCGTCACGGTGACCCTGGGGCGGGTGTTCTTCGACTCGCTGGCGGGGTACGCGCTGTCGCGGCTGCAGTTCTCCGGTCGGCGGTACGTGTTCCTCGCCGTGCTCGCCGTGATGAGCGTGCCGGGCGTCGTCCTGCTGATCCCGAAGTTCCTGGTGCTCAACTATTTCGGCATGTACGACTCGTACTCGGCGATGGTGCTGCCGCTGATCATCGACGCCACCGGGGTTTTCATCATGAAGCAGTTCTTCGACTCCGTGCCGGTGTCGATCGAGGAGGCAGCCCGGATCGACGGCGCGTCGGTGTTCCGGACGTTCTGGTCGGTCGTGCTGCCGATGGCGAGACCGGCGCTGGTCACGCTGACCATCCTGTCGTTCCAGGGCTCGTGGAACGAGTTCACGCACATGCTGGTCGCCACGGAGGACCCGGCGTACCAGACCCTGACCACCGGCATGGCGAGCCTGTTCACCGGAGGCCTCGGCAGCGGCACGCAGTACCCGCTCAAGCTCGCGGTCGCGCTGGTCGCGACGATCCCGGTCGCCATCGTGTTCTTTGCCTTCCAGCGCTACTTTGTCCGTGGCGCCAACGAAGGCGGCGTCAAGGGGTAGACGAGAGGGCGGAGCCGATGGCAGTTCCAGGCAGGCAGGTACCGACGGGCGCGCCGCCCGAGCTGGTCGACAGCGAGCTGTTCGCGGTCGACGCGTACCTGCGGGAGTTCGACTCCGAGGTGCTGGACGTCGATCGTGAGCAGTCGCGGGTGGCGCTGCGCCGTACGGCGTTCTTCCCCGGCGGCGGCGGTCAGCCGTACGACCTCGGCCGGCTGCGGTGGGACGGCGGCGCGGCCGACCTCACCCGGGTGAAGCGCGACGGTGGCCGGATCTGGCACTGGCTCGGGGCGGCCGACCTGCCGTCCGACGGCGCCGAGGTCGAGGGGGTCCTCGACTGGGAGCGCCGGCACCTGACGATGCGCACGCACACGGCTCTGCACATCCTGTGCGGCGTGATCTGGACGGAGTTCGGGGTCGCGGTCACTGGCGGCAACATGGAGCCCGGCAAGGGCCGGCTTGACTTCGCCCTGGACGCGATGTCGGTCGAGCTCGGCCAGCGGGTGGAGAGCCGGATCAACGAGGAGATCGCCGCGGCGCGCGACATCTTGGTGGCGTTCGTCGGACGTGAGGTGGCCGACGAGGACGCCGCGCTGATACGCACCGCGGCCAACCTCATCCCGCGCGAGATCGACCCGCTGCGGGTGATCGACATCGTCGGGCTCGACAAGCAGGCCGACGGCGGCACCCATGTGCTCAGCACGTCCGAGGTCGGCCGGGTCGCGGTCACCGGCACCGAGTCCAAGGGCAAGGGCAACAAGCGGATCCGGCTCGAGGTCCGCGACTGACCGGCCGCAGTTTTTTCTGGCACGGGGCGCCCCCGTTCCAGACCTAGTGGAACGGGGCGCCCCCGTACCAATCAACTCGGCGGGCTGGGGGCGGGTCGGGGGCCTCAGGCGCGGGTCTTGGACAGTGGCGACGGGAAGCGCGGCGCGATGCGGACGCCGGCCAGCCACTCGCTCAGCCGCGCCGCCTCCGCCTCCAGCTGGCCGGTCGCCTCGGCGCCGACGTCCGCCAGCAGCTGCAGGCGCACCTCGCCGTCGTCGGTCTGCCGCCAGCCGCCCACGATGCGCCCGTCCCACCACGCGGTCATGCCGCCGTTGCCGTTGGTGTCGAACAGCTGCGCCCGATGCCGCCCGAGGTACCACTCGCGCTCGAACCAGCCCATCGTGGTCGGGTCGAGGGCGGGCAGCAGCACGGCGTACGGCGCGACCGGGTCGACGGGGTCGAGGTCGTCGGGGAGCGCGACACCCGGCCGACCGTGCAGGTCGACCTCGACCGCACCCACGTCGGCGAGCGCGGCCCGCACCGCGGTGAGGGTCGAGCCGAGCCACCACTTCAGGTCGGCCTCCGTCGCTGGCCCGAACGCGTACAGCCAGCGGCGGACCAGCTCCGCGCGCGCCGCACCCTCGGCCGGTGGCTCCGGGGTCGCACCGAGCCAGTACGACGTCGTCGCCCAAGTGGGTCGGGAGGTGGTCCAGCCGCCCTTGTTCGAGGCCCGCACGACGTGGCCACCGGCCGACAGCGTGGTCAGCACCCGGGGTCCGATCGGCGCCTCCCCACCGTAGGCCTTGCCCGGCGCGTAGACGGTCGACCCCTGCAGCAGCTCGACGGTCTGGCGCAGCTCGGTGGACGTCGCCTCACCCCTCGCGTGGAGCTCGTCCAGCGTCGCCCGGGAGGCCTCCGCCAGCCACGCCGCGCCGTCCTCGAACAGACCCGCCCGCTCGACGTCCTTCACCAGCCGACGGCGCTCCTGGGCCGCGACGCGCTCGCTGGCCGCCGCCTGGACGACGCCGAGCAGCTCGCTGCGGAAGACGAAGAGGGTACGCCGCATGCACAGGTGCTTGACCAGCGAACGGTCGGCGTAGAGCGCCTTGTCGACGTCGGCGACGCTCAGCCCGTCGACCCGTGCCCACGCCGAGAGGTAGACGCTCGCCGGGTCGGTGGCGTGCAGGCACACCACGCCGTCGCTGGCCTGCAGCACGTCGGTCGCCCGGTCGGCCGGGGACAGGTGGTGCCGTCGCGACAGCCGGGCCCGCCGCTCGGCGACGTCGAAGGTGCGCACCGGCCCATCCTGGCAGCCGGCACCGACTCACCAGGTGCGCCACCAGAGGTTGACCGCGTAGTCGACCTCCTGCCCGGCGTGCTCGGCCAGGATGCGTTCGGCGTACGCCGGGGCGAACTCGATCCGCACCACCGCCTCCAGGTCGGCCCGCCGGTCGAACCGCCAGCGGATGTCGAGCGGTCGCCGCTGCCAGCCGGCCGCGGACCAGAAGCGTTCGACCGCCGTCGCGTCGTACGACGGCAGCGCGGTGCGGAACCACCGCCCGAACGTGCTCCGGGTGGCGTCGTTGTCGACCACGAACGACACCGCGCCGCGCCGCATCACCCGGCCGAGCTCGCGCAGACCCGGCTCGCACCCGGGGCCGAAGAAGTACGCCCAGCGGGCCTGGCTCACGTCGATGCTGTGGTCCGGCAGTGGCAGCGCCTGCGCGCTCCCGTCGAGCACTCGCACCGAGGCGAGGTCGGCCGTACGACGGCGCGCGGCCGCGGCCAGCCCGCCGTGCGGCTCGACCCCGACCACCCGCGCAGCACCCTGGCCGGCGAACCGCGGCAGGTGGAAGCCGGTGCCGCAGCCGATGTCGAGGACCGTGCACCCGGCGACCGGCCGGATGTCGGCCATCGCAGCCTCGATCGTCCCGTCCGGGTCTACGGCGCGGTTCTCGAGCTCGTAGACCTGCGGGTGCTGCCAGATGTTCGGGCTCGTGACGGCCCCTCGGGCGACTGCGGCCACGCCCGCAACGCTAGCGCCAGCGCCACGAACGGCAGCCACAGCAGGGGGTTGACCAGCGCCCAGGAGCTGCGGAGCACGTCGACGAACGCGACCGCGCCGTGCGGCGGGACATCGGCGATCTGCAGGCCGGTGAGCAGCACCAGCACGAGCCCGGGCAGGTAGCCGAGCAGCATCGGCGCCATCCGCCGGGTGAGCAGCCCTGCGAGTACGCCGAACGCGAAGCACGACAGCGCGGTCACGAACAGCACGACCGCGCCGGCCGTGGTCTGGCTCCGCCCGCCGGGCGAGCCGAGCGCGACGTAGCCGTAGCTGGCCAGGACCGTGAGCAGCGTCGTGACGCCGAGCAGGATGATCGCCTGCCTCGGGTGTCGTGCCTGCAGAGCCGCCGGGGTCATCCGTCCAGAATGCGACGGATGTGACACCAACACATCCGTGTTCGTACTCAGATGTCAGATCCGGACGACGCCGTCCGACGTGTAGAAGTGGGCCGCGACGACGCCGGGGGTGCCGTGCGGGGCGACCCACTCGACCTCGAGGCCACCCAGCGCACCGGCCGGGTCCTCGCCGAGCCAGTCGGTGACCCGCGAGGGGTCGCCGGCGATCTCCAGCTTCTTCAGCGA
>WHTB01000360.1 GCA_009379735.1 Propionibacteriales bacterium
CAGTCCACCCGGATGGACGAGTCGTGGCTGGCCTACCGGGGCTGAGCAGGGCATGACCGGTTCATAGTCGGGCGAGCAGGGCGGAGCCGATCAGGACCTCGCCGCCGGGACCGGACTCGCCGGTCTCGAGCGTCCACATCAGGTCCTCGACGCAGCGTGCCACCGTCCACCGGTACGCCCGCTCGCGGTCGATTCCGGCGGTCTCACACAGCCGGTCGACCCGACGCCGCACCGCCGCCGCGGGGTCGTCGGCCGACACCAGCACCTCGAGCCGGTTCCAGATCGCCGGGACGACGTCGTACGCCGGGTCGCCCGCCATCCCCTTCGGGTCGATCGCCAGCCACGGCTCACGTTCGCCCGCCAGCACGTTGCCGTAGTGCAGGTCGCGGTGCAGCAGCCGGTCATCCGCCTCGGGGCCGAGCTCGCGCCAGGTGGCGAGGGCGGCCTCCAGCAGTCGCCGGTCCTCCCGGACGCGGAGCCGGTCCCAGGTCGCCGGTACCCGCTCCAGCCACCGTGCGCTCTCGACGGACAGCCTGGGTACGCCGTCTGGGGCGGTGACCTGGTGCAGCCGGGACAGCAGTCCGCCGATCACGTCGACGCCCTCGTCGACCGGCACCGAGAACAGCGAACGGTCGGCGTCGAGCCGCTCGAGCAGCAGCGCGAAGCCCGACTCGTCGCGCTCGAGCAGCAACGCCGTCCCGCGCCCGGCCCAGGCCGACAGCGCGGGCGCCTCACCGGCCGACTCGCCGTCCGGGTATCCGACCTTGAGCGCGGCCCGCACGCCGTCGGACCGGACCACCGGCACGACGATCCCGACGTACCCATAGCGGGTCTCACCGTCGAGCCGCGACGACCATCGCCGCAGCAGGTCGTCGACCTGTGCCGGCAGCGCGGCCAGCCACTCCGCACCGGCGTCGCCCTCACGAACCTCGATCATCTGCGCGAAGTCGGCCGGGACCAGGCTCACAGCTCGTCCAGCCCGGGAAACGGCTCGGGCTCGCTGCCCCACGTCATGCCCCGCAGCGCACACTCGGTCAGCGCCTGCGCCGCTAGCACGCGCGCCTGGCCGGTCGTCCGGCCGACCACGTCCGCGTACACCGCCGCGCACCGTGCCTCCAGCTCACGGGCGAGCCGGCGGGCACGGGTGGCGTCGGTCACCTGGAGCGGCAGGGAGTACGCCGCCTCGGCCGCGACGGCATCGCCACCGAGCTGCGCGGTCAGCTGGTCGCGCAGACCACGGTGCGCGGCGTGGGACGACACCGCGGCGCGAGACCCACTGCCGAGCACGCCACCGACGACTCCATAGCCGTAGACCGCGGCATGCTCGGCCGCCAGCGCGGACTGCAACGCCTCGCGCTGCCCGGCATCGGGCGCCGACTCCGGCTCACTCGGCGTGGTCGTGGTCATCGGGCCGCCTTGCCGAGCACGACGCCGTACTGCGCCTCGGCCGCCGCGATCGACGCGAGCAGCCGGGCGAACTGGCCCGACTTCGCCCGTGCGGTGTGCTCGAGGTGGCGCGCCGCGGCCTGCCGTTCGGCCCGGGCCAGGCGGGCCAGGGTCTGCCGGGGGCCGACCGGTGGCCGGCTCGGCGAGGCGGAGCCGCTCGGCGTACCCGCGCTGCCGGACGGTCGCGCCTCGCCGAGCACCTGGGCGTGGCGTCGGTGCGCCTCGAGCACCGGGTCGACCTGCCGGGCGAGCGTCGGACGCTCGGCGACCGACTGCTCGAGACCGGTGACGAGACCGGTGACGACGGCGACGGCCTCGTCGAGCACCGCCACGTCGGGGTCCTCGTCCGCAGCCTGCTTGTTGTCCCTACCGACATCGTCACCGCCGGAGTCGTCGCTGCCGGAATCGTCGCGGGGACCGCTCAGCGTGCAGCCGCTCACCAGCATCCAGGGCGGCAGCGCGAGTGCCGCGGTCAGCACCGCGCGGCGGGTGAGGGCCGCCGGGTCGGAGGCGGGTGGCTCGGGCGGCATGGGCGCAGACGTTACCGGGTCCCGGTGTACCGGTTCCTGTGTATATGGTGTGAGCAGACGACGGCGCCGGCTGCGTGACCCTGACGGGGTTGCCGCCGGCGTCCGATGACAACAGCACACGAGGAGGTCGACCGTGAGCACTGCTCCCACCCATGACCGGCTCGTGAAGGCACTCGGCCCCGTCGTCGCCGCCCTCCAGCTCGAGCTCGAGGACGTCGAGGTGACACCGGCGGGCCGCCGCCGGAAGGTGCGCGTCATCGTCGACAAGGACGGCGGGATCAGCCTCGACGAGATCTCCGACGCGACCCGTGCCGTCTCCCAGCACCTCGACGACTCCGATCTGCTGGACGAGCAGCCGTACACCCTCGAGGTCACCTCACCCGGCACCGACCGGCCGCTGACCGAGCCCCGACACTGGCGACGCAACGTGAGCCGGCTGGTCAACGTCACCGATCACGACGGCGAGACGGTGACCGGGCGGATCCTTGAGGCAGCCGACACGTCGGCGCACCTCGACGTCGCCGGGTCGACCAGAGTGGTCGCGTTCGACGACGTCGCCAAGGCGCGCATCCAGGTCGAGTTCAACCGGAAGGAGGACTGACCGATGGACATCGACATGAGTGCGCTCCGCGGGCTCGAACGGGAGAAGGACATCTCCTTCGAGGTCGTCGTCGAAGCCATCGAGCAGGCGTTGCTGGTGGCCTACCAGCGCACCGCGGGTGCGCAGCACGAGGCTCGGGTCGAGCTGGACCGCAAGAGCGGCCACGTCACGGTCTGGGCCCGCGAGGCCGGGGCGGACGACGAGCCCGGCCCGGAGTACGACGACACACCTGAAGGGTTCGGCCGGATCGCCGCCACCACCGCGAAGCAGGTCATCCTGCAGCGGCTGCGCGACGCCGAGGACGAGGTGAAGTTCGGCGAGTTCGCCGGCAAGGAGAACGACATCGTCTCCGGGATCATCCAGCAGGGCACGAACGTCGACGACGTGATGGTCGACCTCGGCCGGCTGGAGGCATTGCTGCCGCGGGCCGAGCGGGTGCCCGGGGAGCGGTACGAGCACGGCACCCGGATCAAGTGCCTCGTCGTGACCGTCCGCCGGGGGATGCGCGGGCCGCAGGTGATGCTGTCGCGGTCACACCCCAACCTGGTGAAGAAGCTGTTCGAGCTCGAGGTGCCCGAGATCGCCGACGGCACGGTGGAGATCACCGCGATCGCCCGTGAGGCCGGCCACCGGACGAAGATCGCGGTGCGTTCGACGGTGCCGGGAGTCAACGCGAAGGGCGCGTGCATCGGCCCGATGGGGCAGCGCGTACGCAACATCATGACCGAGCTGCACGGCGAGAAGATCGATATCGTCGACCACTCCGACGAGCCGGCCGAGATGGTGGCGCACGCGCTGTCGCCGGCCCGGGTCAGCAGCGTCGAGATCGTGGACGCCGACGCGCGGGCCGCCCGTGTCGTCGTACCCGACTTCCAGCTGTCGTTGGCGATCGGCAAGGAGGGCCAGAACGCCCGCCTCGCGGCCCGGCTCACCGGCTGGCGGATCGACATCCGACCTGACACCGAGGTGCCGCCTGCTGGTGACCCTGCGGTTCACCCAGCTGGGCACCCTGCTGGGCAGCTGGTGGAGCCCGAACCGGGACCGACGTCGACACCGGTGGGCGACAGCTGACCCGAACGGGTAGACTGTTCCAGGCTGATTGACCGACCCCGAGATCGCCGTGGTTGTCGCCGTGGATCCTATGCGTACGTGCATCGGGTGTCGCGTGCGCGCAGCCAAGTCCGATC
>WHTB01000072.1 GCA_009379735.1 Propionibacteriales bacterium
CTGAAGGTGCGCCACCACCACATTCTGGCTCAGGGCGTGACGACGGTTTCCTGCTGGCTCACAGAACAATCCTCATCTGGGACGATCTTGCGAGCCGGAGCCGGCACGAATGGGCAATACGCGGCAGCCCGGGTGAACTCGTCGCTCCTACAGAGTGGCGAGACGCTTGTCGGAGCAGGTGCGTGACCGGTCCCGTTGAGCGCCTCGAAGTGATTATCGGGGAGAGAATCGCTGTGTCCAGCGGGGGGTGACCCTCCATGCCCGAGCCTGACATAACTCAACAAGTTAACTAGTTGGTCGAAAAGTCAGGGTTCGCTGCATCTCTACAACTATTGTCGATGCACCGAAGATTGGCGCGATCGCCCGCGGGGAACCATGCCCGGATCGGCGTCTGCGCGCACGCCTCGCAAAGTACAGAGCGGGCACCCGGTAGCGCGCGGACAGCATGTGCGGGCGCGTCAGGAGCAGACAGAAGCGTAGACGACGTCTTCCAGATCCTTGCGCCCGAACGCCGAGACGTTGGTGAGATGTCCGTCGTAAGGGGCGACCTTCGAGACGATCAGGCCGTCCTTGAAGACGATGTTCGTGACCTCCAGGTGGAGTTGCGCCGCGATCTCGTCGGTGGTCAAGCCCCTGGAATACAACGACAGCACGATCTCGTCGACGCCCGACTAGTCGTGCGCCGGATCCCGGACTTCAACGCCGAGAAGCACCGCGCCGCGGGCCAGGACACCCTGTTCGACACCTGGTGAAGAACGCGTGGAACCGCCGACCCAGCCGTGCTGGACACGGTCGCCGCCGACACGACCAACCGCGATCATCGAGCGGGTCCACGCCGACCTGACGAACTCCGCGCTCGCGCACCTACCGTCCGGGGTGTTCACCGCGAACGCCGCCTAGCTGGTGCTCGCCGTCATCGCGTTCAACCTCACCCGCGCCGCCGGATCCATCGCCCCTCCGGATCTGGCCAAAGCGACCACCGCGACACTGCGCCGCAAACTGGTCCACCTCCCGGGCCGGGTCGCGACGTCCGCACGACGCGTGATCATGCACCTGCGCCGAGACTGGCCATGGGAGAGACCGCCTGGACTCATCTGATCACCCGGATCGCTGACCCACCGCCAACCGCAGCGTCCTGACCACCCAGCCGACATCGACGGCGCAACTCCTTGAACTGGAACGCCCTGGCAGCGAGGCCAGGCGCTACGCCGTGCTCACCAACCACCGACGCGACCCACCGATCGCCAACCCATCACCGCCAGGTCCCTCGGTGGATCCGGCTAAAAGGCGGTCGGGCTACCTGCGGCCACCAAGGAAGGTCACGGTGAGGCCCGAGGTGGCCGGCTGTCGCCGGCCGCGGTGCCCGAGCTCCACCGCGAGATCAGCGCTGCAGACGTCACCACGCGTGATGCAGAGCCGGTAGGTCACCACCGTGCCCATCCGGAGGTTGCCGATCGGGTCCGTGTGAGACCCGTCGTTGTCGGTGGTCGCCACAAGCTGGTCGTCACGGTAGACCTCGACCTGCCCACCGGAGGGCCCCTCCCAGGCCAGGTCGCCGTAGTAGCTGCCTTGGTGCCAGCGGACCGACGCGGTGCCGGCGACGGGTAGCGGCGTCATGAGGAAGGCGCGCCCCGGGTAGGTGACCCCGTCGCGGGTCATGATTCCGATTCCGACGATCTGTCCACTGCTGTTGATGTCGAGCGGAATGCGGATGTCCCATCCCGTTGAGAGGTCGATCAGGTCGTTCAGGGCGGTCTTGGTGCCCTCGGGAGTGCGGATCCACCCGACCTGCCGTCCGTCGCCGAAATCGGCGCTCATGTCCCAGCCGATGCTGGTTCCGTCGTCGGCAACGCCCTCGGCCATCCCCATGTTGAGGGGCGGGTCGGCGGGGATCAGCGGGATCTCCTCGATGCTGCCGTCCTGGTGCCAGATGACGGGTTTGGGGACGAAGCCCCCGGCGGCCTTGTCTGCCTCGCCGACCATCATCCCCGCGGCGTTGATGTCATTGGCGCGCCCATACCTGCCGTCCTCCAGGACGGGCAGCTCCTCGGCGTTCCCGTCGGGCTGCCACCGGACCGGTCGGGTCCACGCCTCGGGGTTGGAGCCGAAACCGACGCTGACGCCGCTCTCGTTGACGGCGAGCGCCTCGGCCTGGTCGAAGAACGCGCCCGGGATCAGGCTCATCTCCGAGTACCCACCAGCCGCAGTCCAGGTAAAGGGGTGACTGCGCCATGTGCCGACGACCTTGCCCGCGTTGTTGATGTCGCGACCATCGCCCCTGCCTGAGTGAGTCAGGTCGTGGCCGAGGTTGACCATGCCCGTATCGGCGGACCAATAGAAGGGCATTGCCGTTCGCGCGCTGAACTCCGGGTCCGGCGCCAGGCTGTAGCCGACCACTTCGCTCCGGTCGTTGACCTCGTAGGCCTGGGTGCCGGTCCCTGTCTCGGAGAGTCCACCGAGGTCTATGAGCTCCCCATCGCGCCAGAGGAATCCCTTGATGGCGGTGGTCGGGGTCTCTGCGACGCCGACCACCTCACCCAGGTCGTTGATCCCGTGCGCATTGGAGAGCTCACCCCCGAAGGTCCCGAGATCGGTCACCGTGTAGGCCACCGAGACCTGGGTCGAGATTGCGGTGTCCCCTGAGGGCTGGGCCTGTGCGGTCATGGCCGGTGCGCCAAGGGCCGCCAGCGCGGCACCGGCTGCCGCGATGGTCCGCGGGCCGCCATACGAGCGTCTTGCGATCACCACTGGTTTCCCTCCCGTTACGCGGCATCACGGAGCGCCGCGTGGAGAACCGGCTCATTGCCGGGCAAGCCCGAACGTATGCCGATGCGCGCTTTGCCCTCAACGCAACTTCATGGCCCATTGCGGCCGGTGGCACAAGTGGGCCACTCTCGGCCCGTGCGCATCGACCAGACCACCGGCCAGGACCGAACCCGGTCAGCGACCCTCGGCGCCATCGGCGTGACCGGCTTCGACGAAGCCGTCTACCGCGCGCTCCTCGCGTGCGCTCGGCCATGCCAGCCGAACTCGGCGAGGAGCTCGGTTCGACCGACGCCCGCGTCGACCGGGCACTGGGACGGCTTCGCGCGCTCGGTCTGGTGAGCCGCCTGTCCGGCCGGTCCCGGCGTTACACGGCGGTCGAGCCCGACGCGGCGCTTGAGTCGCTGGTGCGCGCCCGGGCGGCCGAGCTCGAAGCCGTGCGCACCAGTGCAGTGCAGCTCTCCTCGGTCTATCACTCGGTCCAGCGCGCTGACGGCCACAGCGGTGGGATCGAGCTGCTCGACGACCCGCAAGAGTTCGGGCGGTGGTTCGTGCGCCTTCAGCACCAGGTGCGCGAGGAGATGCTGGTCCTGGACCGCCCGCCCTACGCGCTCGCCGCCTCCAACCCCGTCGAGCCGGTGAGCCTCGCCCACGGCGTGGCGCCCACGGGAGCGTTGACTTCGGCTCCTGGCTGGGGCCGTCCTTGGATTGACGTGGATGGCATGGCGCTGAGCCGCGCCGGTCCCCCGTCTGTCACTGCTTCACCTGCCGCAGCAGAGGCATGCTCATTGAGGAGCGTTCCATAGGGATCAAACCGGACCAGGCTCACCGAGCCATGCGACCGAGACGTTCGCTAGGTTCGACCATTCTCCGGTTGGGCGTGGTTGAAGACCCCGGGACGGGGTGGCGAACGAGCTCGGCGTGGGTTCCCGGCCGTTCGTGTGGCTCAACGTGTTGACTCGGTAAGGCCGGCGACCAGACGCGCGAGGAGCCGGACCAGGGTGGCGTACTCGTCGCCCGGAAGGGCGCCTGTGACTTTGTTCCGCACTTGTTCCACCAGCGGCGCGAGGCTTTCCTGTTTACGGACGCCGTTCGGAGTGAGCCGCAGCACGCTGTCCGGCTCTGCGAGCCAGCCACGGCTGAGCAGGTTGTCTACCACGGACTCCACGGCCGCCGGCTGGTCGAAGGCGGCGAGGGTCGTGACGATATCGGCCCGGGGGGTGGATGATCGGGCCAGGGTGGCCAGAACCTGCCAGGCCCGCCGGTCCACGTCGTGGTCGGCCAGCGCGTTGTCGAACGCTGCGTCGAGCCGGGCATCGGCTTCCTTGAGCCACCAGCCGATCGGCCGCCGCAGGACCTTCTCGTCGTCCATCCTTCTCCCAAATGTCTTCGCGTCCGGACCCACTCTGAAGCGCGATCAGGCTAATCGCCGAGAAGTAGTCGGCGTCGCATCGACGGCGAGCAACGTCTGCATGGCAACGTCGGTTATGGGTCGAAGCTCTCCCGAAGGTCTCCACATGTTGGTCAACCCTCCCGGGCAAGCACGGATCTGGCCTGTCGTGCCTTCTTGATGTCGACGAAGAGACCGGCCACAGCGGTCACGAACCCGGCACCGATGAGGGCGAACGCGACAGGGCTCTCACCGCCCCAGAAGTGGCTCAGCATGTCACCGACAGCGCCCACAACCTCCAGCGCAGTACCGGTCAGCACCGCACGGCTCGCGGCAGACGGACGCTGTCGATGCAGCTGCCTGGCGCCCACGACCATGGCCGCGACCCCCAGGTTTGAGATGGTGTGGTCGATCAGGAAAGTCCGGTCCTCCGTCAGCAGACGGGAGTCGGAGTTAGCCAGCAACGCATGCCAGAGTCCTTGTGTAGCGACTCCCACGACCTGTGCAGACAGTCCGGCGATGACGAGTCGGGTCGCCTTCATCGGAGTGTTCCCAGGACCGGACGCGGAGCACCGAGGACCAGCCGGCGACGAAGGATCCTGCGCCGGTGCCATACATGGCGACCCGCCAGGATGAACACGGCAAAGGAGGAGCCCGCGTGCAGTGCGGTCATCGGACCGACCCTACTCCAGCCCACTGAGCGGCACCGCTGGCCGTCATCGCAGCGACCAGAGTCACGAGTATGAGATTGGCTGCGTGCTGGCGACCCCATGGATGTCGGTCACCCACACGAAGTTTGCCTGCGCTTGGCGAGATGCACCGCCACGGCCAACACGAAGCCAAAACCCAACGCCACGTGGGTCATCGCAACAGGGATGCTGAGCCAGCCCAGGATGAGCAGAACGGCGACGGACAGGTCAAACCACACAGCGAGACGACCAGACATGGCGCCGATTCTGGGTCTTGAACCTGAGTTCATGCCAAACTGCCTCGGTGACGTCGCACGATCTGCACGTGGGCGCAGTCGCGCGGAGGTTCGGACTGCGTGACTCCGCCCTGCGCTTCTACGAACGACGTGGCCTGCTGCATCCACCACGCGACGCCAATGGGCAGCGACGTTATCGGGAGAAGGACCTGCGCGATCTGGCGTTCCTCCTCATGTGCAGAGACGGCGGGCTCCAGCTCGACGACGTCTCCGTACTTATGGGCCATGGCTCAGCCGACAGCGGCCGCTGGCAAGACATCGTCGAAGAACGCATCGTAGGCATCGACGCAGAGATGGCGCGCCTGCAGGCCTCGCGCCGCTTTCTGCGCCAGGCCCGTCAGTGCACCAGTGAGCATCCCGCCATCGAATGCCCCCACGCGAAACAGATCCTCGACCGCATCGTCGCTGAGGCCGCACAACGCGACGCATGACCTCGCTGCTATCGAGGCCGGGTGAGGCGACGCCCTTCGGTCCTTACGAACCGCCGAACCCCTCCCCCGGCGGCATGGCCCCAAAACCACCCGCACCCCAACCGTGTCCGATCCACCACGCGAGCAGCAGGGGCGTACCGTAGCGGATCCGCTACCGGCGATCGGTTGAGCGCTGCGGCGCCCTTCTACGGTCCCACGTCGACCAGCCACGTCGACCTGCGGACCTCAGTCGCCCCTTCAACGTCAGTGTCCGGCACGGCGACAACGCCCAACCGGACTGGCTCTCCGGGGCGATTCTCTACCTATCTGGTCGTGAAAAGTTGGCGTGCAAGATCTACTGCGGCGGTGCATATCTCGACACCAACACACCTAGCCGTTGGCCATGTCGACGAAGCGGGAGTAGTGGCCCTGGAACGCGACCACGACGTCCTTGGTCGGACCGTTGCGGTGCTTGGCGACGATCAGGTCGGCCTCGCCGGGGCGCAGCGACTCCTTCTCGTACGCGTCATCGCGGTGCAGCAGGATCACCAGATCTGAGTCCTGCTCGATAGAACCACTTTCGCGAAGGTCGGAGAGCATCGGGCGCTTGTCGGAACGCTGCTCGGCGCCACGGTTGAGCTGCGACAGTGCGACGACGGGCACCTCGAGCTCCTTGGCGATCAGCTTGAGCTGGCGCGAGAACTCCGACACCTCGACCTGGCGGCTCTCGACCTTCTTGCCGGAGGTCATCAGCTGCAGGTAGTCGATCACGATCAGCCGCAGGTCGTGCCGCTGCTTGAGCCGGCGCGCCTTGGCCCGGATCTCGGTCATCGTCATGTTGGGCGAGTCGTCGATGAACAACGGCGCCGACGACACCTCACCCATCTTGCGGGCCAGCCGCTGCCAGTCGTCGTCGCTCATGTGGCCGTTGCGCATGTGGTGCAGAGGGATGCGAGCTTCCGCCGACAGCAGCCGCATGGTGATCTCGTTACGCGTCATCTCCAGAGAGAACATGACGCTGCACAAGCCGTGCTTGATCGCTGACGCCCGAGCGATGTCAAGGGCCAGCGTCGAGTTGTGGGTGGGGACCTTGGTGCTGCCCGCGAGGTAGAGGCGGTCATCGGCCGATACCTGTACGCAGCGGACGGGGACGGACGGCACCCTGCTGACTGCCTCGACCTTGCGGTCGGTGTCAACGGCGTGCATCGCGCCATCGGTCAACGAGACAGCCAACGCAGCGGTCGTCGTCACCCGTGCCGACGGCGCACCGTCGACAAAGGTTGCCCACTGATGCTCGGCGTCGGCGACGATCGACGAACCGTCGCTGAAGTGAACCCGGTAGCACGGTCTGTCGACCATGACCTCGGTGGCCGCAACGACACGGGTCGGCCTGCCGTCGGCGCCGATCAGCAGGTCCCCGACCGATACCTCGCCCATGGTGGTCCAGCCGGTCGGCGTGGGCAGCGGGGTGTCGAGGGCGAGCGCCTTGCCCATGGCGGGACGGGCCGCGATGACCACCATCTGACCGGGGTGCAGGCCATTAGTCAGGTCGTCGAGCTCGGCGAACCCGGTGGGTACGCCGACCATCTCGCCGTTGCGGTTGCCGATCGCCTCGATCTCGTCGAGGGCGGCCTCCATGATCTCGCTGAGCGGCGCGTAGTCCTCGCTCGACCGCTTCTCGGTGACGCCGTAGACCTCGGCCTGCGCCCGGTCGACGACGTCGTCGACTTCGCCCTCGCCGGCGTACCCCATCTGGGCGATCTTGGTGCCGGCGTCGACGAGCCGGCGCAGGATCGCCTTCTCCCGGACGATCTCGGCGTAGTAGCCGGCGTTGGCAGCGATCGGCACCCCCGACACCAGGGTGTGGAGGTACGGCGCACCGCCGACCCGGCCCAGCTCACCGAGCCGCTGCAGCTCCGCCGACACGGTGACCGCGTCGGCCGGCTCGCCCCGGCCGTACAGGTCGATAATCGCGTCGTAGATCGTCTCGTGCGCCGGCCGGTAGAAGTCGGTGCCGCGGATCTGCTCGACCACGTCGGCGATGGCGTCCTTGGACATCAGCATCGCCCCGAGGACGCTCTGCTCCGCTACGTGGTCCGACGGCGGCGTCCGGGCGAGCTGGCTGGAGTAGTCATCGGTGGGGACGTCCTGGTGAAACTCGGCGATGCTCAACGCCGCACCCCTTTCCCCGACACCGGATGTAGAACATCTGTTCGACACCCTAGAGTCTCACACCGACACCCGCAGATCTCCGAACCTCGGCGGACGCTACGCGCTCGCGCGGAGGGCCGAAAGCGCCGCGTCCACAGGACCTGGGGATAACCTGTGCATGATCCGGCTGAACGGTGTGCACAGGCTGGGTACACGCCTGTGGAAATCCTGGGGAGACGGCCGCGAGCACCCCCTCTGACCTGCACAGATGCCCGTCCACCGGCTGTGGACCACAGAATCAGCGCGGGTCGTCCGAGAATCACCATGGCGCCGCGTCACATCCTGGACCAGAGCCGGGTACGACAGATCCAACTGGCTACCTTGGTACTTACCATGTTGACGCCCACCGACCGCGAGATCTGGCGGCTCGCCGTCCCCGCGTTCGCGGCGTTGGTCGCCGAGCCAGTGTTCCTGCTGGCCGACTCGGCGATCATCGGGCGGCTCGGCACCGCCCAGCTGGCCGGGCTCGGGGTCGCCGGTGCCGTACTCACCACGCTGCTCGGCCTGTTCGTGTTCCTCGCCTACGGCACGACCTCCAGCGTCGCCCGCCAACTCGGAGCCGGCGACCGCCGAGCGGCGTACACCCAAGGCGCGGACGGCATCTGGCTCGCGCTCGGTCTGGGGCTGGTCACCGCGGTCGTGGGCGTTGCCGCCGCGCCCTGGCTGATCGGCCTGCTGGGCCCGTCCGAGGCCGTCGCCGGCCACGCGGTGACGTACCTGCGGATCGCCGGCCTGGGCCTCCCGGCGATGTTCGTGGTGTTCGCCGCGACCGGCGTGCTGCGCGGCCTACAGGACACCCGTACGCCGCTGGTCGTCGCCGTCACCGCGAACCTCGTCAACATCGTGCTCAACGTCGTCTTGGTCTACGGCCTCGACCTCGGCATCGGCGGCTCCGCGGCCGGCACCGCGATCGCCCAGGCCGGCGCGGCCTGCTGGCTGACGCTGGTGGTCGTGCGCGGGGCACGGGAGTACGGCGCCGCGCTGACCCCCGACCGGGCCGGGATCAGAGCAGCCGGCCACACCGGCCTCCCCCTGGTTGTGCGCACCCTGACCCTGCGCGTGGCGTTGCTCGTCACCACCTACGTCGCGACCGCGCAGGGCGACGTGGCGATCGCCGCCCATCAGGTCGCATTCACCGTCTGGACGTTCCTGGTGTTCGCCCTCGACGCGCTGGCCATCGCGGCGCAGGCGATGACCGGGCGCTACCTCGGCGCCGCCGACCTGGACGGGGTCCGCGACGTCACCCGCCGGCTGATCTGGTGGGGCGTGCTGTCGGGCGTGGTCTTCGGCCTAGCCCTGCTGGCGCTTTCCCAGCTGCTGGGGCCGCTGTTCACCGCCGACGTCGCGGTGCAGGACGCGCTGGCCGCAGTGCTGATCGTGGCCGCCGTGCAGCAGCCGGTGTGCGGTGTGGTGTTCGTCCTCGACGGGGTGCTGATCGGCGCGGGCGACGGCGTCTACCTCGCCTGGGCGGGAGTCGTCACGCTGGTCGCCTTCGTGCCGCTGGCTCTGACGGTGCTGGCCACCGACGGCGGGCTGGTGTGGCTGTGGTGGGCGTTCGGCGGGTTCATGCTGGCCCGGCTGGCGACCCTGCTCTGGCGGGAGCGGTCGCCGGCCTGGATGGTGACCGGCACGGCCCGCCGCTGACCCACCAACTGGGTGGCTCCGGTCCAATCCGGGATTGGTACGGGGCGCCCCCGTTCCAGACCTAATGGAACGGGGGCGCCCCGTACCAGAAAAGCCGGCGGTGTCAGTCGGTGGCGTGGATGACGTCGCGCACCTTGGCGAAGTGACAGGCCGACGGGTGGTCGGAGGTGTCCCGGAGCTGCAGCAGCGGCTCGTCCGTGGTGCAGATGTCCTGCGCCTTCCAGCACCGGGTGCGGAACCGGCAGCCGGACGGCGGGTTCGCCGGGCTCGGCACATCGCCCTCGAGCACGATCTGGTCCCGGTGGCCGCGCAGCGTCGGGTCCGGCACCGGCACGGCGGACAGCAGCGCCTGCGTGTACGGGTGGGTCGGGCGCTCGTAGATCTGCATCTCGTCGCCGATCTCCACCATCTTGCCGAGGTACATGACGCCGACCCGGTCGGAGATGTGCCGCACCACCGACAGGTCGTGCGCGATGAACACGTACGACAGCGCGAACTCGTCTTGCAGCCGCTCGAACAGGTTGACCACCTGCGCCTGCACCGACACGTCGAGCGCGGAGACCGGCTCGTCACACACGATGATGTCGGGCCTGAGCGCGAGCGCTCGGGCGATGCCGATGCGCTGGCGCTGCCCGCCGGAGAACTGGTGCGGGTAGCGGTTGATGTGGTCAGGGTTCAGACCGACCACGTCGAGCAGGTCGCGCACCGCCTGCCGGCGACCCTTCTTCGGCACCACCTCAGGGTGCACGTCGAACGGCTCCCCGACGATGTCGCCGACCGTCATCCGCGGGTCGAGCGAGGAGTACGGGTCCTGCAGCACCACCTGGATGTTGCGCCGCATCTTGCGCAGCCCAGCGCCTTCGAGCGCCGTGGTCTCCTGGCCGTTGATCTTGATCGACCCGGCGGTGGCGCGCTCGAGCCCCATCAACAGCCGGCCGAGCGTGGTCTTGCCACACCCGGACTCACCCACGATGCCGAGCGTCTCGCCCTTGTGCAGGTCGAAGCTGACGCCGTCGACGGCCTTGACCTGGCCGATCGTCTTCTTGAAGACGATGCCCTGGGTCAGCGGGAAGTACTTCTTGACGTCACGCACGGACAAGATGACGTCGCTCGCGCTGCTCGGCTCGGTCTCGGTCTGCTGTGTCGATGGGGTGCTCACGAGTTGAACACCTCTTCCCAGTAGTGACAGGCACTCTTGCGGTTGCCGGGTACGTCGTACAGGGGTGGATCCTCCGTCGTACAGCGGTCTTTGGCAAACCGGCAGCGTGGCTGGAAGGAGCAGCCCGGGGGCAGCTGGGTCAGCGGCGGCGGCAGGCCCTTGATCGCCGCCAGCTCCTGGCCCTTCATGTCGACCCGCGGGATCGACTCGAGCAGCGCCTTGGTGTACGGGTGGGCGGGACGCTCGTAGATCTGGTACACGTCCGCCCGCTCGACCGCGTCACCGGCGTACATCACGGTGATCTTGTCGACCACGTCGGCCACCACGCCCATGTCGTGAGTGATCAGGATCAGGCCCATGTTCTGGCTCTTCTGCAGGTCGGCCAGCAGCTGCATGACCTGCGCCTGGACGGTGACGTCGAGGGCCGTCGTCGGCTCGTCGGCGATGATGATGTCGGGCTCGAGCGCCAGCGCCATCGCGATCATCACGCGCTGCCGCATGCCGCCGGAGAACTGGTGCGGGAAGGCGTTGACCCGCTGCTCGGCGGCCGGGATCCTCACCAGCTTTAGCAGGTCGACCGCCTTGGCCTTCGCCTGTGCCCGCGAGGCGCCCGAGTGCTTGCGGTAGAGCTCGGCCAGCTGCCAGCCGACGGTGAACACGGGGTTCAGGGCCGACAGCGCGTCCTGGAAGATGATCGCGATCTTGTTGGCCCGGACGTGCCGGCGGGTCTTCTCGTCCAGCTGCAGCAGGTCGACGCCGTTGAGCTTGATGCTGCCGCCGGTGATCTTGGCCGGCGGGATGTCGAGGATGCCCATGATCGCCTGGGCGGTCACCGACTTGCCGCAGCCCGACTCGCCCAGGATGCCAAGGGTCTCGCCGGCGTCGAGGGTGAAGCTGACGCCGTTGATCGCCTTCGCGACGCCGTCGCGGGTGTGGAACTCGACCTGCAGGTTGTCCACCTCGAGCAGGGGCGCGTTGGCGTCCCACGGCAGGTTGGCCAGCACCTCGTTCTCGGTGCCACGCTTGGACTCGATCGTCGTCTCGGTCATTCTCAGGTCCTCAGCGGTTCCGGGGGTCGAGTGCGTCTCGGAGCGCATCGCCGAGCAGGATGAAGGCGAGGACGGTCACGACGACGAAGGCGCAGGGGATGACCAGCAGGTGGGGGTCGCCCTGCAGCGCGTACGGCTGGCCTTCCTGGATCAGCAGGCCCCAGGTGGTGTTGGGCTGCTGGAACCCGACCCCGAGGAAGGTCAGCGTGGCCTCGGCACCGATGTAGCCGCCGAGCGCGATCGTGGACAGCACGAACACCGGGGCGATGGCGTTGGGCAGGATGTGCTTGAACACGATGTGCCCGTTCGTCGCACCGAGGGCGCGGGCGGCGTCGACGTAGTCCTTGTTCTTCGTCGACAAGACGCTGCCCCGCATGATCCGGGTCAGCGTCGTCCAGCCCAGCAGCGTCAGCACCGTGGTGATCGTCCACACGTTGCGGATCTGGAACAGCTGCAGGAACACCACCGCGCCGAGCAGGAACGGCAGCCCGAAGAAGATGTCGGTCACTCGGCTGATAATGGTGTCGACCCAGCCCGGGAAGAAGCCGGCCAGCGTGCCCATGGTGATCCCGATGATGGTGGTGAAGGTCGTCGCCAGCGCCGCCACCGCCAGCGACTTGCTCGCACCGTAGACCACCTTCGCCCACATGTCACAGCCCTGGAACGTGTATCCGAACCAGTGGTCCGCGCTCGGCTTCTCCCGGCTGTTGGCCAGCCGGCAGGTCGACGGATCGGCGTTGGTCCACAGGAACGGGAACACCGCCAGCAGGATCACGAAGATCGCCATCGTCGAGGCGACCCAGAAGATCGGGTTCCGCTTCAGCTCGTACCAGGCGTCCCCCCACAGCGAGCGGTTCGCATCCTTGGCCGGCTCCGTCTGCTCCGCCGGCGGCCCCTCCTGGAGGGACATCGCTGGGTCACTCATAGCGAATCCTCGGGTCGAGTACGGCGTAGAACACGTCGACGATCAGGTTGGCGGTCAGGAACACCAGCGTCAGCATCGTGACGACGGCGATCACCACCGTGCTGTCCTTCTGGGTGACGGACTGGAAGACCAGCCCGCCGACGCCGGGGATGTTAAAGATGCGTTCGGTGACGAGCGCGCCACCGAGCAGCGTGCCGACGTCGATCCCGATGTAGGTCACGACCGGGATGAGGGAGTTGCGCAGCGTGTGCACCCCGATCACCCGCCGCTGAGCCAGTCCCTTGGCCCGGGCCGTCCGGACGTAGTCGGAGCGCAGATTCTCGATCAGGCTGGTCCGGGTCAGCCGCGCGATCGCGGCCAACGAGAAGGCGCCCAGGACGAGCCCCGGGATGACCAGGCTCAGCCACGGGTAGTCGCTGAGGAAGACCGGCGTGAACATCGCCTTGAACCAGGTCGGGAAGTAGTCCTGCGCCTTGATCCAGTCACCGAGCGCCAGCGCGACCAGGACCTGGATGATGACGCCGAACACGAAGGTCGGGAAGGCGATCAGCAGCGTGGTCGAGAAGCGCACGAAGTTGTCGACGAACTTGTCCTTGCGAAGGCCGGCCATCACGCCGAGGATCACGCCGACGATGGTCTCGAAGATGATCGCGATCAACGTCAGGCGCAACGTCACCGGCCAGCGCTCGCCGACCAGATCGGTGATCTCGCGCCCGCGGAAGTTGATGCCGAAGTCGAACTGGAGGTACTGGAGCATCCGGTCCCAGAAGATCCCGACGCACGGGTTGCCCTTCTGCTCGAGGCACCCGTTGTCGAGGCCGAAGCGGGCCCGCATCGCTTCGATCACCTGCGCCGGCGGCGGGTTGTCACCGAACAGCGCCCGGATCGGGTCGCCACCGAACTGGATGCTGAGCATCGTCATGTAGTGCAGCAGGAACATCGTCCCGACAACCACGGGGATGAACTGCAGCAGCCGTCTGGCCAGGTAGCGGCCCATGTCCGTTCCTCCCTACCCCTCCGAGCACCGATGTGGGGGCCAGGCTAATCCAACACCTAGCCCCCACAGTCGGCACTCAGTCGGCCGTTCTCACCCTAGGGAGCGGTGATCACTTGACGATGACCTGACCGAGGGAGACCTGCTCCTCGACCGGGTCCCAGACGATGTTCTCGACGTTCTCGCCCCAGATGATCGTCTTGATACCACTCCACAGCGGGAGCAGCGGGAGGTCCTCCAGCGCGAGGTCGCTCGCCTGGGCGTAGATCTCCTGCGCCTCCTCCGGAGTCGCCGCCGCGTCGCCCTCAGTGACCAGGTCGTCGAGCTCCTTGTTGGAGTACTCGCTGCGGTTGACGTCACCGCCCGTGCCCACGATCGGACGCAGGAAGTTCTCCGGCGACGGGTAGTCCTTCGACCAGCCGAGACGGAACGGGCCCTTGGCGCCGCCGGCGTCCAGCAGCTCGAGGTACTGCGCCCACTCCATGCCCTTCATGGTGAAGTTGATGCCGAGGTTGTTCTTCAGCTCGTTGCCGATGGCCTCGACCCAACCCTCGTGACCGGAGCCGGCGTTGAAGATCAGCTCGACCGTGTCGCCCTCCTTGCCGCCCGCCTCGGCGAACAGCTTCTTCGCCTCTTCGGGGTTGAACTCGCAGTACTTGCAGGCGTCGTCACGAGCACCCGGGATGTTCGGGGTCGGGATGTCGGTCGACGGCTTGGCCTGTCCGTTGAGCACGGCGTCGATGACCGCCTGGCGGTCGAACGCCATCGAGAAGGACTGGCGATACTCCTTGCTGTCGAACGGCGCGGTCTTGGTCGGGAAGCCCATGTACGTCAACGACGACGTCTCGGTCTCGAGCTGGCTCTCACCCGCGGCGCCGGTGGCCTCGGCGTAGATCGTCGGCTCAAGCGTGTCGAGGACGTCGAGCGTGCCGCCCTGCCAGCCGCGGAAGGCCGCCACGGAGTCGGCGAACATGGTGAACTCGATCGAGTCCGCCTGACCGCCTCGGTCACCCTGGTAGCCCTCCCAGCGAGTGACCGTGATGCCCTGGTCGTGGTTCCACTTGCCGTCCATCATGTACGGACCGGTGCCGATCGGTGCCTCGTTGCACGCCTCGATGTCCTCGAGGCAGGCCGGGGCGATCGGTGCCCAGGCCGGCAGGTAGCTCATCATCTGGCCGAACGCCTGGAAGGGGGCCTTCAAGGTGAGCTCGACGGTGAGGTCGTCGACCTTCTTCAGGCCGGTCATCGTCTCGCCCTCGCCAGCACCCTCGATGTGCGTCATGAAGCCGGCGGTCGACATCTCGTTCTTCGGGTTGGCGGAGTAGTTCCACGCGCCCATCAGCGCGTCGGCGTTGACCGGCTCGTCGTTGTGGAACGTCAGGCCGTCGCGCAGCTTGAGCGTCCACACGGTCTTGTCCTCGTTGGACTCGACGCTCTCGGCCAGGGTGCCCTCGAACTGCAGCTCGCCGGTCTCGGCGTCGATGCCGACCAGCGGGTCGTTGATGGCGCTCAGGACCTTGTTGCACTCCGACTCGTAGCAGTTCTGAGCCGGCGCCAGGAACGAAGGCTCGGTCAGGTTGATGCTGAAGGTGCCACCCGACGGGTTGTCCGGGTCGGCGGAGCCTGTACCGCCTCCAGCGTCTTTGTCTCCCTCGTCTCCGCCGCCACCACAGGCGGTCACAAGGAGAGCGAACGAAGCCGCGGCTGCGGCGACACGCATTGGTGTCGTCATTCGCATTACGGTCCTCCTCAACACAAAGCAGGTGATGGCGAGAGGCGATTCTCGCGCCGACCGATGATTACCTGCAAACCGCCCCTCGCACAGGTCTGAGGCCTGATCGGGGTCTGATCGTTACCTGATCGTTTCCGCTCGTGACGCCGCGTGACTTGGGGGTGCGGTTTGACCCCTTCCCCCCTCTTCGCGGGTACGCGAAAGGGCCGCTCACGGACGGGAGCGGCCCTACGCTTTTGCTGCCTTGTGCTGCCTTGTGCTGCCTGGGTCAGGCCGGTGTGACGTTCAGCTTGACGGTCGCGCTGACGTCCTCGTGCAGCCGGATGCCGACCTCGTGCGGGCCGACGGTCTTGATCGGGTTGCGGACCTCGATCCGTCGCTTGTCCACCTCAGGACCCCCGCCCTCCTTGATGGCTGTCGCGATGTCGGCGACGGTCACGGCGCCGAACAACCGGCCGGTGTCACCGGTGCGCGCCTTGAGGTTGACGACCAGCTCCTCGAGCTGGTCCCTGACCTGCTCGGCAGTGTCGGCGTCGCGGATGTCGCGGACGGATCGCGCCTTCTTGATCGACTCGACCTGCTTCTCGGCGCCACGCGTCCAGCGGATCGCGTGGCCGCGCGGCACCAGGTAGTTGCGGCCGTAACCGTCCTTGACCTCGACCACGTCACCGGGCGCGCCGAGACCGGAGACTTCCTGCGTGAGGATGAGCTTCACTTCAGTCCCGTCCTTCCTCAGCGAGCGGTGGAGGTGTAGGGCAGCAGAGCCACCTCGCGGGCGTTCTTGACCGCGATCGCGACGTCGCGCTGGTGCTGCACGCAGTTGCCGGTGACGCGGCGGGCACGGATCTTGCCGCGGTCGGAGATGTACTTCCGCAGCAGGTTGGTGTCCTTGTAGTCGACGTAGGTGACTTTGTCCTTGCAGAACGCGCAAACCTTCTTCTTGGGCTTGCGCACGATGGGCTTGGCCATTGTGGTGCTCCCTTTCAGAGCCCGGTGTGAACCGGAATGGTCAGCCGGTCACGTGACCGGCAGGGTGGTCGAGGGGTGCGGGAACGCTGGTGGGTCAGAACGGCGGCTCTTCGGTCGCCCCGCCCTGGGC
>WHTB01000276.1 GCA_009379735.1 Propionibacteriales bacterium
CGGGGCCGGGTCCAGTACGCCAGCGCGAAGCCCAGCGGCGCGAACGCGAGCGCGCCGGCGAGCAGCACGGCAGCCGTGCGGGCCAGCCGGGCCAGGTCGAACTCGGTGCCGCCCAGCACGGCGACGACGTACATCACCAGCAAGATCACGGCGGAGAACACCAGCGCCATCGCCGACTTTCCGGCGAAGTACACCCACATCGGCATCGGTGTCGCGCGCAGCCCGCGGACCCACCCCTTGCCTCGTTCCTGGGCGATGTCGACGCCGAAGGTGAAGATCGCCAGGCTGACGACGCCGTAGCAGGACAGCGACGCGAACATCATCGCGCCGACGTCGGTACCGTCCGGCATGATCTGCCCTGACTCCGGGAGCCCGAACATCGCGAACAGCAGCACGGGGATCGCCACCACCCCGATCATGTACTCCGGCACCCGCAGGTTCTGCCGGATGTCGGCCCGGATGTGCTCGGCCAGCATGCCGAGTGTCGACCCGGTGGGGGTCGCCTGCGGGCTGAGGCGACGGGCGCTGTCGCCAAGGAGGTCGTTGGTGCTCATGCTGAAGTCCCCTCGTGGGTGAGGCGGACGAACGCCGCCTCCAGGTCGGTGTCCTCGACGGTGAGGTCGTGCAGGCGGCACCCCGCGATGCTGATCTGGGCGACCACCTCCTCGGGGCGGCTGGACCGGACGGTGACGTACTGCAGGCCCGCGGGCGCGGTGCGGTCGACGTCGGCCGCCACCTGGTCGACGCCGGCGATCGCTCGCAGGTCGTCGAGCGGGAGGTCGGTCGCCACTCGGATCGTCCTGGCGGCGACCAGTGCTTTCAGCGCCGCCGGCGGACCGTCCTGGATCAGTCGGCCGCGGTGGATCACCAGCACCCGGTCGGCGACGGCGTCCGCCTCGGCGAGGTAGTGCGTCGAGAACAAGATGGTCTTGCCCAGCGACGCGAAGCCGCGGACCTGCTCCCAGAACGCCCGCCGACCCTCCACGTCGAGCGCGACCGTCGGCTCGTCGAGGAACAGCACGTCGGGGTCTCCGGCGATGGCCAGACCGAACGACAGCCGCTGCAGCTGGCCGCCCGACAGCTCACCGACCCGGGCCCGTCGCTTGTCGGTCAGCTCGGCCCTCGTGAGCACGTCGTCGACCGGCAGCCGGTACGGGTAGTACCGCCCGACCAGGCGGACCGCCTCGGCCACCGTCAGCCCCTCGGGGACTGCGGTGTCCTGCAACATGGCGCCCACCCGGCCGCGGACCGCCGGCCGGTCGGGCGGTTGGCCGAACACCCGGACCGTGCCACTCGTGGGCAGCCGCAGACCGAGCAGCAGCTCGATCGTGGTCGTCTTGCCGGCCCCGTTGGGCCCGAGCACGGCGACAATCTCACCCTCCGTGACGACGAGGTCGATACCGTCCACGGCCTCGACGTCGCCGTACCGCTTGCGGATCTGTACCGCTTCAATGACATCCATGGCTCCACGGTCGCCCGCCGCAGCCGTCGGCACAGGTGCCGTCAGTCATCAGTTCGGGGCATGACTTCTGGCACCCGCTGGGTGCGGCTACGCGCCGTAGAGTTCGGACTGATGGACGCTCGTGGGCTCGACCGACTGGCGCTAGGAGCCGGACTGCTGGCCTGGCTGGCCGTCGGCGTGCCGATGGCGCTCACGCAGGGGAGCCACGACCCACCGGAGCTCGTCGGTCCGCCGTGGCTGTGGTGGACCGTGTTCCTGGCGTACGGAGTGGTGTTCCTCGCGGCCGGTCGGGTCTGGCCGGACGAGCCGCGCACGATCGAGCTGTCCTCGCTCGCGCTGCAGGTCCTGCTCGGCCTGGGTGCGTTCGCGCTGGCGCCGGACTGGGGGTTCACCTCGGTGCTGCTGGTCACGTCGGCGGCGACCGCTGCGTACGTCCTCCCGGTCCGGCTGAGCCTCGGCCTGGTGGCGGCGCAGACCGGCTGGGCCGCCGTCGTCATGGCGCCGCGGATGCCGGGCGGCGACGTGTTCACCACAGCGGCGGTGTTCGGGGCGTTCCAGCTGTTCGCGGTGATCATGGTCGAGACCAGCCTCCGGGCGGCGAGGACTGCGGAGGCGCTTGCCGTTGCCAATGCGGAGCTCGAGGCAGCGCAGGCGCTGCTGGCCGAGTCCAGCCGCTGGACCGAGCGGCTGCGGATCGCCCGCGAGCTGCACGACCTGGTCGGTCACCAGCTCACCGGGCTGACCCTCGAGCTGGAGGTAGCGGCGCACCACGCCGAGGGTCCGGCCGCGGAGCACGTCGAGCGGGCCAGAGGAACGGCGAAAGACCTGCTCAGCGACGTGCGCGAAGCGGTCGGCCAGCTGCGTGAGCCGGTCGCCGACGTCGCGGCCGAGCTGCGCCGGCTGAGCGCTCGGGTGCCGAAGCCGGTGGTCCATCTGTCGCTGCCGAGCGACCTGACGGTCGCGGATCCCGAGCAGGCACACACCCTCGTACGGTGCGTCCAGGAGGTCATCACGAACGCCGTTCGACATGCCGCGGCCGACAACCTGTGGATCGACGTGTCGAGCGGCGAGGACGGCGTGTCCGTGCGGGCCAGGGACGACGGGAAGGGTGGCAGCGACGTGCTGCCCGGCAACGGGCTGGCGGGCATGCGTGAGCGGTTCGAGGCGCTCGGGGGCCGCGTCGCGTACGTCACCGGGCCGGGCGAGGGCTTTCAGCTGTCGGCGGTGCTGCCCCGATGATCCGGGTAGTCCTGGTCGACGACCAGACACTCGTCCGACAGGGCATCCGTAGTCTGCTGGCCCTAGCCGACGACATCGAGGTGGTCGGGGAGGCAGCGGACGGTGAGCAGGCACTCGAGCTCGTGCTGGCGACCACCCCTGACGTACTCCTGCTCGACTTGCGGATGCCGGTGCTGGACGGCATCGGCACGCTGCGCCGGATGGCCGAGCAGGCTTTGACGGTCCCGACCCTGGTCCTGACCACGTTCGACGACGACGCGCTGCTGCTCAGTGCGCTGCGCTCGGGGGCGCGCGGCTACCTGCTCAAGGACGTCACGCTGGACCAGCTCGTACACGCCATCCACACGCTGGCCGCTGGCGGGACGCTGATCCAGCCGGCCGTCACCGCGCGGCTGCTGGAGCGCGTCGCCGAGCACCCGCTGGGGTTCGAGCCCGAGACGCCGCCGGAGCCGCTCACCACCCGCGAGCTGGAGATCCTGCGGCTGCTGGCCGGCGGCTACTCGAACCGGGAGATCGCCACCGCGACCCATGTCGCCGAGGGGACCGTCAAGAACCATGTGTCGAGCGTGCTCTGGAAGCTGGGGGTGCGCGACCGTACGAGGGCGGTGCTGCGGGGTCTGGAGCTCGGCCTGATCCCTGGCACCGGACCCGACGTCAGGCCTCGCCCTGACCGTGCTGGCGGCGCTTGAGGTAGCGCTCGAACTCACGGGCGATGGCGTCGCCACTCGCTTCCGGCAGCTCCGCGGCGTCGCGTGACTCCTCCAGCGAACGGACGTACTCGGCCACCTCGGAGTCCTCACGTGACAGCTCGTCGACGCCACGCTCCCAGGCGCGCGCCTCTTCGGGCAGGTCTCCGAGGGGTACGGCCACCTCGAGTAGGTCCTCGATCTGGCCGAGCAGCGCGATCGTCGCCTTCGGGCACGGGGGCTGGGCCACGTAGTGCGGCACCGCCGCCCAGAACGACACCGAGGGGATGTCGAGCCGGCGGCACGCGTCCTGGAAGACGCCGACGATACCGGTCGGGCCCTCGTAGTGGGACTCCTCGAGCTCGAGTCGGCGCGCGAGCTCAGGGTCGCTCGACGTGCCCGTGACCGGCACGGGCCGGGTGTGGGGAGTGTCGGCGAGCAGCGCGCCAAGGGTGACGACCGTCTGCACGCCCAGGTCGTCGGCCCGGGCCAGGAGCTGTGCGCAGAACTCCCGCCACCTCATGTTGGGCTCGATACCGCGCAACAGCACGACGTCGCGCGGAGACCCGGTCGGGCGGCAGACCGCGATCTGTGAGGTCGGCCAGGTCAGCTCTCGGTCACCGTTCGGACCGATCGCGACGGTGGGTCGGTTGACCTGGAAGTCGTAGAAGTCCTCCGGGTCGAGTGCTGCCACGGTGGTGGCGTCCCAGACCAGCATCAGGTGGTCCAGTGCACCGGATGCGGACTCACCGGCGTCGTTCCACCCCTCGAACGCCGCGATCATGATCGGGTCGACAAGGTCCGGGACGTCTTCGAGTTCGATCACCGTGAAAGCCTACGGTGCCGGTGAGGGCGTTGGTGCGGCGCCGGGTCGATTGCGGCGTGTCCGACCGTTCTGTCCGAAATGGAAGAAATATCCGACATAACTCTCGACAGTGAGCACTTAAGTGCATAACGTGACACGAGGCAGCGCGTTCCCCACGTCGTATCTCGGGCGGACAGCATGGGTGTCGCAGGATACGCAGCACCGGCCGTCAGGCCGGGCGGCCAGGCGATCTTCGCCTGGTGCGGGCGAGCGTGCCTCCTGGTCGCCGGCGTTGTCCTCGCCTATCTGGTGTCGGTGGCGGCCGCATCCGCGGACGACTCGTCGGGCCCCTGACAGCCGCGACGCTGGATCGTCTTCGTGGTCCGTAGCGGCCGATGAGCCGGCGGAGGAACCAGCCGGGGAGCCGGTTGAGGAGCCCGCTGAAGAGCCGGCCGAGCCGACGCGTGAAGAGTCGGAAGCCAGCGAATCGCCTTCCACAGAAGTAAATTCCGCCGACACTGACGGTGAGTCAACGAGCCGCGACAGCAGCGGTTCGGGAGACTCGTCGACGGCTGGTCCGCCCGCACCGAGTGACGACACCGATGCGTCGCCGGACCAGCCCGTACGGGCTGGCGTCGAACGCGTCGTCGGGCACACTCGGTCCGCGACGAAGTCCGTGGTTCAGAGCTCGCGGAACACGACGGCGGCTGCAGCGGCGGAGACGGCCGACCTCGCCCAGACGACGACGCGACAGCTTCACGACCGAGTCGTCGGCCCGACCGACGATGCGGTACGGGGCACCGTGGACTCCCTGCTGGACAAGGCGAACGTGCCACGGCCGGAGCTGCCGCGGGTAGATGACCTGGTGCCGCCAGCGCCGGACGGCACCGCATCGCCGATCCTCGATCGGGACGCGACACCACAGACCATTCGGGCCGATCGGCGCAGCGGCGACCGTCCCGAGAGCGCGCACCTGGCCGCGTCGGCAAGTCTGGTCGGGCTGCGCGAGGGAAACACTCCCTCCGCGCCGGCACAGGTCGCCCGGCCAGCGTCGCCGCTTCAGTCCTCATCAGCTGCTGACGGTACGGACGGGCAGATGCCCGCGTCGCCGTCGGGCTCCGCGGACGCAGCCGCGTCCGGCAGTTCGATCGGAGCCCCGTTGGGCGCGGTCGAGAGTCAGCTGATCGCGTACACGACGGTCGTCTCGGGCCTGCCGGGTCCGCAGGCGGACGTTACTCCGGCGGGTTACATGGCCCGGCCGGGCTTCGCTCCTGACTGACCTTTCTCCGAGCACGGGCTTGACGGCTCACGTCCGTCGCATCCCTCAACTGCTGTGGAGAAAGGATCACGAGATGCATATCTGGGTGGCTAGGTCAATCAAGTCTGCCGCCCTCGCGATCGGCCTGGTCGGTCTCGGTGCCGGTGTGGCGCACGCAGACGACCCTGGAGGAGTCGCGAGGGATGGCGATGACTGCCTGTGCTCGGCAGCCCCCGACGTTCAACCAGCCGTGGACGGTGCTGGTGCGGTGCTCGAGTCCGGAGCAGATGCGGTGGATGGCACGGACTCGATGGCACACGACGTCGTCGATGTGACGCTCGAGCGAGTCCCGACCGCGCCAGGCGACGGCGATCGGGACCGTGGCGACGACGGTGACCGCGGCGACGGCAACCGCGGCGACGGCGACGACGGTGACCGTGGCGACGGCAACGACCGCGGCGACGGTGACCAGCCCGGCGATGGTGCCGAGCCGGCGCCTGGTCCGGGTGGTTCCGCTGAGGTGATCCTGCCCGGCGGTGACTCCGTCTCCGGCGAGGCCGGCGTGCAGCC
>WHTB01000312.1 GCA_009379735.1 Propionibacteriales bacterium
CCGGACCGGACCGGTGCCGATCCGTCGTCCCAGCGGGTGTGCAAGGCGGCGAGGTCGGCCTCGCGCAGCGCAGTCTGGGTGACCGAGCTCAAAGCGAGGTCACGCGGAAGGCCGAGGAAGGCGTGATCGGGATCGAGGCCGAACGCGGCATGCTCGAGCATCACGGAGAAGTCGGTCGGCTCCTGCAGCTCGACCAGGAACACGCCGGCGCCGATCGCATGGGGCTGGCCGGCCGGAACGAGCAGGGCGTCGCCGCGCTGCACCGGGATCTCGTTGAGCAGCGCCAGCAGGCGCTGGTCCTGTGCGTCGACCAGCTCGGACAGCGTGCCGTGGTCGATGTCCTCGCGGAAGCCCAGCCAGACCACGGCTCCGGGGTCGGCATCCAGGATCAGCCAGGCCTCGGTCTTGCCGTGGTCGGAGTCGAGGTGCTTCTTGGCGAACTCGCGGTCGGGATGAGCGTGCACCGGGAGCCGCTCGGCCGCGTCGAGCAGCTTGACCAGCAGCCCGGTGTCGTCGCCGTGCGTCGCGCGGTGCGCGGGTCCGAGCCAGGCGTCGGCAGTAGTCTCCAGCGCGGCCGCCAGGGTGCCGCCGTCGGGCAGCCGAGTCAGGCCACCGCCGCCCTCGGAGAACAGTCGGGTGGTAGAGCCGAGCCAGTCCTCCGGGCGGTGGTCGTCGAAGTCCGTGGGTACGTCGAGGCCGCGAAACGACAGGATGCGGCGGCCACCGGCGTAGAAGCGCTGCGGTGTGTTCAGGTCGAGCGGGTAGGTGTGCATGCTCAGACCGCCCGCCCGGACTCGCGGACGATCAGCTGGGTCGGAAGGACCACCTGCTGCGGCGCCGACGTGTCGCCGTCGATCCGGGCGAACAGCAAGTTGGCGGCTGCCTCGCCGAGCTTGGCCGGATCCTGCGCGACCACGGTGATGGCCGGGTCGAGGAGGTCGGCCAGCTCGAAGTCGTCGAACCCGACGATCGCGATCGCGCAGTCGACGCTACGCAGGGCGCGCAGCAACGCGATGGTCACCCGGTTGTTGCCGGCCACCAGCGCGGTGACCGGGTCCTCGTCCGAGCCCCAGGCCTGCATGCACGCGAGCAGCTCGTCGACGTCATGCGGTCCCATCACGACGAGGTCGGCGCAGGGCAGCCCGAGGGCCTCGACCGCGGACACGAAGCCGGCGCGGCGCTGCTCGGCGGTCCAGAACGCCGGGTCGTCCCCGAGGAAGCCGATCCGGCGGTGACCGTGGGCGGCGAGATGCTCCACCGCGCTGCGGATGCCACCTTCGTTGTCGGCCAGCACCGTGTCGGCCTCGACGCCGGTCGCCGGGCGGTCGACGAACACGACCGGCATCCCGGCCGACAGCTCGGTCCGCAGCCAGCTGTGCTCTGCTGCCGCGGGTACGACGATGAGGCCGTCGACGCGCCGCGCGAGCAGGGCGCCGGCCAGCGACTCCTCGCGTTCGGCCGAGCCCTCCGCGGAGGCGGTGATCAGCAGGTGGCGGCGCAGCCGGGCGACCCGCTCGCACGATGCGGCGAGCGCCGAGTAGAACGGGTTGGCGAGATCCTCGACGATCAGCCCGATGCTCGCCGTGCGGCCGCGGCGCAGCTGGCGGGCGCCGTCGTTGCGGCGGAAGCCGAGCTCGGCGATCGCGTCCCGCACACGTTGCTCGGTCTCCGGCCGTACGCCCGGCTCCTCGTTGACGACCCGGGAGACGGTCTTCAGTGACACGTGGGCCTGCCGTGCGACGTCGACCATGGTGGGACGGCCGGAGGACGACAACGTTGTCACGCCGGAGAGCATGCTAGCGCCGGCATCGCCTGTCAAGACCGATCGCGGGGCGGACCCACAGCGGACCCAGAGCGCCGCGAGAAGACCCGACATTTGCGCAACCTCGGCGCGAAGGGAACGGGACATTCGCGCAATGTCGGCGCGGGTATTCGGGGGGCTGGCGCCGCACCCGTGTCGGGGAAATGTGCGCCGCGCCGGTGTCCGGGGACCATGCCGGTGCTCGTGTGGCGGGGTGTCGGTCGGCGGTCCGGGGGACGGCGCTTGGGCCCGGGGCTTGTCTGGCGAGAGTGCGGAAGGTCCGGTTCCCGAGCCTGCCGAAGCGGCCTTTCCCGCCTTTCGGTATCCGGACGTCGTCCGGCCGGGGACTTCCCCTCCCGAACGGCCCCCAAATCCCAGACAAGTCGGACCAAGAGGGGTCCACTCACGAAGGGAACACGGCTCGGCCCCGAGTACTGGACCATCGACGCGCAGCCGGGTCCGCGGACAGGTCGGTGTTCGTCCTGCTCGCGCCGGGGTCATTTCTTCCCAGGACTCCGGACATTCGCGCAACCTCGGCGCGAAGATACGGGACATACGCGCAATGTCGGCGCGAAGATACGGGACATTCGCGCAACCTCGGCGGGAGAACCGGAGCCTGCGGTCAGCGGCCGGACTCGAGGTAGCGCAGGGGGCCGACGGCGTCGGCGTCGAGAGCAGCGGCGCGGCGCGCGGTGAAGTCGGCGCAGCGTTCGGCGATCTGGCCCTCGTCGCAGAACTCGGCGGCGCGGATCTCGCGGGGCTCCGGCACGATCCGGTCCACGATCGACGCGTCGACCGTGCCGCCGTCGAACATGAACACACAGGCGTCGTCCCACCCGCCCCAGGCCGGCAGCCAGTCGACGACGAGCAGCCGACCGGCGGTGAGCTCCAGCCCGAGCTCCTCCCGGCACTCGCGCTCGGCTGCCACTCGCGGGGACTCGTCGTCCTCGACCACACCACCGGGGAAGTCCCAGTCCTGCTTGTACGTCAGCTGACACAGCAGCAGCCTGCCCTGCCGGTCCCGGACGGCGAGCTGGGCGATGGCGCGTTTGCGGGGGAGCGCGGAGTTGAGCAGTGCGCGGAAGCCGTCGGCCTGGTACGGGTCGGGGTCGTCGCGCAGCCGGGCCAGCACCACCCAGTCGTGGTCGGGTCCGCGCCGGACGCCCTCGCGCCGCAGACCGGCCCGGCTGCCGACCCGATGCGCTGCCCGGTTGTCGGCCGGCGCCAGCGCCTCCAGCCGGAGGTAGTCGAGCTCGGCGAACGCGTACGTCACCAGCAGCCGGACGGCCCGGGTCGCGTACCCCTGCCCGCGCTGCTGCGGGTCCTCGATCACCCAGGTCAGCTCGCCGACCTGGCCGCCACGATCGACGACGCCGACCTCGGCGACGCGCTGACCGGAGTGGAACACGTCGAACCGCAACGCGACGTCGGACGCCTGCACCCGCCGGAGGGTGACCACGCCGTCGGTCAGGGGCTGCACGCCGTCCGCGGTCATGCGGGTCCGGCGTAGCGCAGCCAGACCGTGCCGAGCGGCGGGAGGCGCAGGGTGACCGACGCCGGACGGCCGTGCCACGGCTCGTCGACCGCCTCGACGGCGCCGAGGTTGCCGACACCCGACCCGAAGTAGGCCTCGGCGTCGGTGTTGATGACCTCGTCCCACCGGCCGACCCGGGGGAGACCCAGCCGGTAGTGGTCGTGCGGTACGGCGGAGAAGTTGGAGATGCAGGCGACCGGCGGCGCGTCGGCGTCCGAACGGACGAAGCTGAAGACGTTGCCCTCGGCGTCGTTGGCGTCGATCCAGGCGAACCCCGAGGGATCCTGGTCCTTCGACCAGACGGCCGGCGACGCGCGGTAGGCGGTGTTGAGGTCCCGCACCAGCGAGTGCACGCCGGCGTGGTCGACATGGTCCATCAGCCACCAGTCGAGGCCGCGCTCCTCCGACCACTCCGACTCCTGGCCGAACTCCGCGCCCATGAACAGCAGCTGTTTGCCGGGGTGCGCCCACATGTAGGCGAGGTAGGCGCGGAGATTGGCCAGCTGCTGCCAGCGGTCACCCGGCATCTTGCGCAGCAGCGAGCCCTTGCCGTGCACGACCTCGTCGTGCGACAGCGGGAGTACGTAGTTCTCGGAGTACGCGTACATCATCGAGAACGTCATCTGGTGATGGTGGAACTGCCGGTACACCGGGTCGTTCGCGACGTAGCCGAGAGAGTCGTGCATCCAGCCCATGTTCCACTTCAGGCCGAAGCCGAGCCCGCCGAGGTGGGTGGGCCGGGTGACTCCCGGCCACGAGGTGGACTCCTCGGCGATCGTGACGATGCCGGGTACGCGCTTGTAGCAGGTGGCGTTCATCTCCTGGACGAACGCGACCGCCTCGAGGTTCTCCCGGCCGCCGTGCACGTTGGGGGTCCATTCGCCGGGCTCGCGG
Organism: Propionibacteriales bacterium; assembly: GCA_009379735.1. Taxonomy (GTDB): domain Bacteria; phylum Actinomycetota; class Actinomycetes; order Propionibacteriales; family Nocardioidaceae; genus WHTB01. The sequence continues at coordinate 4,230 of WHTB01000312.1, forward strand.
GAGTAGTCGAGATAGAGCATCGACGCGACGGCGTCCACCCGGAGGCCGTCGATGTGGAACTCCTCGAGCCAGTAGATCGCGTTGGCGACCAGGAAGTTGCGTACCTCCGACCGGCCGTAGTCGAAGATCAGCGTCCCCCAGTCGGGATGCTCGCCACGGCTCGGGTCGGCATGCTCGTACAACGGGCCGCCGTCGAACCGGGCCAGTGCCCACACGTCTTTGGGGAAGTGCGCCGGCACCCAGTCCACGATCACGCCGACACCAGCCTGGTGCAGCCGGTCGACGAGGTAGCGGAAGTCGTCGGGGTCGCCGAACCGGGAGGTCGGGGCGAAGTACGACGTGACCTGGTAGCCCCACGACGCGCCGTACGGGTGCTCCATCACCGGCAGCAGCTCGACATGGGTGAACCCCAGGTCGGCGACGTACCCGACCAGCGAGTCGGCGAGCTCGCGATACGTCTCGCCTCGGCGCCACGACCCGAGGTGCAGCTCGTACACGCTCATCGGGCTCTCGTGGGCGACCCGCCGGCGGCGTTCGTCCAGCCACTCGTCGTCGCCCCAGGTGTACGTGGAGGTGAAGACCACCGAGGCGTTGGCGGGCGCGGCCTCGGCGTACCGCGCCATCGGGTCGGCCTTCTCGCGCCACAC
>WHTB01000422.1 GCA_009379735.1 Propionibacteriales bacterium
CGCTGGCCGTTGTACGGCGGCGTCACCCCGACCGCCCGCAGCGTCGCCCACATGGAGACCTGGTTGGCGCACAGCACGGGCTTGCCGAGCTCGGCCTCCAGCGACGGGATCAGGTCGTACATCTTCAGGTTGGTGCAGCTGACGAACACCGCGTCGGCGTCCGGGTCGTCGGCGGCGAGCACGAGCGTGCGCAGCGCGGTGGGTGGCACCCGCCAGATGTGGTGGGTCAGGCCGAGTCCGCGGCTCGACGTCACCGTCACGTCCGCCTCGGTCAGGAACGTCACCAGCCGCTCGGTCACGCTGGCGATGTAGGGCGTGGCGACGCCGAGCCGCCGAATCCCGAGCTGGCGAAGCGCGTCGAGCAGCGCGCCGGCGGTGGTGAGGGCAATCGGCGCGCCCGCGGCACACATCACCTCCCGCATGTGTCGCTCCCCCGCGACACCACGGACGAAGCTGCCGGACGTGCAGAGGTACAGCACCACCTCCGGCTCAACCGCGAGCAGGTCGTCGGTCAGCTCGCGCAGTGTCTCGTCGGTGCTGATGTGCGTGGCCATCGCGACGTTCGACGGCAGGCCGAGCTGGTGCGTGCGCGTGATCAACAGCGTCATATCGTCCGGCGTCCACCGCCAGATCTCCCGATCCAGGGCGAAGTCGTACGGCACGATCACCCCGACCGACAGGTCTTGTCCCACTCCGCTGCCCCACCAATTCGAGCCCCGCATCAGGCGGAAACCTAGATTGTTGACAATCCTACGATCATCTGCCTAGCCTCGGGCGCCATTGAGCCGAGAGAATCTTCAGCCATGAGGTCAGCCATGCCGCAACCCCGGGTGACCGTGCTCCACGACGGCGTGCTTCCTCCGGGGATGGCCAGCATCGAGGCTCTTGCCGAGGTCCGGACGGCGACCGCCGACGACCTCAGACCGTTGCTGGCCGACACCGACGTCCTCCTGGCGTGGGACTTCCTGACACCCGCCCTCGACGGCATCGACGTCGACAGCACCGCGCTGCGCTGGATCCACACCGCGAGCGCCGGCGTCGACAACGTCCTCACGCCGGGCGTCGCCGCGAGCACGGTGACCGTCACCAACTCGCGGGGCGTGTTCGACCAGGCGATCGCGGAGTACGTGTTGGGCGTGGTGCTGATGTACGCCAAGGACCTGCACGGCACGTGGTCGCGGCAGCGTGACCGCCAGTGGGAGCACCGGGAGACCGAGTCGCTGCACGGCCGCCGGGTCGTGGTCGTCGGCGTCGGCCCGATCGGTCGGGCCATCGCCCGGCTGCTGACCGCAGTCGGCATGCAGGTCGCGGGCGTCGGGCGGACGGCCCGGTCCGGCGACGTCGACTTCGGGGAGATCGCGGCGTCGACCGGTCTCGTCGAGCGGGTGGGCTCCGCCGACTTCGTGGTGCTCGCCGCGCCGCTCACCGAGCAGACCCGCGGCCTGGTCGACCGGGACGTGCTGGCCGCCATGGCGCCGACCGCCCGGCTGGTCAACGTCGGCCGGGGCGAGCTGGTCGTGGAGCCCGACCTCGTCGCCGCGCTGGCCGACGGGGTGATCGCGGGCGCCGCCCTCGACGTGTTCGAGCGGGAGCCGCTCCCGGTGGACTCGCCGCTGTGGGGCCATCCGTCGGTGCTCGTCTCCCCGCACATGTCGGCCGACGTCGTCGGGTGGCGCGACGAGCTGGCCGCGTTGTTCACCGACAACCTGCACCGGTGGTCAACCGGGCAGCCGCTGCGCAACGTCGTCGACAAGACACTCGGCTACGTTCGTACGCCAGACGAACAGAGGGAGCCCACGTGACATCACGGCCCACCGACCTGGCCGACTGGACGGCGACCGACCTGATGGCCGGCTTCCGCTCCCGCCAGGTCTCTCCGGTCGAGGCGACCAAGGCGGTGCTCGCGCGGATCGGCGCGTACGACGACGCGGTCAACGCGTACTGCCTGGTCGACGCCGACTCCGCGCTCACCCAGGCGCAGGCCGCCGAGCAACGCTGGTCGACGGGTGCGCCGCGAGGGCCAGTGGACGGCGTACCCACGTCGATCAAGGACCTGCTCCTTACCCGCGGCTGGCCGACCCGGCGTGGCTCGCTCAGTGTCGACCCCGACCAGGCGTGGGACGAGGACGCGCCGAGTGTCGCGCGGCTGCACGAGAGCGGTGCGGTGCTCGTCGGCAAGACCACGACACCCGAGCTCGGCTGGAAGGGCGTCACCGACAGCCCGCTGACCGGGGTCACCCGCAACCCGTGGGACCCGAAGCGCACCGCCGGCGGGTCGAGCGGTGGAGCGTCCGCTGCGGTCGCCTTCGGGATGGGCCCGCTGTCCATCGGCACTGACGGCGGCGGGTCGGTACGGATCCCGGGCAGCTTCTGCGGCGTGGTCGGCATGAAGGCAACGTACGGGCGCGTGCCCCTCTACCCGTCGAGCCCGTTCGGCACGTTGGCACATGTCGGGCCGTTGACCCGGACCGTGGCGGACACGGCGCTGCTGCTCGACGTCGTGACTGGCCCGGACTCGAGGGACTGGTCCGCGCTGGCGCCGCCCACGGGTACGTTCGCCGCCGCGCTGGCCGACGGGGTCTCCGGTCTGCGCGTCGCCTACAGCG
>WHTB01000235.1 GCA_009379735.1 Propionibacteriales bacterium
AGCTCGGCGTGTGCTGCGGGCACCTCAGCCGAGCGTCGGTGATCCGGTTCCATCCGCCCGCCAATCGCCCGCCAGTGAGTCAGCCTCCCATGATGGCCTCCGGACGGCGCGGTCCGCGACGGCTCAGGCCGCGAGGCCCCATCCGACGGCGGGCTCGGGCGGCGACACGTGGTCGGTCCGGAGGTGGTGCGCAGCCTCGACGTGCGCGATGCTCCAGGCGTCGACCGTCGTCGTGATGCGGCACAACGGCAAGGGGCACAGCGAGCACCGCCAGCCCCAGTGGCCGTCGGTCTGCCGGTACACCTGGCATGGCCTGTCCACGTGCAGTCGCATCTCGTCCACCTCCGTCGGTGCCGGCTTCGGTCGCGAGGCACCTTCTACTGATACGTCGAACCAGCGGCCCCGAAATCGACATCGGACGTAAAACAGCGGCCAGCGCGCCACGGCGGTCCGGCACCCTGATGGCACCGGCGCAGTGATGGCGGCGGGGCGGACAGGCGTCTAGGGTGCGTGAGCATGGCTGAGGTTGTGCTGCGTGTCCGGCTCACCGGCGGCGATCACATGGACGTCACCTTCGAGGAACCCGATGCCGTCGACCCAGATCAGGTCGTCGAGCACGTCATCACAACGCTCGCGCAGGACTCTGGAGTGGTGCGCAGCCGACACGGGGGGCGGCTGGTGGTGCTGTACGGCCGGGGCGTCGCCGCCATCGAGGTGGCGCCGCGTGGTGCCGTCCTGTGAGGGCCGCGATAGTGGCCTGACCCAACGTCGGCGGTGTTGCCATGCGTCGGCGGGTGAGGAGACCGGGTGGGGCGATGCCAGCACGGTTCGTGACGGGACTGCAGTGGTCCGACATCCCGCCGTTGGTGCGGGACAGGTGCCACGCGCTGGTCCGTGACCTGGCGGCCGTGTGCGCCGCTGGTCGCACGACGCCGACAGCCGTGATCGCGGCGGCGTACGCACATGCCCAGCATCCCGGCGACGAGGCGACGTTGTGGGTCGACGGCTCCCGGGTGACCTGTACGGGTGCCGCGTTCGCCAACGGGGTGCTGGCCAACGCACTGGACTTCGACGACGGGCACCGGCTGGTCTCGGGCCATCCAGGGGCGATGGTGCTGCCGGCCGCCTTGGCTACGGCGGAGCTGGTGGGCGCGTCGCCGGAGGAGACGATGACCGCGATCGTGATCGGCTACGAGATCGCCATCCGGGCGGGTCTCGAGCTGCATGCCCGTACTGACCATCTCGAGTACCACGGCTCGGGCGCCTGGGGAGCGCTCGGCGCGGCCGCGACGGCGGCGCGACTGCTCGGCCTGGATCATGAGCAGCTCTCTGACGCCCTCGGGTCGGCCGAGTACCACGCCCCGATGGCGATGATCATGCGCTCGGTCGCGGAACCGGCGATGACCAAGGACGCCTGCGCCTGGGGCGCCGCCGTCGGGGTGAGCTCGGCGTTGCTCGCTGGTCGTGGCTTCACCGCGACCCGCAGTGAGTTGGCCACCGGCGCCGCTGGTCTGAGTGACCTCGGACACCGCTGGCATCTGACCGACGTCTACGTCAAGCGGTTCCCGTGCTGCCGCTGGTCGCAGCCCGCGATCCAGGCGGCGCTGACCATTCACGCAACGCAGCGCCTGCAACCCCAGCGCATCTCGCGTGTCAAGGTCCGTACGTTTCCGGCGGCAACCCGGTTAGCCAAAGGTTCTCCGGTGACCACGGAGCAGGCACAGTACAGCCTGGTGTGGCCGGTTGCCGTCGCACTCGTGCACGGCGCCTTCGGGGTCGAGCATGTGGTCGGCGCCGGCCTGCAGGATGTCGCGGCCGCCCGGCCGCTCGGCCGCATCGAGATGGTCGTCGATCCGCGCTTCGCGTCCGCGTATCCCGCGCGACGCCTGACCGAGGTCGTCGTCGAGCTCGAGGACGGATCAGAGCTCAGCTCGGGCGTCACCGAGGCACCCGGCGAACCAGAGGACCCTGGCTGGCTCGACGTCATCGAGGAGAAGGCCGCTCGCTACGCCCCAAGCCCCGGCCCCTTCCGGTGGCTTCTCACCCACGAGGACAGCTGACGTCCGGCTCGGCGCTATGTGGTGACGGGGTGTGCGGTCACGACGACGTTGTCGCGGTAGCTGCGGTCTTCGGGATCGTACGGACCGCCGCAGGTGACCAGCAGCAGCCGGTGCGTCCGGCGGCCGGTGCCGATGCCGAGCTTGGCCAGCGAAGTGCGGTGGATGCGTCTGACGTCGGCGACCCGGTACGCGACGCGACGACCGTCGGCCCGCCGGATGCTCAGCCTGGCGCCGACCGAGACGTCGGCGAGCTCGTACATCGTCCCGCGTCGGCCGTCCCAGGTGACGTGCCCGGCCAGCAGCAGCGTGCCGGTGGCCTCGCCGGCGCCCGCGCCGTGCGCCCACCAGCTGATGGACCGTGCCCCCGGGGCAAGGTCCAGTGCACCGTCGGCCTGAGAGCCCACCGGTATGGGTCTGCTGCGCAGGCCGAGCGCCGGGATCGTCAGCATGGTCGGGCCACTCGCGCGCGGAGCTAGCGCAGAGGGCCGCGCCCAGTGCACGTCAACGCTCTGCGACGGTGGTGGAGCCGGTCGAGGCAGGTCAGCTTCTGGCGCCGGAGCTTCGGACGTCGCCGGCGGCTCCGGAGGCGGCCCGGCCGAGTCGTGGGAAGCCGTGCAGGCCGCAAGTAGCACCGCAACGGCCGGCAACCAGCTGGAGGCACGGGAGCTCACCGTCGACTTGATGGCAGCGGCGCGAGCCGCCGGCGGACGCCCACTACGACGAAGGCACCGGCCGCCAGCACGACGGCTGCCGCTGCGGTGAGGCCTGCCGATGGCTGCTGGTCGTCGGCCGGCGGTCGCCCGCCGCCCGCGACCTGCGCGATCGTGCGGGCGCTGTTCGCGGCCGGATCCTGCTGCAGAGTGAGCATGCCGAGACTGTCGTTGGACGCGCGTCCCACCAGGATCACCGACACCATTCGTCCAGCGGGTACGGTCACTGAGGTCTCCGGCACCCACGTACTGCCGTCGGCGCCGGTCACCGACATCTTGTGCCGGCCGGGTTTCACGCTGGCCGCGAACTGGTCGCCGGCGTTCATCGGGTCGCCGACCTGCTTCCCGTCCACCAGCAAGGTCGCCGCTTCGGCCCCGGCAGCGTGGCGCAGTACGACGGCGCCGGGTCCGCGGGTAGCCGTTGGCAGGTGGTTGTCGAACACGTACGCGGTGGCATCACCGTTGGCGTCGAAACCCGCGACCGCGGTCAGATCCTGACCAGCCCGCAGCACCATGGGCACTTCGAGGACGGTCGACCCGTCATCGGCCGCCTTCACCGTGACCTGGTGCTTGCCAGCCGGGATCGGCAGGGGGTCGGTCGCCTGCTCGAAGCCGAAGCCGCTCAGCACCGGCTTGCCGTCCAGGCTGACGTCGGCCACCAGACCGCGGACGCCGTGCACCAACGTGACACGAGCGGTGTCCGCAGCCGGCGCCGGCGAGACCCCGGCCAACACCAACCCCGCGGCAGCTACCAGAAGCAACAGAACTCGCGAACGCAAAGAATGACGCATGACAACCCCCCACTAGTGGTCCAGCAATCCCCAAAGGCAGCGTAGACCGATCGCCCGACCTCGGCAGCACAATCGACGGACTCCCAGAAACTCCGGTTCATGATGAATCGGTGCCGGGCTGGACGTGTGGATCTGGCAGGAATACAACGGTGAGCAGGGACGGTGGTCGAACGGGCACACACGTCACGTGCCCGCGGGCTGACCTGCCCGCGAGAGGGCTGTTCCGTGGGGGTAGTGAGGCCCTGGTGGGGGCTGCGGCAGGCGCACCCGCGTGGTTTCGTACGCGTGACCGCGTCGGTGACGCTGGCCTGCCTGCTGCTGGTGACCGCACCCGCTGGCTCGTCCGTGTCGCCCGGCCCTGAGCTCGAGATCGTCAGGGTGCAGCGGGACCTGACACTTGACGTGCGGATCGCCACCCACGTGCCCGGCCACTCGCTGAGCTCGGACCCCCAGTTCACGATCACCCCCACGGTGCGCGGAGACCGCCAGGCCTCGACCGGTCGGTGGTGGGCGGGGGAGGGCATCGATTTGGCCGTCATCCTCGAGGTCGACACCCGTCTCGAGCTGCGTCGGCAGCTCGGCATGGTGTACGACGCGGCCGCGCGGCTCGACCGGGCACTGCCCGATACCGTCCGACTCAGGGTGCTCGCCGGCGGCGAGGACACCGCCTGGGGATCGATCCAGCAGAGCCTTCGAGCAGCCGGGGGATGGACCCTTCCCGCGGCCGGGGTGGCCACCGCCGACAGCCTGCTGGCACAAATCTTGGCCGAGCATCCCAACCCGTCCGCGCTCGCGGTCGTGATCCGCGCGGACTGTGTCGCCACGTCGACCACGTCCCTCGGCGTGCCGTTCGGCGTGATGTTCTCCACGGTCGACGTCCAACCCGGCTGTAACGACGCCCTGCCGCTCGTCGAAGGCTCGGGCGGCCTGAGCCTGCAGACCAGCCGAAGCACGTCGCTCACCAGCGCGGCCGACCAGGTCGCCGACCGCGTACTCGCCCGCTACGACATCGAGCTGCCGCTGACCGCGTTGCAGGCCGACGACCCGATCACGTTGCACGCGGCTGGACTCCCAACCGTCACCATCGACGACGACCCACCAGAACGCACACCCCAGGGGTCCAACGATCGCACGCCGTGGTGGCTGGTGCTGGGCGCTGTCCTGATCGTCGGGGCGGCGTTGACGTTGAGCAAACCCCCCACCGGCGCCGTCCGGCAGACGGAGCGGAACCGTCAGGACAGCGCCGTCAGGCGAGGGTGACGTCTCCGCAGAGGTGGGTCCGCACGCCGAGCTCGTGGAACAGCGCCGCCTTGGCCAGCAGCGCCTTGTCGGCCGTCTTCGCATCCGGCGCATAGACGACGTTGACGTGGTTGGCCTTGTGCCGGGCCATCAGCTGGTCTCGGCCGACCCCGTGCAGCACGGCGTGCATGATCGGCCACTGCGGGGTGGTGGCGTCGAGTCGTCGGCGCGTCTCCTCCTCGGGCAGGTCGACGACGGTGCCGCGACCGAGGTCGACGTGCAGTGCGCCGTCCATCACGAACACCCTGGACCACACGATCTCGCCGGGCTTGGACACGCCGCTGAGAGTGCCGCCGCCGAGCGGGAAGTACATCGGTGGCTGCCGCATGCTGGAGGACCGGTCGTACCCCCCGTTGTGCGACGCCGGTACCGAACCCGAGATCTCGAAGACCCAGACGAACTCCCCTTCGTACTCCTCGCCCCAGCGGATGTCGTGCAACGTGGTCGCGGGGTCGAGGCCCATCGCGGTCCAGATCCGGTTGGTGACCAGCGAGTCGACCGCGACACCTTCGTCCACCTCGTTGAAGTGCGGCAGGGGTGCTCCGGCGTACAGCTCGCGAGAACCGTCGCGGCTGGTCACGGGCGGTCGCTGGACGTTGTTGAGTAGGCCCTCGGCGAGGTCGCTGGCCGGAACGGTGTCCTTGAGGCCCTGCTGGTACTGGATGCCCACGGCGTCGAGACCGAAGTCGTCGGCGATCCGCAGCGCAGCAACGTACATCTTGAACTGGCTGACCAGCTGGGCGTCGGTGAGCTCGGTGGCCTCGTCGGTGCCGGTGTGGAACACCAGGCCGGCGTCGTCGAGCCAGGCGCGTACGGCCTGTGCCTCGGCGTCGGTGACCTTCCTCATCTCCGCGACCAGCGCGCTCTGGGACAACCTCTCCTTGTAGATGCCGAGCGGGTTGAGCAGCTCGTCGTCGATGATCGCGTTGTACATCCCCATGCAGCCCTCGTCGAAGACGCCGATGATCGCCTTCTCCGTCGTGAGCTGCGTCGCGAGGGCTCGACCGAGGTCGACCTCTGGCGAGGACCCGAGCGGGGGCAGGTCGCGCACATGGCTGATGTCGTGGGTGAGGCGCCCGGTGTCGAGCCAGGTGCGCAGGCCGTCGACCGCCCAGTCGTCGGTGAAGTCCTTGCTCCACAACGTCGAGTGCTCGACTCCGGCCTTGGTCAGGCTGGCGGTCAGGTTGAGCAGGCCGACCAGGCCGGGGAACTGGCCGCTCCAGTTGGCCACGACGAGGATCGGTCCGCGGTGCGAGCGCAACCCGGCGAGTACGTGGTGGCTGTACTGCCAGACGCCCTCGGCGACGATCAGCGGCGCATCCGGAGGCAGTGTCTTGAACACCTCGATGCCGGCGCGCTGGCTGTCGATGAAGCCGTGTCCCGCCTCCTCGTCGACCGCATGGCCACGGCGGACCTCCCAGCCGAGCAGGTGCACCGCTGTGCTGAGGTCGGCCTCGAGCTGTCGCTGCGTCGGCCAACAGGTGACGTTGGCACTCGGCCGCAGGTCGCCACTGGCCACCGTATAGACGGTCTTGGCGGGCGCGCTGGTCGGCGGCGTGAGTACGGGCATCGCGTAGTCGGTCATCGGCGCTCCGTCGAGGTCGGGGTACGGCGGGTGGGCGGTCGCATCAGCGCTGCTGCCTTGCCGCGAGGGCGTGAGTGATGTCGGTGGTGCTGGTGTAGAGGTCGCGGTAGAGCCGGTACAGGTCGGTATAGGCGTCGGCGAGCTCCGGTCGCGGCTCGCGGATCTCCCGGACGGGGTTCCACGTCGTGATCGAGACGTCCTCAACCGCCTGAGCCGCGAGCAGCGCGCCGCCGTAGCTCGCGCCGATCGTCTGCGACGGGATCACCTGGGCACGACCGGTGATGTCGGAGACGATCTGGGTCCACAACGAGCCCTGCGTCCCGCCACCGACGGCCACGATCCGATGCACCTCGCCACCGGCCGACTCGATCGCCTCGAGGTTGTGGCGCACGCCGAAGCCGGTCGCCTCCAGGGCGGCCCGGTAGAGGTCGCCGCGGGTGTGCGACAGCGTCAGTCCGGCGAGTACGCCGCGGGCCTGCGGGTCCATGACCGGGGTGCGCTCTCCCGCGAAGTAGGGCACCATCAGCAGGCCGTTCGCGCCGGGGCCGGACTCGTCGGCGAGCGTCACCAGCGTGCCGAAGTCGATGTCGCCGAACAGGTCCCTCAACCAGCCGGTGATCGCGCCGGACGTGGCCATGCCGCCCGCGACGCAGCGCGTGCCCGGCAGCGCTCCGACCGTGCCCCACAGCGACGGGCTGGTGATCGTGTCGCGCACGGTGTTTACCAGGAACATCGTCGTGCCGTACATCAGCATCAGGTCGCCGATGCCGTGTGCGTCGACACTGAGGGCTTCGGCCCACGCGTCGATGGTGCCGGTGATCACCGGTGTGCCCGAGGGGATCCCGGTCAGCTCGGCCGCCTCC
>WHTB01000099.1 GCA_009379735.1 Propionibacteriales bacterium
GTCTCGACGACCGGGCCGCTGTCGACGGCAGAGGACACCGCCAGCGGCGTGCTCCTGGCGACGATGCACCTGCTGACCGGAGCCGCGTTCGCCATCACGGCCGCGAGGGCACAACGATGGTGATGAGCCTCGGGGCATCGTCGGATGGACCGGTCAGCCGGTGAAGGACTCGGGGCCGAAGCGGCCCCACGCCACGAAGCCGGCCAGGGCGAGATAGACCATGTCCGCCACCATGAACTTGAACTCGCGACGCCGCATGCGTGTGATCACCGCGCCAACCATGATCATCACCAAACCCAGGGCAGCCAGCGGCACCAGAACCGGCGCGAGGTCGAGCGCGGCGGGCACGATCAGACCCACCGCAGCCAGGACCTCGAGGGCGCCGATGGCCTTGACGCTGCCGGCACTGAAGTCTTCGACCCAACCCGCACTAGTCGACAAGGTGGCTATCTTCTCCTTCGGCATGATCACCTTGCCGCCGCCGAACAGGTAGGCAGCGGCAAGCAGTCCGGCAACGATCCATAGCGTGAGGTTCATCAGCTCTCCTTGAGTCTTTCGGGCTACCCCGTTGTGAGGCGGGACTGGCGATGCACATGAGATGTCGACGACGCGATGTTTGTGACAGCGCCGCCACGTGACGTGCGTCATGAACGGCGGTGCACCGGCGACCCGACCTGTGTGGCGAGCCCGGACGAGAACTGACCGCTTTCCCCACGTGGACGTCGGCGAACTGCCTAAAATCCGACAGTGTCGACCCCGGTCCTCGCCACCAAGCTGTTCACGCCGACCCCGCGCCGGCAGCTGGTTGCGCGCCCGCGACTGGTCGAGCAGCTCGACAGCATCCTCGATGCGAGCCACCGGCTCACCGTTGTCTCCGCACCGGCCGGGTTCGGCAAGACCACCCTCCTCAGCGACTGGCTCAGCCAACGTGACCGGTCCCGGACAACCTCCCGCGTCGCGTGGTTGTCCCTTGACGACGGCGACAACGACCTCCCGCGCTTCCTGACACACCTGGTGGCGGCCCTGCAGGGCGTGGGCCTCGAGGTCGACGTGGGACTCCTTGAGTCCATGGACGCCGCTTCGAACTCGGTCGACCTGACCGGGCTCGTCAACGACGTGACGCGGGCCGGCGAGCACGCGCCGGAGAAGCAGTGGGTTCTGGTGCTCGACGACTACCACGCCATCGGCGCCCCCGCGGTGCACGAGGCGGTGATCTTCCTCCTCGACTACCTCCCCGCCCAGCTGCACCTGGTGGTGGCGACCCGCTCCGACCCACCGTTGCCGCTGGCGAGGCTGCGCAGTCGCGGGCAGCTGACCGAGATCCGCGCTGCCGACCTCCGCTTCACCCAAGGAGAGGCACGTGACTTCCTCAACCGAGTGATGGGTCTCGACCTCGGCACTGGGGACGTGCAGGCGCTCGACGAGCGCACCGAGGGCTGGGTCGCCGGCCTCCAGCTCGCCGCGCTGTCGTTGCGCGGCATCTCCGGGCCAGACGAGGTCGCCGGTTTCATCAAGGCGTTCACCGGCAGCAACCGGTTCGTCATCGACTATCTCGCTGACGAGGTGTTGTCCCGCCAACCGGCGGGGGTTCGCGACTTCCTGCTCCGCACGTCCGTGCTCGACCACCTCACCGGTCCCCTGTGCGACGCCGTCATCGGCCGCACCGACGGCACCCGGACACTGGAGGACCTCGAACGTGGCAACCTCTTCCTCATCGCGCTCGACACCCAGCGCTCCTGGTACCGCTACCACCACCTGTTCGCCGACGTCCTCCGCGTACGCCTGCTCGCCGATCACCCCGACCAGGTGCCGTCCCTGCACCAGCTGGCCAGCGCCTGGTACGCCTCCCACGGACTCGTGGAAGATGCGGTCCGGCACGCGCTCGCCGCGAAGGACTTCGACCGCGCCGCCCAGCTGATGGAGGAGGCTCTCCCGGACCTGCGCCGCGCCCGCCAAGACAGCGTGCTGCTGGCCTGGATGCGGTCGTTGCCGGAGTCCGTGGTGCGCCGAAGCCCCGTCCTCAGCATCGTCTCCGGCTGGTCGATGCTGATGGCCGGCGACCTCGACGCGGTCGAGTCCCGGCTCGACGATGCCGACGCGGCGCTGGCCGCAGGCGCCCATGACCAGGGCCTCGCGACGACGTGGGCGGACACCGAGGACCTGCGCACCGCGCCGGCGACGGTAGCGGTCTACCGCGCGTCGCTGGCCCAAGCCCGTGGCGACGTCGCGGGTACGGTCCGACACGCCCGCCGGGCCCTGGACCTGGCCGGGCCCGAGGACCACTTCATCCGCGGCGCCGGAGCGGGATACCTCGGCCTCGCCGCCTGGGCGGCCGGCGACCTACCGGTGGCTCTGACCACCTTCGCCGAAGCGGTCCGCAGCCTGCACGAGGCGGGCAACCTGGTCGACGAGCTCGACAGCACGGTGGTGCTCGCGGACATGTGGGTCGCCTCGGGCCGGCCCAGCCGTGCCCGCCGATTGTATGAGCGGGCCCTGAAGACGGCCACCGCAGGGAACGAGCCGTACCCACGGGCCACCGCCGACCTGCACGTCGGCCTGGCCGAGCTCGACCGCGAGCTCGGCGACCTCGCCGGCGCCGAGGCACACCTCGAGACGGCCCGAGCGCTCAGGGAACGCACCTCCATCACCGAGAACCGGCACCGGTGGTACGTCGCCGTCGCCCAGCTGCGTGCCGGGCTCGGTGACCTCGACGCAGCGTCGGACCTGCTCGACCATGCCGAGGCGCTCTACCGGCACGGCTTCTACCCCGACCTCCGCCCGATCCCGGCCATGAGGGCCCGCGTCCACATCGCCCACGGAGACCTTGCGTCGGCCGACGAGTGGGCGCGAGACCACGACGTCCCGTCCGCCGCTGAGATGACGTACCTGCACGAGTACGACCACCTCACCCTCGTACGGCTCCTGCTCGCCCGGCACCGCAGCATGGCCGGACGAGGAGAGGCACTAGCGGGTGACCCGTCACCACTCGACGACGCACTCGCGCTGCTTGACCGGCTCCACGCCGCCGCCGACCCGAACCGTCCCGGCAGTCTGATCGAGATCGGCATGCTGCGGGCTCTCGTCCACCACGAGCGAGGACACCGCCAGCAGGCGCTCGCCGACCTGGACCGAGCACTCACCCGGGCGCCCGAACCGGAGAGCTACGTGCGGCTCTTCCTCGACGAGGGCGCCCCGATGCTCGCCCTGCTGCACGACGCCTCCCACCACGGCACCGGCGAGCACGACGCACTGAGCCAACATGCTCGCCGCCTCCTCGACGCTGCCGGCATCTCGCAGCAGACGGCACCCACGCCTGACCAGGTCGGGCTGCCCGACCCGCTCAGTGACCGCGAGCTCCACGTGCTGCGGCTCCTCGACAGCGATCTGACCGGACCGCAGATCGCCCGCGAGCTCTACGTCTCGCTCAATACCCTGCGCACCCACACCAAACGCATCTTCACCAAGCTGGACGTCAACACCCGGGCGGCTGCCGTACGCCGCGCCCACGAACGCAGGCTCCTCTAACGTCGGTGTCACCACCTCAGTCACATCATGTGGTGACGCCAGGTCACCTTGTCGGCTCCTAGGTTCCAGGCATCCCGCGGCACCCGCCACGGACCCACCGGGACAAGGAGCCGGACATGACCATCACACCCACCACCCTCACTAAGGCCGCCGGCGTCGCCGCCGTGGCCGCCGGACTGATCTTCATCGGCGTCCAGATCAACCACCCCCACGCAGACGTCGCCGCCGTCACCACGACCGAGTGGGCCGTGCGCAACTCACTGAAGGTGCTGATGGCTGCCTTGGCCCTCGCCGGCATCACTGGCATGTACCTACGCCAGGTGAAGCAGATCGGCCTGCTGGGCTTCCTGGGCTATCTCCTCTTCGCCGCCGGCTACCTCACCATCCTGAGCGTCGCCTTCGTCAGCGCGTACGTCCTGCCCGCCATCGCTGAGACCGACCCCGGCTACGTCAACGACGTCCTTGCCGCGGGCACCGGTGGCAGCGCGACCGGCGACATCGGCCTGATGCAGAACGCACTCACGGTCTCCGGCATCACCTTCCTGGCCGGCGGCCTCGTCTTCGGCATCGCGTTGTACCGGGCACGCGTCCTCGCCCGCTGGGCGGCCGCGCTCCTCGCCGTCGCCAGCGTCCTCACCGCCACACTCCCCGTCCTGCCCGACGCGTTCTACCGGTTCCTGGCCTTCCCCAACTCCATCGCGATGATCGGCCTGGGCTACTCCCTCTGGCTCACCACGCGCACCGAGACCACGACGCAGCCGATCACGGTCCCCGGCCCACCCGTGACAACCGCGGGTGCCGAATGACCCCGTACACCGCCCCTGACGCCCGACCGGCAGCGCAGCACCGGCCGGGCGTCCGGGACGGGTCGAGCTGGCGTGTTCCCGTCGCGCTGGTGGTCCTCAGCTTCGTCCCGGTGGTCGCCGGGTCCCTGCGGCTGCTGGAGGTCGCCGGAGGCCCGCAGGTGCTGCCGGCCAACCCGCGCGTCGACGCCGTACCAGCGCCGGTGGTTGTGCACATCGTCGCCGCGGCCGTCTACGCCCTCCTCGGAGCGTTCCAGTTCTCTGCCCGACTGCGACGCCGTCGGCCCAACTGGCACCGCAGGACCGGCCGCGTGCTGGTCGGGGCCGGCTTGGTCGTCGCCGGCTCCGGGCTCTGGATGACCCTGTTCTACACCGGCGCACCTGGCGGCGACCTGCTGTGGGCAGTCCGGCTCCTGGTCGGCTCCGCGCTGGCCGCCAGCATCGTCTTGGGGTTCGCCGCGATCCGACGCCGCGACATCGCGGCGCACCGCGCCTGGATGGTCCGCGCCTACGCCCTCGCCGTCGGCGCTGGCACCCAGGTGCTCACCCAAGGCATCGGTGAGGCCCTGTTCGGGACCAGCGACCTGAGCACAGCCCTCTCCATCAGCTCGGGATGGGTCATCAACGCCGCCGTCGCCGAATGGGCCATCCGCCGCCCCGCCGCCCGCCGGGCGCGCGGGGCTCTCGGGGCTCGCGGCCGGGCAGGGTTGGCGGGCTCGCGATGAGCCGGCATCGTCTCGGGCCCCATACGCCGGCCCACTACGAGATCCGCATCGAACGGCATCTCGACGAGCACTGGTCCACCTGGTTCGACGGTCTGACCCTCGTCCGCGAGAACGACGGCACCACTACTCTGCATGGCGTGGTGGCCGACCAGGCCGAGCTGCACGGCCTGCTCGCCAAGGTGCGCGACATCGGCGCCACCCTCATCTCGGTCACGTCTGCCGAGGCACCGGACCAGGTGGGCGACGGACCGGCGTAGGACGCCCAACCGCAGTAATGCCCACTGGGGTTCGAGCAGCCGACCGACGACTGCCACGATGTGCACATGAGCACCCCGCTCGACGAGGCCGCCTGGCCGGCCCGCACCGACCGACTGACCCTGCGGCCCGCGACGCCGGACGACCTCGAGGCGACGTGGGCGTTCCGCCGGCTCGAGGTCGTCAACCGCTGGCTCACCCGGGCACCAGCCACCATCGAGGAGTACCGCACGCGGTTCGAGGACCCCGACAGCCTCGCCATCACCCTCGTCGTCGAGCTCGACGGGCAGGTGATCGGTGACCTGATGCTCAAGGTCGAGGACGCCTGGGCCCAGGCCGAGGTCGCGGAACAGGCTCGGGCCGTGCAAGCCGAGCTCGGCTGGGTGCTCCACCCCGACTACGCCGGCCACGGGTACGCCACCGAGGCGGTCCGTGAGTTGGTCCGGCTCTGCTTCGAGGACCTCAGGCTGCGCCGGGTGACGGCCAACTGCTTCGCCGACAACGACGCGTCGCGGCGCATGATGGAGCGCATCGGGATGCGCCGCGAGCTCTACACGCTCCGTGAGTCGCTGCACCGGTCCGGGGAGTGGCTCGACGGGATGGGCTACGCCCTGCTCGCCGACGAGTGGCGCGGCATCGCCTGAGCAGTGAACGCAGGCTCGGCCAGCTCACCCAGCCGCTCGCCCATCTCGGATTTGAACACGGCCGACGCCGCCTCGTACACACGCCACTCGGCGACAGTGATTGCCGGCGCTTCCATTCCTCATGGAGCTTGCGGGCCTTCGCGATCTCCCTCTGCTGGCGCTTCGGCGACGGGTCACGCTGCTTGTCGTAGCGTGTTCGATCATGATGTCGCAGAGCGTCGTTCGGCGTCGACAGGAGCTGGTGGTCGTGGGCAGCGCTCACGAGTCGGACCACTTCCACGCGTACCAAACGATGAGCGCTGTGGCGGCGATTTCCAGCGCACCGAACAGCAGGTAGTAGGCCCACGTCTCGCCGATCAGGTTACCGACATTGACAGCGGTATAGAGGACGCCCAACACCAGGTTCGTCCAGCGACAGAGGCCGGCCTTCAAGATCAGTGTCAGGAATACCATCAGGGTAGGGATAACCACGATAGTTGCGGCCAGCAGCAGCGTCGCTTGAGTCGCTTCGACTGGCCCCATGCGGCCGTCGGCCATTTCTTCTATCTGGCCTGGCCTGAACAGAGAAAGCACGTCGGCGTACACATACAACAGCAGCAGGGCAGCCCATAGCGCCGAGATCTTGGTCCGCACCGTGAACTTGGGCTCGTCGGAGATCTTCACCGGCATGTCACCCCCACCCACGATCACCCCAATCTCCCGGCTTCACCGCCAAGGTGTCAGACCTTTGCGCCGCCGCCAAGGCGTTGATGGTTAACAGTCCATGCACATTGCTTTGCCGCACCTAGGTGAGTGGGTTCTTGGCGACCGCGTCCCCGACCAGGTGTACGCCGCGGCTGCCGGTCAGCGAGCAGGAGTCTTGAGGCAGGTCAGAAGCCGCCGACGGATCCCGACAGTGCGCGTGGGTCAGCGGCTCCGCTGAGTCGCCCGCGCTCGGCGACGATCACGTGGGCGTGCCCGAATGGGTGGGCGTACGGCGGCTCTTGCTCCACCCGGTGCCCGAGGCCACGGAGTGCTTCCGCCCAGGACCCGGGCACCTGGCCCTCCAGGGCGACCCGCACCGATCCGTGGTTGCCCCAAGTGTTGAACGAGGTGTCGTCCTCGGCGCCTCGCAACACCCAGCGCCCCGCCGCGAGTGCTGTGGCCGGGTCCTGCCCGTGGAACAGCAGACGGGTGAGCAACTGCAGCAGGACCTGCGGCTGGGAGTCCCCGCCGCGGGTCCCCAGAGCCGCGTGCAGCCCTCCGTCGGGGTTCGTCACCAGAATCGGCGCCAGCGTGTGGGGCGGGCGTCGCCCGGGGCCGTACTCGGCCGGATGCCCTTCCTCGAGCGAGAACCCGATCCCGCGATTGTGCAGGAACACGCCCGTGTCGCCGACCACCAGGTGCGACCCGAAGCTCTGGGCGTTCGACTGGATCAGGGACACCGCCATGCCGTCGTCGTCGACGGTGCACAGATAGGTCGTGCCACCGGGCAGGCTCGGGTCGGCGACGTCCGCCGTACCCGTCCGCGAGATGGCGGCCAGCCGTGCCTCGAGGCGGTCCGGAGCCAGCAGGTCGCGGCCGTCGGCTCCGTCGTGCAGCACCTCGGGTCGGTCGTATGCCGCCTGCCGGGCCGCCTCGACGAGCAGGTGTGCCCACAGTGGATCCGCCGGATCGCTCGGCAGGTCGAGGCGTTCGGCGATCCACCCAGCCGACAGTGCGAGGTAGCCCTGGGAGTTCGGTGGCGCGGTCCACACGTCGCGACCCCACAAGCGCACCGACAACGGGTCGACCCACTGCGCCTGGGTACGTCGCAGGTCGTCCTCGGTGTACTGCCCGGCTCCCAGGCCGATCAGGCTCTCGCCGAACTCGCCCTCGTAGAAGGCGCGTCGGCCACCGGAGGCGATCCCGGCCAGCAGCCGGCCGACGCCGGGCCGGTGGATCACATCTCCCGGGGCCAGCTTGCCTCCCGGCGCCAGCTCCGGCCCGGCGGGTGTCGTCACGACCGTCGGGACGGCCTCCGTGAGGTAGGGCGACGCGGGAAAGCCGTCGTCGGCGTACCGACGGGCCGGTTCGAGCACCTCCTCCAGCCCCAGCCGCGCGAACCGCCGATGCAGCTCCACCCAGCCGTCGACGCAGCCGGGCACCGGGACGCTCGCGACGTTTCCGCGCGACGGCATCCTGGTGAAACCCGCTGCCCGCAACGCATCGGGGTCGGCGCCCGATCCCGCCCGGCCAGAGGCGTTGATCGCGACCGGTTTCTCCCGGTCGCGATGCACGATGGCGAACAGGTCGCCACCGAGGCCGCACTGGTTGGGCAGGACCACGGCGAGCACGGCGTTCGCGGCCAGGGCCGCATCCACCGCACTCCCGCCACGCCGAAGCATCGCGACGCCGGCCTCGGTCGCAAGGTTGTCCACCGAGCTCACCATCGCGCGCCGCGCATACCGGGATGCGAACGGCATACCGGCGAAAACAGGGCCGGTCGTCGTCGGGGAGCTCGAGTACGTCGACATCGTGGACACCCTAGCCAACCCGTCCCAGACCAAGCAGAATGTGCGGCCGGCACATTCTCGATGTCTCGGAAGAGGGTGGAGCACGGTGGCTCCGACCGACAGCGAAGGTTCCAAACGTCCAACCGGGGCTGAGAAACAACCCCCGGATCAGGAGACTCCCGCCTCGGCGGAGCACGGTCCCAGCGGCCTCAAGGCAAAGCTGAAGCTGGTCGGTCCCGGCTTCGTCATCGCGGCAACCGGTGTCGGCGCCGGCGACATGGTCGCCTCGTTGGTTGCCGGCACGCAGTTCGGCGCGACGTTCATGTGGGCCATCATCCTGGGGGTGATCATCAAGCTCGCCCTGGTCGAGGGGATGGGCCGCTGGTACATGGCGACCGGCCAGACGATCGTCCAGGGCTGGCACTCGATCAGCCGCTGGGCGAGTGGCTACTTCGTAGTCTTCCTGTTCATCGTGATGTTCTTCTACGGCGCGGCGATCACCTCGGCGAGCGCGCTCGCGGTCGATGCGATGTTCCCGGACGTCCTGTCCGTGACCTGGTGGGCCGTCATCCACGGCGTCGTGGGTTTCGCAGTCCTGCTCGTCGGCCGCTACGGGTTCTTCGAGCACGTGATGGAGTTCTTCGTCGGCTTGATGTTCCTGACCGTCGTGTCCCTCGGGGTCTTCCTGGCCCCCGACGTCGGCGTCGCGCTGCTCAGGGGCGTCGTGCCCACGCTTCCGGAAGGCTCCACGCTGTACGCCCTCGGCGTCGTCGGCGGCGTGAGCGGCACGTACTCCCTCGCCGCCTACACATACTGGGTGCGCGCCCGCGGGTGGAGGCACTCGTCGTGGATCCCCACGATGCGCGTGGACTCGAGCGTCGGCTTCATCATCACCGGCCTGTTCATGATCTCGATGCTGATCGTCGGGGCTGCCTTCCTTTACGGCACCGGCACGGACATCAGCGGCGAGGAGGGGCTGGTGGCGGTCTCCGGACCGATGGCCGACAGGTACGGCGAAGTGGTCAAGTGGCTTTTCCTGGTCGGTTTCTGGGCCGCCGCGGCCGGCTCCATCCTCGGCGGCTGGAACGCTGCGGCGTACCTCTTCGGGGACTATGTGCGAACCGCTCGACAGGCGCCGGAGAGCGAGGACGACAACTACCTCTCCGAGAACAACGTGTGGTTCCGGGGGTTCCTGGTGTGGTGCGCGTTCCCGCCGATGCTCTTGTTCACGCTCGAGGAGCCGGTGCTGCTGGTGATCATCTACGCGGCCCTCGGCGCTCTGTTACTCCCCTTCATGGCGGGCACCTTGCTCTACCTGCTGAACTCCCGAAGTGTCGCGACCGACTTCCGCAATAAGATCCTCTCGAACGTGGTGATGTCGGTCGCGGTCCTGCTCTTCGTCGCGATCGCGGCGGTGGAGATCCGCGACCTGTTCTAAGTCGAGCTCTTGGCTGCGTGAACCGTTGCTCGTCGGCGTTCGGGGCCGGTTGGGTGGGTTACTGGCCGATGCGTCCGTCGATCCGCTCACGCAACAGGTCGACGTGACCCATGTGGCGGGCGTACTCCTCGATCAATCCGACCAGCACCTCGCGCAGCGACAGCGGCCCTCCACCGCTGCCATGCTGGTTCAAGGGATCGTTGCCGGTGATGTCGAGACTGGGCGCCTCGGCCACGAACCGCGTCGCGAAGTCCACCTCCGCACGCCATGCATCCCACGCTTCCGTAACCAGCTGGGGGTCGGGAACAGCGCCATTGAAGTCACCGTCGCGGTCGGTGTCGGAGCAGAACAGCCGGCGCACGTTCTGTCCCGCCATCATCTCCCGGAACGTCGCACGTTCCATCTCGGCCAGGTGTCGCACCATCCCCAGAAGGGACATCGTCGACGGCTCGACGGAACGCCGCGCCATTGCCTCCGCATCAAGACCAGAACATTTCATCTCCAGTGTGAGGCGTTGGCAGCGCAGGGAATCGACCAGCGTGGTGCGCTCGTCGCTCAACGTCGGTCCGTTCTCCCGCGGGTCGTCGTCCGACGGCTTGCCGTCCGCGGTGAACATGTCGGCTCTTCGGGTCGTGGCCATGGCCACCATCATCGGCACTGCGCAACGCGGCCGACAACGGATTAACGACACCAGCACTACGACCCATGGATGAGGCCGTCCCCGAGTGCCCGGACGAGGTCGCCGGTGCGAAGTTCGCGGCTGTCACCCCACGGCCATACACCGCCTCTGGTGATGTGAACGTTGCGGAACACCACCGGGTACGTACGGTCGGCGTCCGTGCCTGCCGGAGTCGGTAAGCGGGGTGCTACTTACTCCCGTGCGCGTTCGCCCGTTCGCCCCGAGACGTAGGAAGTCGACTGCGTTGCTCTCGTTCGGGGAGTGACGGTTGAGCAGGACGCTGCGGCCTGCATTGAGCACGAACCACTCGCCGGCCAGTGGCGAGTCGAGCACGACTGCATCGGTGCGCGGGACGGATGTGTGGACGAGCTGGGGAGCGAGGAAGCCCGACAGCAGGGCCACGACCAGGTTGGTGGCCACGTAGACGCGCCGGCGAGGGACGACCGCCAACGCCGCCAGTAGGACCACTCCGGCTTAGAACCCAACAGCCGAGCGCCATCACACCCATCACCTGTGTGCCGGTCGGGGACGCCCGCGCTGCCGGATCTTTGGCGGTGCTGTCGACCAGATCAAGGGGCCGCTGGAGGCACCGAACAACCAGATCGGCGACGGTTTCGTACACAGAGCCTGGACACGTTGCCCAGCGGACGCCAACCGGTGGCGACTTGTCGAGTCAGCCGGTCGCGTTGCCCTCGATGTCTGTCTTCGGGCGGTCGAGCACGCCGATGGAGAGCGTGCGCGCGACCGACCGTGATACCGCTCCTCGATGACCGTTCTAGAGTGATGGATCGTTGAAGGGCGTCGTCCGATGACAGGGGTGTAGCGATGGCCGAAGTAGTTCTGTTCCACCACGTGCAGGGACTCACCGACGGGGTGCACGCGTTCGCCGACGATCTGCGCGCCGGCGGGCACACCGTGCACACGCCCGACCTGTTCGACGGCGTACGCCCGGCCACCATCGACGAGGGCGTCGCGCACGCCCAAAGCCTCGGCGACGCGCTCGACGAGCGCGCTGACCGGGCGGTAGCCGAGCTGCCCGAGGGTTTGGTGTTCGCCGGCTTCTCCTTGGGAGCCGGTACGGCGCAGCGGCTCGCCCAGACCCGGCCCGGCGCGCGAGGCGCACTGCTCTACGAGTCCTGCATTCCGATCACGGGCGAGTGGGCCTTCGGGCCGTGGCCCGACGGAGTGCCGGTGCAGATCCATGGCATGGACGAGGACCCGTTCTTCGCGCTGGAGGGCGATATCGACGCCGCCCGCGAGCTGGTCGAGACGGTCGGGTCCGAACTGGCGGAGCTGTTCGTCTATCCGGGAAACCGTCACCTGTTCACAGACAGCTCGCTCCCGTCGTACGACGCAGACGCTGCAGCATTGGCAGCGCAACGCTCGAAGGCGTTGCTCGAACGAGTGAGCTGAGTCGGCCATGAGACGAGTACCGGATTGGCATGGACGGTGGGTCGCGCGGACAACCAGGTCACACTCGATCAGGTACTCGAGCATCTGTTTCGCGGTCGATCCGGCCCACGTCGGAGAGAACGTGACGTTGGCCCATCGACTTGGGATTCGACCGCTACAACCTGGAGCCGATGTGCAGCGGAGCACGTCGCGACCGCTGACCGTGGCGCAGCCTCCTGCGCCTCCGAGCGTCGCCCGCGGTGCATCGGCGTGCCGCCGCCCACCCGGATCTGGTCGCGCTATCGGGGGGTCAATACACAGAACTCATTGCCATCGGGATCGGCCAGCACCACCCAGCTGACCTCGCCCTGGCCGATGTCGATTCGAGTCGCCCCCATGGAGACGAGACGGTCGACCTCCGCATGCTGATCACCGTCGACAGGTGGAGCGAGGTCGAAGTGGAGCCGGTTCTTCCCGGTCTTCGGCGCCACCGGCGGGCCGCCCCACGAGATCTTCGTACCGCCGCCCGGCGACTGGATCGCGGTCTCCTGGTCCTGGTCCCAGACCAGCGGCCAGCCCAGCGCCTCGCTCCAGAAGTACCCGACCTCCTGCGAGCCGTCACAGGTCAGCTCTCCGACGAACCCGCAGTCGGCAAGGAAGTTGTTGCCAGGCTCGATCACGCAGAACTCGTTGCCCTCGGGGTCGGCGAGCACCACGTGCTCGTCCTCCGGGCCCTGGCCAATGTCGAGGTGCCGGCCGCCGAGCCCGAGCGCCCGAGCCACCGTCGACTGCTGGTCGTCGAGGGAGGTGCTCGTCAGGTGGAGGTGCATCTGGTTCGGGCCGGCCTTCTTCTCATGGGTCGCCTGAAACTGGATGCTGAACCCGATGTCATCACTCGGCAGCAGCGTCAGGCTGTCGTCGGCCATCTCCCGGTCCAGCACGCCAGCCCAGAATGGCGCGAGACGGTTGGGGTCGTTCGCATCGAAGCAGAGCGCGAAAAGGTGTGAAGTCATCCCGCTCCGCATCTCCGATCTGCTGACTCACAGCCGCACGCAGGGAACGTCCTCCCTGCCGATGAGGAAAGCAACGCTAAGGCGCTCGGGCCTGCCACGCAACGCGATAAGGCAGGCAGAGGGCGACGCCGACTTCCTCAACCCGCCAGCCACTGCGCCTTGGCGGAGGGCTCGTACTCGAGCGGCGTGAATGCTCTGCGGTCAACAGGCGTGGCTGCCGGTTAGAGTCGAGTCATGTCACGGACGGATTCGGCTTCCCGGATCGTCGCTGCGCCGCCCGATCGAGCGTATGAGGCTCTCGTCGATGCCGAGGCTCTGCTGGCATGGCTCCCGCCGACGGGGATGGGCGCAAAGTTTGCGGAGTTCGACTTTCGTCCTGGTGGCAGCTATCGGCTGATTCTCACCTACGCTGACTCGTCGTCGGCGCCAGGCA
>WHTB01000343.1 GCA_009379735.1 Propionibacteriales bacterium
CCGCTGGGCCAGCCAGACGTGCGCGATCGACGGGAACTCCATGTCGGTCGTGACGATCCTCGGCCGGCCGTCCCACCGCCGGCTGGACGCCACCTGGTAGGCCGCCTCCGAGGCACAGGAGACGACCGCGACCTCGGCCGGATCGGCGTTGACGAGCTCGGCGAAGCCGACCCGGGCCCGGTCCACCTCGGCCGTCCAGCGGTCCCAGGGCGCGCCATACTCCCGCATAGTGTCCTGCAGCTCGTCCAAGGCGGCGGTCAGGTCGGTCGACAGGGCACCCTGGCTGCAGCTGGCCAGGTGTACCGAGTCGGCCAGGCTCGGAAACCGTCGGCGGAACCCGTCGAGCGCGTCGGCGTCGGTCGGCTCACGGTCGGTCATCGGCGTCTCCTAGGGCGTCAGTAGCTGGGCGGCGTGATCGCCAGCAGGAACCGGCACGGCTTCTTGGTCGGGTTGAGGTAGCGATGCGGCAGTCGTGAGTCGAAGGAGCAGCTGTCCTGCTCGGCGAGCACCCACTCCTCGTCGCCGACCTGCAGAGTGAGCCGGCCGGCCAGCACCACGGCGCACTCCTCCGAGGGATGGCTCCACAGCTCGTCGGAGGAGGTGCCGCCCGCTTCGAGCATCCCTTCGAGCACCTCGAGCCGGCCTGGTCCGGCGGAGATCCGTGAGTACGTGATGTCACCGTGCGGCGAGCGGACGAACATCCGGCGGTCGCCGCGTACGACCCGAACCGGCTCGTCGCCGCCGCCGTCGTCCTGGAACAGGCTGAAGATCGGCACCTCGAGCGCCTGGGCGATGCGGCGCAACGTCTCCAGGCTGGGGTCGGTGAGGCCGCGCTCGACCTGGCTGATCATCCCCGACGACACGCCGACCGTCTGCGCGAACGCCGTCACGGTCCACCCGCGCGCCTCGCGTAGCGCTCTGATTCTCGGTCCCACGTCCCGAGCCCTCCCGTTCTTCTCGCGTCTTGTCAACGGAAGTCATTGACCCGACATAAGGTCCGTTCTACCGTACTGCACAACCGTTAGTCAGATTAAAGCCGATCCGCGCTGTCCTGTGCGGGTGGAATCGCCGAGTCGCGGCGAGGAGAGGCGTTGCCATGAGCATCCAGAGCGAAGCCCGACTGCAAATGAGGGGCGGCATTCTCGCATTGTTCGTGCCCTTCCTGGTGATGCTGGCGGGAATCTTGATCCTCGGGGCGAAGGGGCTGGCGCTGCCGGAGGCCTTCTGGCCGATGGTTCTCCTCGGCCTGTTCGTCGGCCTGCTCCTCGCCCGGAGCAGGGATGAGTACGTCCAGGCGCTGATCGCGGGGATCGCCTCGCCGATGCTTGCCGTCATCTTGCTGGCCTGGTTCCTGGCCGGCGTCTTCGGCACGATGCTCAACCAGACCGGCGTCATCGAGGGTCTGGTCTGGGTGGCCACATCGATCGGGCTCACCGCCGCCTGGGTGCCTCTCGTGACGTTCCTGGCGTCCTCGATCCTGTCGTTGTCGACCGGGACGTCGGTCGGGACCATCCTGGCCGTCACGCCGATCCTGTTCCCGGCCGGGTTCGCCATCGGCGCCGACCCGCTGCTGGTGGTCGGCGCCATCATCGGCGGAGCGTTCGTCGGCGACAACCTGGCGCCGGTCTCGGACACGACGATCGTGTCGGCGTACTCCCAGGGCACGACCGTACCGAAGGTCGTCCGGTCGCGGCTGAAGTACGCCGCGGTCGCGGGCGCGGTCACCATCGGCTTCTACATCGTCGTCGGGTTCGTGAGCGCCTCGGTGTCGGAGCGGGGCGACGTCGACGCATCGCCCGACGGGCTGGTGATGCTGCTCGCACCCGCGTTGCTGATCGTGCTGATGGTGCGTGGTTGGCACTTCGTCGCGTCGCTGCTGATGAGCACGGCCGTCGGGATCGTGATCGGCCTCGTCACCGGTCTGCTCGGGTTCCCCGATCTGCTCACGGTGGACGAGGCCAGCTTCACGGCGAGCGGCATCGTCGTCGACGGCATGTTCGGGTTCGTCGGTGTGGCCGTCTTCACCATCTTCCTGATGGGCATGATCGGCACCTTCGAGGCGGGTGGCCTGATCGACTGGCTGGTCTCTCGTTCGCAGCAGCGGGCGAGCACGGCCCGTGGTGCGGAGATCTCGATGTACACGCTCGCCCTCGGCGTCAACGCGCTCACCACTGCGGGCACCCCGACGATGGTGATGCTCGGCCCCTATGTGCGACGGCTCGGACACCACTTCCGGATCGCGCCGTGGCGACGTGGCAACGTCCTCGACGGGGCGTCGACGACGATCATCGGTTTCCTGCCGTACAGCATCGCCGTGCTGATCCCCTTCGCGTTGGTGCGAGAGACCGTGGCCGACGCGGGGCTGAGCAACTTCGACCCGGTGCACCTCGTGCCGTACGTCGTGTACTGCTGGGTGCTGATGCTGGTCTTCCTGTTCGCCGTGGTCAGCGGCTGGGGTCGGGAGGAGATGACGGACGCGGAGTGGGACGCGGAAGCCGACGAGCTGTCACGGACGACCTGACACCATCGCCGGCCGGCCCCGTGCACTACCTCGACCACGCCTGCTACAGCCCACCGGCGGCGGAGACCGAGCGTGCGGTCAGTGCGGCGGTCGGCACGCTGGCGGCCGTCGGCAGCGCGGGTGCGACCCGGCTGGCGCTGGACTGGCTGGAGCAACGCGACCGGACCCGGGGTGCCGTTGCGGACCTACTCAGTTCCGGCACCGACGACATCACGCTGGTCGAGAGTACGACCCACGGGCTGGGTGTCGTCGCGGGCGGGCTGCGACTCTCGGCCGGGGAGAACGTCGTTGTCGGAGACTGCGACTTCGTCGGTGTCCCGACGGTCTGGCGGGCTCAGGTGCGGTCGGGCGTCGAGCTGCGCGCCGCACGCTCGAAGGCGGGACAGCTCACCCTCGACGCGGTCAGGGCAGCTGTCGACAGTCGCACCCGCGTGATCTCGGTCAGCGCGGTGCAAGAGGTCTCGGGTTGGCCGGTCGACCTCGACGGCGTGGCGGAGATCGCGTCATCGGTCGGCGCGGTCGTCGTCGTTGACGGCATCCAGGAGGCGGGGGTGCTCGACCGGCGACCGGCTGAGCACGGAGTGGCCGCGTACGCGAGCGGTGGTCACAAGTGGCTCCGTCATCCCTACGGGCTCGGGTTCCTCTGGACGTCGCCCGACCTACGGGCCAGTCTGCGCCCGCCGTTCCAGGGCTACTTCGCGCTCGCCCAGCCGGCCGGCGGATGGGTACGGCACCTCACCGACCCGATGACGTACTCGTTGGACGACCACGCGCTCCGCCACGAGGGTTCCGCCCTCGAGGTGGGCGGGACACCGAACTGGCTCGGTGCCGTCGGCCTGGAGACGGCCATTCGTTCTGTTGTCGATGCGGGACTGGCGGTGATCGAGTCACGGGCGCTCGGGCTCGCCGACGAGCTTCGCTCCGGCCTTCTCGCGCTCGGTGTCGAGCCGTACACGCCCGTCGGCACCCGGTCGACCGTGGTCACCTTCAGCCTGCAACCGCACGCCGACGACCTGTCCTTTGTGGACATCGCGCGTCGCGACGGCGTCCACGTCTCGGCCCGGCGCGGGGCGAACATCGGCGGCGTCCGCGCCGGCTGTCACGGGCACAACACCGAAGATGACATCGCCGCACTGCTGGCGCTGGTCGCGCACGCACGTCGCTAGAGGTAGGGCTGCACCAGCTCGACGTAGCGGCGGGCCATCGTCGCGAGCACCTGGTCACCCGGGGCGGACCACACGTCGGCGTTGAAGATCTCGACCTCGACGTCGCCGCGGTAGCCGGTGTCGGCGACGGCGCGGGTGAGCCGAGCGAAGTCGACGTGGCCGTCGCCCATCATGCCTCGGGCCAGCAGGGTGTCGGCGGGGAGCGGAGTGATCCAGTCGCAGATCTGGTAGCTGACGATGCGGGCGCCGGCGCGCGCGATCTGGTCCTCCACACCGGGCTCCCACCACACGTGGAACGTGTCGACGACGACGCCGACCGACTCGAC
>WHTB01000474.1 GCA_009379735.1 Propionibacteriales bacterium
CCTGGTCGAGGTCACCGCGGCCATCAACGACGCCCCGCTCGACGACCTGGAGTACGAGGACGAGGTGTTCAGCGCGGAGCGGGTCCGGTCGTTCGACGCCGCGCAGGCGGCGCGCGAGAACTGCGTCTACCGGCTGCTCGCACGCCGGGTCGACGACGGCGCATGGGCCGGGCAGTCGCTGGTCGCGGTCGACGCCAACCGGCCGACCATCGGCGACCAGCTCGACACCTCGGTCGTGACGAGCCACCGCGGCCATCGGCTCGGTCTGCTGCTCAAGACCGAGATGCTGCGCTGGCTTCGACAGGCCGAGCCGCAGCTGATTCACACCGACACCTGGAACGCCGCGAGCAACACCCACATGATCGCCGTCAACGACCTGCTCGGCTGTCACGTCGTCGGCACCGACACGATCTGGCAGCGCAGGCTGTGATCGAAGCATCACCGTTGGGGATCACGGGTACGAAGGGTGCATGACCCACGCGACGATCGTCCCCCCGTACCTCCTGCAGGCCCTGGCCGACCACGCCGACGACGACTACCTGAGCGGGTGCGCGACCAGCACCCTGCAGAAGGACCAGACCTGGCGGGAGCAGCGCACGACCCCACCCGAGGTCCAGCCACCGTCGCCGACCGGAGGCACGTCGCAGCGCACGGTCAGCGACGCCGAGAACGGCTCCGAGCTGCCCGGCCGGGCGGTACGCAGCGAGGGCGACCCGGCCACGGGTGACGCCGCGGTCGACGAGGCGTACGACGGGATGGGCGCGGTCTACGCACTGTTCAAGGAGGTGTACGGACGGGACTCGCTGGACGGCAACGGGCACCCGCGCGACGCGACGGTGCACTACGAGCGGAACTACGACAACGCCTTCTGGGACGGCCAGCGGCTGGTCTTCGGCGACGGTGACGGGCAGATCTTCGAGCGGTTCACGAAGCCACTCGACGTGATCGCGCACGAGTTCGCCCACGGAGTCACCCAGCACACCGCCGCGCTCGTCTACCAAGGGCAGTCGGGCTCGCTGAACGAAAGCATCTCCGACGTGTTCGCCGCGCTGACCGTGCAACGGCTGCTCGGCCAGACCGCCGACCAGGCCAGCTGGCTGATCGGTGAGGGCCTCTTCAAGCCGACGGTGAACGGTCGGGCGCTGCGCTCGATGGAGGCGCCCGGCACCGCGTACGACGACCCGCGGATCGGCAAGGACCCGCAGCCCGCCACGATGAGCGACTTCGTCGACACCACCGACGACAACGGCGGCGTGCACATCAACTCAGGCATCCCCAACCGCGCCTTCTACCTGCTGTCCACCGCACTCGGCGGCAACGCGTGGGAGACCGCCGGCCAGGTCTGGTTCGCCGCCCTGACCGACCAGCGGCTGACGACCGACGCCGACTTCGCGACGTTCGCCGGGCTGACCTCCGCGATCGCCGCCGAGCAGCATGGCGACGGGTCGCCGGCCCACCAGGCGGTCCTCGAGGCGTGGGCCGGTGTCGAGGTTCAGCCGGCCGGCTCGTCGCCGGCGGGCGGCGATGCACCGACCGACACACCCACGGGGCGGGTGGTGCGCGTACGCCGCACCGGCGGCTTCGCCGGGCTGGTCACCGAGCGGCAGGTCGACACTGCGTCGCTCGACCAGGGCC
>WHTB01000303.1 GCA_009379735.1 Propionibacteriales bacterium
CACCCGCCCGGCGTACATACGCGCAACCTCGGCGCGAAGAGGTGCCACGATCACACGGACCCGGCGTACATACGTGCAACCTCGGCGCGAAGGGGGGTGCGTCAGTCGCCCCCGTCGTCGTCGCCGCGGCCACCGCCGCCGGGCTTCGGCGGGTCGGTCGGTTTGGTCGTCGGTTTGGTCGTCGGTTTCGGTTTGGGCTTTGGTTGCCGAGCGACCGGAGCCGGCGAGCCGTCCGACACATAGATCGTGACGGTGTCGCCGGAGAAGGCGGACCCCTTCGGCGAGGTGTACGCGACCGTGCCGGCGGCGTACTCCGAGTCGACCTGACCCGGCTCGATGACCGCGGTGAAGCCGCGGCCCTCGATCATCCGCTTGGCCGCCTTCGGGTCCATGCCACCGACCCGCGGGACCTCGGCCGGCGTGCCGCGCACGTCCTTCGGGTCGGGCTTGCGGAAGCTGGTGTCGGGCAGCCAGTTCTGGATCACGCTCATCGCGTCGTACCACATCGGCGCCGCCATCGCCGTACCCGACGCCTGCGCGACGTACTGGCCGCCGACCGTCTGGCCGAGCAGCGAGATCGGGTTGCCGCGGGAGTTGGCTCCGGCGACCATCGACGCGGTGGCCAGCTCGGGGGTGTAACCGATGAACCACACCGACTCGTTGCTCTGCGTCGTGCCGGTCTTGCCGGCCGCCTGCGAGTCGAGCCGGTAGTTGTCGGCGAAGCCGCCTTCGAGCACGCCGCGCAGCACGTCGTTGACCGCGTCGGCCGTCGAAGCCTTGAGCGCCTTCTTGCAGTTGGCGCCGTCGATCTCGATCTCGGTGCCGTTACGGTCGCTGACCTTCGTCACCGGGAGCGCGTTGCAGTGCACGCCACGGGCGGCGAACGTGGCGTACGCCTCGGCCATCTCCAGCGGGGAGATGTAGGCGATGCCGAGCGTCCACGACGGCACCTGCGCGCCGGGGTTCTCGAGGCCGAGCTTCTTCGCGATCTGCCACGGCTTGCACAGCCCGGTCTTCTGCTCGAGCTGGGCGTAGAAGGTGTTTACCGACTCCCGGGTGCCGGTGTACATGTCCTTCATCCCGTTCGTGGTCGAGTTGCTGACGTCCCAGACCCCGACCAGGTTCTTCTTCGGACAGGTCTTGTCCTCGAACGACTCCTGCGACAGCGTCAGCTTGGGCGGTGCCTTGATCTTCTCCGACATCCGCAGGCCCTTCTCGATGGCCGCGGAGAGCACGAACACCTTGAACGTCGACCCGCCCTGGAAGCCGCCGTTGCTCTCGGAGTACTCCTTGGGGACGATGTAGTTGAGGTACGTCTGGCCCTTGCCCGTCTGGTCGCCCATCGGCCGTGACTGGGCGATCGCCTTGACCCGGCCGGTGCCGGGCTCGACCATCGCCAGCGCGCCGAGCGCCTGGTCGGTCGGGTTGACGTGGGCCTTGACCGCCTTGTCGGCCTGGTTCTGCATCCGCATGTCGACGGTGGTGCGGATCGTGAGGCCGCCACGGTTCAGCAGCCGGTTGCGGTCGTCTCGCGTCTTGCCCAGCGCCGGCTGGGTGAGCAGCCAGTTGCGTACGAAGTCGCAGAAGAACTCGGCCTTCGAGGCCACGCAGCCGTTGCTGGTCGGGTGCACGCGAAGCCCGAGGCCGGACTTCTTGGCCTTCGCGGCCTCCGAGGTCGAGATCTGCCCCAGCTGGGCCATCCGGTCGAGAACGGTGTCGCGCCGGGGCTTCGCCCGCTTGGGATGGTTGGTCGGGTCGTACCCGGTGGGGTTCTTCACCAGGCCGGCCAGCATGGCCGACTGGCGCAGGTCGAGCTCGACCGCCCGGACGCCGAAGTAGTGCTGCGCGGCGGCCTCGATGCCGTACGCGCCGTCGCCGAAGTAGGCGATGTTGAGGTAGTCGAGGAGGATCTGGTCCTTCTCCTTCTGCTCCTCGACCCACAGGGCGTACCGCAGCTCACGCAGCTTGCGGCCGTACGTGTCGGCCTTCGCCGCCGCCCGCTCCTCGTCGGTCTCGGCCTGCTCGACCAGGGTCATCTTGACCAGCTGCTGGGTGATCGACGACCCACCCTGGCTGACGTCGCCGGACGCCTGGTTGGTCACGAACGCGCGCAGCGTGCCTTCCACGTCGAGCGCTCCGTGCTCGTAGAAGCGGTGGTCCTCGATGGCGATGATCGCCTTGAGCATCAGCGGCGAGACGTTGTCGAGGGTGCTCAGCTGCACGCGGTTCTCGGTGTACAACGTCGCGAGCGTCTGCCCGGTGGAGGTCAGGATGCGGGTGCGCTCGGGTGACGGGGCGGTGTCGAGGGGGAGCGGCATGGTCGACGCGACCTTCTTCACGTCGTTGGCCCCCACCCCCGCGAGCCCGGCGAACGGGATGGCCAGTCCGGCCATGAGTACGCCGGTGAGCACGCTGACGCCCAGCATGACGGCGAGCTGGGGCACGACCCCGCCCTGGGACCTACGTCTTGACATGCGCCCCAGAGTACGTGCTGAGGGGCCGGTTCCTCACCTCGAGATCTGGCCGAATCCCGGACAGACATAGTCCGAATGGGCTATAGGAAGTCCACCCGTGCGTGTCTGCCCAAGCGCCGTCAGTCTCCCTAGGGTCGGTTGTCGTCGGCAATGTCGGAGTTGCCGGAGGGTTTCGGCCCATATCTCGGGAGGCGAGAGCATGAACAGCCAGGACTGGGCAAGCGCCGCAGCGTGCAAGGCACAGGCTCCTGACGAGCTCTTCGTCAAAGGTGCCGCGCAGAATCGGGCCAAGCAGCTGTGCCAGGGCTGCCCCGTGCGCACCGAGTGTCTCGCCGAGGCCCTCGACAACCGCATCGAGTGGGGTGTGTGGGGCGGTCTGACCGAGCGCGAGCGTCGTGCGCTGCTGCGTCGCCGGCCCAACGTCACCTCGTGGCGCGCCCTGCTCGAGGCCGCGCGGGAGGAACACGTACGCGTGGGAGGCCAGGCGGCGACCGCCTGACCCGGCGCGGCGGGCGGCCATCGCCAGAACGGGGTAACAACGTCCGGTGCCGCGGCTCCAGGAGGGGGGAGCCGTGTCCCGGACGAACTCGGGGGACGACCACCAGGTCGTGGTCAGGCGGTCAACAGGTCGCCGACCTGCCGGAGGCCGTCGAGATCATGGACGTCGGTCGGCAGGTTCGGCACCTGGGCCGCCGCGACCTCCGGGTGGGCGGCGCTGAACCGGCGCCGCAGCTGGTCCTCACGTCGTACCGCCGCGGTCGCATCCGCGTGCAGCCGCAGCAGGTGGGCAGTGACCGGATGCTCGCCGCTGCGCTCCAGCCGCCCCGCTCCCGCTGCTGCATCGGCGCCGACGAGCCCTGCCACCGGCTGCGGCGTGACCCGGTTGAGCACCAGACCGGCCAGCGGCATCCGCTCCTGGTCCAGCCGCTCCACGAAGTACGCCGCCTCGCGTAGTGCGTCGGGCTGCGGCGCGGCCACCACGACGAACGACGTGCCCGGCGCCTGCAGCAGCTGGTAGGTCTGCTCGGCCCGCTGACGGAACCCGCCGAACAGGGTGTCGAACGCCGCGACGAACGTACGGGCGTCCTTGATCAGCTGGGCGCCGAGCAGCTTGGTCAACGCGTCCGTGACGATGCCGAGGCCGGCCGACAGCAGCCGGACCGGTCCCCTCGCCGGCGCGATCAGCAGCCGGATGAACCGGCCGTCGAGGAACGACGCCAGCCGCTCGGGAGCGTCGAGGAAGTCCAGCGCCGAACGCGACGGTGGCGTGTCGACGACGATCAGGTCCCAGCGTCCCGTCTTCCACGCGTCGGTGTGCAGCTGGCTCAGCTTCTCCATCGCCATGTACTCCTGCGTACCCGCGAACGAGCTGGAGACCGCCTGGTAGAACGGGTTCGCCAGGATCTGCCGGGCCTTGTCCGGGCTGGCGTGGCTCTCCACGACCTCGTCGAAGGTGCGCTTCATGTCGAGCATCATCGCGTCGAGGCTGCCCCCGGAGGCGTGGCCGACATCGGTGACCGGCCGGGGTGTGTTGTCGAGCTCGGTGAGGCCCATCGCCTGTGCCAGCCGGCGGGCCGGGTCGATGGTGAGCACCACCACGCGGCGTCCCTGCTCGGCCGCCCGCAGCGCCAGCGCCGCCGAGGTGGTGGTCTTGCCGACGCCGCCCGACCCACAGCAGACGATGATGCGGGTGCCGCGGTCGGCCAGCAGGCCGTCGACGTCCAACGCGGTGAGATCCGCCGGCCGGGCGGCGAGGGGGCCGACCCGGGGTCGGTGCCCGCGGCCCGTCCGCTCGGCGGTCCGCCGCGCCGCACTCATGCCAGGCCGCCTTCGCGCAGGTCCTGTGCCAGCTCGTACAGCGCACCGAGGTCGATGCCCTCGGCCAGCGCCGGCAGCTCGACCACGGGCCGCCCGAGACCGTCGACGACGGCGCGCTGCTGCTGCTCGAGCAGCACCCGTGCCGCGTGCGCGCTGCCCAGCTCCTGCAGTCCGGTGACCACCGCCTCGTCGGTATCGAGCCCGGCCGCCTTCAGGCCCTCCCGGATGCCGGCGTCGGGCAGGTCGCCCGCCTCGGCGGCGCTCAGCGCGCGGGCGTCGAGCCCGTTGCGGCGGACCTGGTTGACCACGACCGAGCCCACTGGCAGGCCGGCCGCCGCCAGGGCCGTGATGCCGTCGGCGGTCTCCTGGACCGGCATCTCCTCGAGCACCGTGACCAGGTGGACGGCGGTCTGCGGCGAGCGCAGCAGGGACATGATCGAGTCGGCCTGGTTGCGGACCGGGCCGACCTTGGCCAGCCCGGCCATCTCGGCGTTGACGTTGAGGAACCGGGTGATCCGGCCGGTCGGCGGGGCGTCGAGCACGACCGCGTCGTACACCTGTTTCCTGCTGCCCTTGCCGGTCTTGCCACCCTTGCCGGTCTTGCGGCGGGCGGCCTCGTAGACCTTGCCGGTCAGGAGTACGTCGCGCAGTCCGGGGGCGATCGTCGTGGCGAAGTCGATCACGCCGAACCGGTCGAGCGCCTTCCCGGCCCGGCCGAGCCGGTAGTAGAGGTCGAGGTACTCCATCAGCGCGGCCTCGGGGTCGATCGCCAGCGCGAACACGTCACCGCCTCCGGGGGCGACCGCGATTCGCTCCTCGGAGTAC
>WHTB01000203.1 GCA_009379735.1 Propionibacteriales bacterium
CCGACGCGGTCGACTTCGAAGCCCTTGCCCCAGATCACTGCGCCGTCGGTGGGAACGGGGACGCTGAGGTAGGTGATCTCGTTCTCGCACACGAGCACGGTGCGCGGTGTCATCTCCAGAGCGGCCAGCTCGTCGCTGCGGACGGCCAGCTCGCTCAGCGGCGTCGGCAGCCCGAGCCCGGGGGAGACCCGGAGGCGGACCAGCTCCGGCTTCGCACGGAGACCGAGTCCGGCGAGGAAGCCGGTCGCGGTGGATGGGACACCGAGCAGGGCGGCCAGGGTCCTGCGGTGGCGCTCGGCGAACTTGGTGTCCACCCCGGGCACGCTGATCTCGCGCAGATACCTCCCGGACCCCCGGTGGGCGTCGAGCCAGGAGTACGCCGCGAGCAGCCGGGGCCACTCGCGGTGCAGCTCGAGCGCGTCATGAGGGTGGGTGAGGACCCAGTCGCGGACCGGTTGATCGGCGACGACGCCGAGGATCGCCTCGAAGCGGCGCACCTCCGCGGTGACGCCGAGCAGCGCCCACGCCTGTGCGTAGCTGGACACGAGTGCTCGGGAGGGCAGCCGGTTGCGCCCAATGTGGCGCCCACCGACCGTCGTGAACTCCAGGGTGTATCGGACGTCGTCACGGCGACCGGCGTCGAGTCGCGAGACCCAGTCCTGGACGGCACCGAGGTCGTCGCCGATCTCGGAGGCCCGTGGCCCCCGCAGCGGCACCTGGATCGCCGGGAACGGCTCGCCGGTCGCGTGCGCCTGGAGCAGCGAGCCGTCGGTCCACCGACGGCGCACTTTCGTCACGATGTCGGCCGGGGAGCTCCAGCGGGAGCTCACGACCGGTGCCTGTCGCGACGGACGCGGAACTCCTCGATGGTCATCGTCTGGAGCCGCGAGTAGGTGCCGGTGGGGTTGTCGACGAACCCGATCGCCCAGACGTAGGGCTCGATGACGTGCACCTTCTGCAGCGGGGTGACGATGAGCAGCTGCAGGCCGAGCTTGTCGAAGAGGTCCAGGGCGTAGCGGGTCGAGACGTCGGAGCCGCGACCGAAGGCCTCGTCGATGACCGCGAAACGGAAGTCCCTCGACTTCTCGGCGCCCCACTCCAGACCGAACTGATAAGCCAGCGAGGCCGCCAGGATCGTGTAGGCGAGCTTCTCCTTCTGGCCGCCCGACTTGCCGTCGGAGTCGCTGTAGTGCTCCCACTCCTCGTCGGTCTCGATGTCGCGCTCGGAGGCGGAGAAGACGAACCAGTTGCGGACGTCGGTCACCCTGCGGGTCCAGGACTTGTCCGACTCGGCGTAGCCCTCCCGGCCACGGAAGCGCTCGATGATCCGCTTGACGTCGAGGAACCGCTGCTCGGAGTAATGGTCGTCGTCGGCTGACACCGTGTCATCGGTAGCGTTTCGCAGGTCGGCGCGGAACGCCTGGACGTCCTGGTTGTCGGTGCGCTCCTTCTCCAGCCGGATATAGCGGCCGGGGTTGTACGGGATGGCGCCGAGCGCGTCGTTGATGCGCGCCACCCGAGCGTCGATCTCCTCGGCCTGGCGGCGCAGCCAGTTGTTGAACTGAGCGAGCTCGCGGATGGTCTCGGTGTTGAGCAGCCGCTTGAACTCGCCCTCGTGGCGTGGCAGGTCGTCGGTTGCCACGCGCTCGTGGAAGGCCAGGAAGTCCGCGCGCGTCTCCACGCTCGCGTCCAGGTCGCTGCGCAGCTCCGGCCAGCGCCGGAGCAGCTCGCCCATCGCCTGCACCAGGGTGGTGCCGTAGCCGCCCATCTCGCGGCCGAGCCGCTCGATCGACCGGGTCAGGTCGCCGGTCAGGGTCTCGCGGGCTGCGTCGCAGGCAGCCGCTGTGGTGGGCGCGGCGTGGCCGAGGAGCTCACGGAGCCCGTCGTAGGACTCCCGTGCGGCGCTCAACGCCGACGAGGGCTGCTCGGCGACGAAGTGTTCGTCGGC
The DNA here is from genome assembly GCA_009379735.1 of Propionibacteriales bacterium. Taxonomy (GTDB): domain Bacteria; phylum Actinomycetota; class Actinomycetes; order Propionibacteriales; family Nocardioidaceae; genus WHTB01. Next base: position 1,949 of record WHTB01000203.1, read on the forward strand.
GTCCAGGTCGCGCCTGGCCCGGTCTCGTCGGTCCTCGAGCCTGCCGATGTCGCGGGTCGCGTTGTCGCGCAGCGTCTCGGTCTGCGTGATCTTGGTCGTTGTCTCGGCAAGCCGGCGCTCGATCTCGGCGAGCGTCGAGGAGCCGGCGACGAAGCGCTCCCGTTCGTCGTCGGCGGCCTGGGCGCGTGACGCCGCCTCGACCCAGTCGAGCTCGGCCCACGACGGGTAGTCGGCCAGCCGAGCCACCGCCGACTGCTGCTCCGACAGTGCTGCGCGGCGATCATTCAGGGCGGCCAGCCGATCCTTGGCTGCGAGGTGCACCTGCTGCTGCGTGGTGAGCAGGTCGGTGAGCGCCGCCACCTTGCGCTCGTTGGCCCAGCCGAGCACCCAGGTGCGGGGATCGCCGACCTTGGTGCGGTCGTCCTTCTCGTGGCGGTCGCCGGAGCGGACCTGCCCCTCCCGGGTCACCGCCCGACGCTCGGCCTGGAACTGCTCGACAGAGTCGACGCAGCGGTAGTCGGCGCGTCGGGTGAGCTCGTCGCGGAGATAGTCGCCGAAGTCGCCATCTCGTACGGTCAAGCAGTCGGCGAGGAGCAGCGCCGCCGAAGCCTGCCGCTGGAGCGGCACCCGCCGCGCGGAGACGCGCTCGTACACGAGCTTGCTGCCGACGACCTTGCCGTCGTTGCGGCGTCGGGTAAGCCGGCGGCCGTTGACCCAGCGCGCGACGGCCTCGTAGTGCTCCTGCGGGACGAGCAGCGAGAGGGCGAAGCCGCGCAGCACCCGCTCGGCCGCGCCCCGCCATGGGGCGTGCTCGTCGGCTACGTCGAGCAACTCCCCGGCGAACGGCAGCTCGGACTCGTCGAGACCGAGGTCGTCGCAGAGCTGGGCGCGCAGGTCGGTGTGACTCCCGGGGAGGTTGCTGGTGCGGGAGGCGAGGCTGGCCAGCTCGGCGCGGGTGTCGTTGGCGTCGCGGCCGAGGTCGTTGAGCTCCCCGGCCACCTCGCCGACTGTCTCGTCGAGCTCCCGGATCCCAGCCTCGATCTCGGCTCTGCGGGCGGGCAGCCCGGTGGTCAGTGCCGCGAATGCGGCCGCATCGACGATCGTGCCGACGGCCTCGGGCGATGCTGCGGCGAGCGCGGCGTCGTAGCGGTCCCTGCGTTGTCGTCGCTCGTCGGTCTCGCGGCGGGCGTCTTCGGCCCGGCGCTCGAGCTCGCCGATCCGGTCACCGCCAGCGCCGGCTCGCTCTGCGACGAGCCGCTCGCGCTCCGCGTCGAGGCCTTTGAGCGCGCGCTTTGCGTCGTCGCGCTCGACGGCCCGCTGAGCGAGATCGTCCAAGAAGGTCGCGAGCTCGCCGCGAAGCAAGTTGGCGCGGGTCTCAGCAACAAAGAGACGGACGGCGTCGCGTTGAGCCTCTTGCGCGGCGCGGCGGGTCAGGGCGTTGTCGTAGCGTCGGCTCGTCTCGACGATCGGGTTGAGGGCTTCGAGCTGCTCGCGGGCTCTCTTCACCGCGTCGTGGGCTTTGGTGAGGTCCTCGAAGTGCGTGATGATCTCGCGTACCCGGTCGGATGAGTCGGCCGGCTCGAGCATGTGGTCGCGGACGAACTCGTTGAGGTTGCCGACCGACTTCATCGACACGGTCTGATGGAAGAGCTCCAGCGCCTGCTGCGAGCGGATGCCGAGGAGGCGCCGCAGGGAGCGGGAGTAGTCAGGGAAGACGTTGAAGATCTCTGCCCCGCCGGAGCGCAGGCGGCGGCGAAGTTCCTTGAGATCGGCGCCGAAGTCGCCGAAGTCGTCCTTGATGGCGAGACCCTTCGTCGCGGTGACGAAGAAGCGGTCGGGTGTGGAGCGGTCCTTCTGGTGGAACACCTGGGCCAGCGTCACGGTCTCGTCGTAGCCATCGTTGACGAATACCCCGAGGACCACCGAGTACGTCTTGCCGCCCTCGCGCAGCCCGATCGCGCGGGACCTGCCCGAAGTCTCGATCCGCTCTGACTTGTAGTGGCCCTCGACGTAGCTGCGCAGGGTGCGCTCTTTGGACTCTGCCCCGGCGGCCTTGTTGTAGGCGACCTTGTGGGCCGGCAGGAGCAGCGTGGTGAGCGCGTCGACGAGCGTCGACTTGCCGCTGCCGATGTCGCCGGTGAGCAGCGAGGTCTCGCCGCCCGGCGTCAGTCGCCAGACCTGCTGGTCGAAGGTGCCCCAGTTGAACACCTCCAGCTGGTGCAGGCGGTAGCCGGCGCGCGCGGGCGAGGCCAGGTCGACCGCGGAGAACAGCCCCTCACTCATCGGACGTACCCGCGCCGGCGTACTCCCGGAGCTTGCCGGCGAAGTCCGAGAGCGTCTGAGCGTCGACGTACGCCTTGAGAACGCGCCGCACCTCCCAGTGCTCAGGCTGGCCGCGGAGCTGGCGCAGGAAGCCGAGCTCCGCGGCCTTCTTGATGGTGGCCTCGGCGGTGTCGACGACGCGGGCCTCGTTGGTGGAGTCGGCCAGGAACAACCGAAGCATCTCGACGATCTGGTCGCGGCTGAGCACGAGTTTGCCCTCAGAGCCGGTGGTCTCGAACTCGACCAGCCGCTTGCGCAGCAAGACGAGCAGGAGCGAGACGTTGTAGGTCAGGCTGCGGCGACGGACCAGGCGGGGGAGCGGCTCCTCGCCGTCGACCTCCGGCCGGCTGCGGAGGTAGGCGTAGCCCTCCACGTCGTCGACGACGACATCGACGCCGATTGTCGCGAAGTGGTCGCGGATGTCGGCGCCCTGACGCTCGATGGTGAGCCAGCTGTCCTCGTCGTGCTCGCGGTAGACGACCCCCTGCATCAGGCGGATGATCGCCGATCCGGTGGCGCGCTCGTCGCTCATCGTCGCGTCACCGTCACCTTTGGGAGCCGAGCGCGGCGGACGTTGTCGTCGTCTCCGGTGAAGTCGAGGAGGGTCTCGTCGGTCTCGTCCATCTCGATCTTGAGGTCGTCGTCGTGGAGCGCCAGGTAGCCGATGATCTCAGCGGCTCCCTGCTCGATCGGATACATCGCGATGATGTCGCCGAGCAGCGCCGAGGAGCGCTCCGGTACGACGGCGCGGATGTTGTCGGCCAGCCGCACCTGGTCGACGAAGGTCTGGGCGAAGAGGACATCGGTGTCGAGCTCTGCGTCGGTCGCTGGGGGTAGCAGACTGTCCACGTTGGCGGCCGGTCTGGCGTCGTAGAGCGGTCGCTCGAAGGGCAGCGCGATCTCGACGCCGGGCTCGTCGACCACCAGGCCGAGGCGGGGTGGCTGCGCCCGGATGGTCAGGGCCGCGGTCTCGACGGCGCGGACCAGGTCGAGGACGCGACGGTTCTCCAGCCACACCTGCTCGTCGAGGAAGCGGCGCAGCTGCTCGGAGATCTGCCGAACCGTGCGCTGGGCGCGCTCGGCAGCCTCGGACCAGTCGTGGTGGATTGAGCGGAGTCGTCGGTCGGCCTCGACGGCATCGAGGTGTTGCACCTTGGCGAGCAGCTCGGTGAGCTCGTCTTGGCGCGACTCAGAGAGCAGGAAGTCGTAGAACGCCTGGAAGCTGCGGCCCTGGTCGGACGTGGCGATGTCGGCTCGGCTGCCAACCAGGTCAGCCAGCAGGTCGCCCTTCGAGCCGTCCCAGGCGGCGATCTTCTCCCGCGCGGCGCGGTCGAGCCCGCGAAAGTTCTCCTCCACCTCGCGGAAGTCGGCCAGCAGCTCGCGAGCAGTGGCCGAGACCTGCTGGTAGCGGTCGCGGACGCCGGTTGGGTCGAGCACGCTCACGTCACCCTCCTCTACGGCGGCGATCTCGGCGTCGAGCTCGGCCCGCTTGCGGCGGAGCTCCACGAGCCGAGTCTCGGGGTCGGTCTCCGAGCCGTGCACGATCTGGCGCAACAGCTCGACCACGGTGTGGAGCCGGGACTCGGTGCCGACGAACGAACGTACCCGAAGGCTCTCCACCCAGGCGTAGGCCTTCTCGAACGCTGGTGTCACCTCGAAGTGAACCTCGTCGTCGGCTGGCGGGTAGAACCGTCGGAGGTAGCCGATCTCGGTGGATGACCAGTCCTCCAGGTAGGCACGTGGCGCCTTGGGAAAGCGGGGCTCCTCGGGGTCGCTCGCGAGCGCCGCGTTGAGCGCGTAGAGGTCGTCGTCGAGCGCTGCGGCAACCTCGGCAGCCGCTGTCGCTCCTCGGTTGCCCTCGACGAAGAACCGGCCGAGGAACGCGAGGATCAGCGACGCGTTGCCGGCACGCAGCAGCCGCCACGCCGGGTGTCGCTCCCGCAACGCCTCGATCGCGTCGTAGTCCATTACTGACCTCTCGATTGTCCGACGTGCGTCAGCCTAGAGAGACGGACCGACAAACCCAGGGTGATTCGCCGGGGTGGTTGCACTTTGCGGGCGCCGGAGTGGCCAATCCTCAGCGACGTCTCGCTCGGGTGGCGAAGTCGTCGAGGGCCTTGGTGACGTCGGTGGCGATCCAGACGAGGTAGCGCTGGGCACCGGCGGCCTTGGTGACGATGCCGGCTTCACGGAGTTGGCCGATGACGTTGTCGGCTGCGGGCTGGGAGAGCCCTGTCGTCGCTTGGACGAGCGCGGAGGTGACGGCAGGCTGGCTGAGCAGCAGGGGCAGGACTCGCCAGACCGAAGCGGTTCGTCGGACGGTGATCGACTCCGACCAGCGTTGATAGACGTCGAGGAGGTCGCGGGCGAGTTGCCGGCCGTTGCCGATCGCGGCGAAGGCAGCGTCGGCGAACCGCGCCACGATGGGGCTGGGGTTGCCCTCGCGGTAGGCGGTGAGGGCTGTGAAGTAGGAGTCGGTGTCGGCCAGCAGACCGGCCGAGACCGGGACGGTGGCGCGCGTGGTGGCGCCGCCCTGCTTCAGCATGGCGTGGACCAGGGCGCGCCCGGTGCGTCCGTTGCCGTCGTTGAACGGGTGGATCGTCTCGAACTGCGCGTGCGCGATCGCAGACTGGGCCAGCAGCGGCACGTCGGTGCGAGCGGTGAACGTGCAGAGGTCGTCGAATGCGGCCACGACCCGGGAGTGGTGGGGCGGGACGAATGCGGCGCTGTGCGGTGAGGCACTCGATCCGCCTATCCACACCTGCTCGGTGCGGAATCGGCCAGGGTCGGCCTGTTCCTGGCCCTGCATGAGCGCGTCGTGGATTGCGAGGATCGTTGTCGGTGTGATGTTGTCGGCTAGCTTGAGGGCGCGGTTCATTGCGTCCACGTTGGCGGCGACTAGCTTGGCGTTGCTGCCGTACTTCGCGACGCCGAGCTCGGCCAGCGCGAGGGCCTTGGCCCGAGCGGTGATGTTCTCGATCTGAGACGAGGACGCCGACTCCGTGCGCAGAAGCACGGCGGCCAGGGGAGCGATCTCAGTGCCGGGCAGCAGGGTTGACAGCTCGGCATCGAATCGCGAGATCTCGGCTCGGGCGTCGTCGGTGGCTGCCAGCACGTCCGGGTCGACGGCGAAGTCGAGCGAAGCGATCGCTGCTGGGATGGCAGCTTCGTAGGTCGGGCGGATGGCGGAGCGCTGGGCGCGCGAGAGCGGGAGGGCGCTACCGTGGGAGTCCCACGGCAACGTCTCCCAGGTCACTGCCCACGGGGAGTCCGTCGCCGTCATGATGGCCCCTTTGTGGTGTTCCCAGGGACTATAACATAAGCGAAGTCGTCTACCCTTATGTTAGATGCGGCGAAGACAAGTGTGGTGGACGTTCACTCTTTCTTTTGCAGACGCGCCAGCCGACCTTTCGCATGCAGGACCGGCCCTGCGATACGCCCGCCCGCCGTGACCCGAACGCTGCTCATGTCGGGGGGGAGCGTACGGGTGATGCCCAGCGACGCTGACTAATTGGCAGGGGTGCCAGCCGACCGCCATTCCGGCCTGCGGGTCTCGTCCTGCCGGGCGCCGTTGCGACCGCGTACGTGAGCAGCTCTTCCCGCTCGATAAAGGCCAGGCGCACTGTGTGCCTGATGAAGTGCGAGTCCAAGTGGCAATCATCGCCACCATCCTTACGGTGTTCCTGCCGTTCGCCCCTATCAGTCGAACCTGTTGGTCATACTCGGACGATGTTGATTGAACGGGCGGAAGGCGTAGCGAGGAGCATCCGTGGTCGAGCTTGACGAGATCCGGCAGGAGGCGCGTCGCAACACGCGTGGGCGATTCGAGCAGTGGGCGAAGAACCCCACTTGTGAGGCGAACACGCTGTCGGCGGTCCACAACATTCGCCTCGACAAGGCCGCCAAGGCC
>WHTB01000327.1 GCA_009379735.1 Propionibacteriales bacterium
ACGTCGGCGAAGGCGTTGCTGAGCGAGAACGCGCCGACGGCGGCGATCACCAAGATGACCGGCATCAAGATCTTGGTCGGCACGTCGAGGATCCGCACGAACATCGGGATCAGCGGCAGGTTGAGTGCCAGCAGCACGACATTGCTGACGTACAGGCTCGCGATCACGGTCCACACGATGTCGGCGTTGTCGGTCATCAGGCGCGGACCGGGATCGATGCCGTAGATGGTCAGCACCGACAGCAGCACGGCCGTCGTCCCGCTGCCGGGCACGCCGAGGGTCAGCATCGGGATGAGCGCCCCACCCGTCGCTGCGTTGTTCGCGGTCTCCGGCGCGGCGACTCCCTCGATGGCGCCCCGGCCGAACCGCTCGGGCTCCTTGGACACACGCTGCTCGACGGTGTAGCCGAGGACCGCGGCCAGCGAGCTGCCCGAGCCGGGCAGGATGCCCACCACGAAGCCGAGCCCGGACGACCGGAGGATCGGTCTCCACGACCGCGCCCAGTCGCTACGGCTCAACCAGAGCCGCCCGCGGATCCCGAGCCGTCCGCCCTTGTGGTCAGGCCGGTGTGCGAGGTACCAGAGCACCTCGCCGACGCCGAACACGCCCATCAGGACGACGATGATGTCGATGCCCTCGAGGAACGACGACAGGCCGAACGTCAGCCGCGGCACCCCGGACTGCAGGTCCGTACCCACCACGGCGACGAGCAGCCCGAGGGCGACCGAGATGAGACCCTTGACCAGGTCGGCGCCGAGCAGCACCGAGGTGAACAGCAACGCCGCGACCATCAGCGAGAAGTACTCCGCCGGTCCGATCCGCAGGGCGTAGTCGGCGATGATCGGTGCGAACAAGGTGAGCCCGACGACCGACAGGGTGCCGCCGATGAACGAGCCGATCGCGGCGACGGCGAGGGCAGGTCCGGCGCGGCCCTGCTTGGCCATCTCGAACCCGTCGATCGCCGTCATCACCGACGACGCCTCACCCGGCACCTTCATCAGTACGGAGGTCAGCGAGCCGCCGTACATCGCTCCGAGGTAGACCCCGAGCATCATGATCAACGCGGCATCGGGCTGGAGCGAGAACGCCACGGGGATCAGCAGCGCCACCGTCGTCGACGGGCCCAGCCCCGGCAGCACGCCGACGACGGTGCCGAGCATGCATCCGATCACGGCCGCGATGATGTTGCTGAGGGTCAGCGCCGCCCCGAACCCGGCAGCCAGCGAGCTCAGTGCGTCCATGGGTGCTCAGAAGCCGAGCGGGCTCGTCGGCAGCGCGACGTTCAGCCCCTGGCTGAAGCCCAGGGTGACCGCCAGCGCCAGCACCACGGCCAGGCTGCCGGCCAGCCAGAGGCGCGCCTCTCCGAGGTAGACGAACATCGCCGCCAGGAACGCCGTGGTGGCGAGGAAGAAGCCGACCAGCTCGAAGACCGCGAGGTAGCCGACGACCGCCACCCCGACCACAGACAAGACCCGGACCGACCCGAAGTCGGGCGGTGCAGACGAGCGCTGCGCCCGCACCGAGAGAATAAGACCGAGTACGACCAGCGCCGACGACACCGTGATCGGGAACGCCCGGGGTCCGAGGAAGTCGTTGAGACCGGTCGGCACGAAGATGTCGAACGACGCCCACAGACCCACACCCCCGATCACGGCCACGGCCAGGCCGGCCCAGAGGTCGCCCGAGCGCCGGCGAGTCATTTCTTGACCAGCCCGACCTCACCGAGCAGCTCCTCGGCCGTGCCGCTCTCCTCCTCCAGGACGGCGCCGAACTCCTCACTGTCGCGGTACAGAGTGGTCCACTGGTTGCGCTCCACCACGTCGGCCCAGGCGTCGGTCTTCACCAGCTCGGCGAACGTCTCCTCCCAGTACTGGACCGCCTCGGCCGGCATGTCGGCGGGGCCGAACACGCCGCGCCAGTGGTCGACCACCAAGTCGATGCCCAGCTCGGTCCAGGTCGGCACCTCCGCGGCCGGCCCGTCGAGACGCTCGGGCGCAGTGATCGCAAGCAGCCGTACCTCGCCCGCCTCGACCTGCGGCAGCGTCTCCGACAGGCCGGTGGACACCGCATCGACCTGGCCGCCGAGAAGCTGGGTCATCAGGTCGCCGCCGGCACTGAACGCGACGATGTTGAGCTTGCCGGAGTCGACACCGATCGCCTCACCGAGTCGCAGCAGGTGAAGCTGGTCGTCGCTGGGGATCGTCCCCACCCCGAGGCTGAGCGCGCGCGGGTCCTTGGTCAGCGCGTCGATGACGTCCTGCGCGGACTTGTACGGCGAGTCCGCGCGGACCGCCAGCACGACGTACTCGGTCATCAACTGCGCCACCGGCACGAAGTCCTGGTCGAGCGCGAGGTCGGTGGTACCGATCAGCGGGTTGAGGTAGACCCGGTTCGAGTTCCCGATCAGGGTGTCGCCGGAACCCTTGCGTTGGCGGCCGACGGCCATCGCCGCGTTGCCGCCGCCACCGCCGAGGTTCGTGATGTCCAGCTGGGTGTCGAGCTGGTCCGACTTCTCCAAGGCCTGCTTGATCTCACGGGCGAAGATGTCGAGCCCTCCGCCCGGGTCGCCCGCGGTCACGAACTCGGTGCGCTTCGTCGGGAACTCACCCCCGCCGCCACCACCGGTCGAGCCGGCGTCCTGCGCACAAGCACTGGAGGCCAGCAAGACGCCGACGGCGAGGGCTGCGCCTCCGATGGTCAGGGGATGTCTCATCAGGATGCACCTTTCCTGGGTAGTCGCTACGCGGTCGTGGGTACGGAGTCGGCCGCCAGCCCACGGACGAGGGCGTCGACCTCGGGGGAGTCGTCGGAGCCGAGCGCGAGCACCTGCTGCCGCACGGTGTGCACGCCGTCGACCGGGAGTACGCGGCCGGCGAGCAGGTCGAACTTCTCGACCACCTCGGTCGGGGTGAGCGGGTACTGCTCGCTGCCCTTGGGGTGCTCCGCGGTTGCGGTCAGCGTGCGGCCGTCCCGGGTCGTGACGCCGAGGTGGATCAGATGCCGGCGGGCTCGGCCGAGTGCGTCGATCTCGTCATCGGGCCGGACCCGGATGCGGCGTACGACGTCGAGCAGGTCCGGTGCGGCCAGTCGCTCCTCCGCGAACTGGTCGATGGTCACGGCTCCGTCGACGATCGCCGCCGCGAGGCAGTAGCTGAGGTTCATCTGGGCGGCCGTGACCCCGTCCGGCCGGTACGGCCAGCCGACATGGTCGGCCGTCAGAGTCGAGCACCGTACGTCGATCTGCTCGATGTCGTCCGGACCCAGTGACCGGTCCTGGCCGAGGACCTCCCACCAGGCGTCGATGCTGGTGTGGTTCGACCCGCAGCACGGGTAGTACTTCACCGAGAAGCTCGGCAGCTCCCAGGCCGTGCCGAGGTCCGCCGTGATCTGGCCGAGTGCGTCTGGCGGCACGCCCGCGACGGCCGCGGCCCACCCGCCGTACGGCGCCTCGAGGACAGCGCGGGTGCCGGTCAGGCCACGAGCGGCCAGCAGCGCGGCGGTGACCCCGGACTGCGCCGAGTGGCCTGGATGCAGCCGCTTGACCATGCCGCCGTACTGCGCCGCCATCAGGTAGCCACCGAACGAGCCCGCGATGCCGAACGCGTCGCGGGTCTGTGCCTCGTCGAGCCGGAGCAGCCGGGCGGCCGTGGCGGCGGCGACGAAGGTGCCGGTGTTGGGGCTGGGGTGGAAGCCGCGGTGCAGCTGGGCGGCACCGGTCGCCAGGCCGATCCTGGCACCGACCTCGAAGCCGGTCACGACCGCATGCAGCAGCTCACGACCGTCGACCGGCTCCCGCTGGTCCGACTCCTGCTGGGCCGACACCAGCTCGGCGACGGCGAACGCCGCCGGGATCGCCTGGGAGCCGGCGTGCAGGACGGCCCGCGGGTGCAGGTCGTCGTACTCGAACGCGTGGACCGCGGTGCCGTTCGCGAGCGGTGCGCTGGCCGCCGGGACGCGGTGGGGCGTGCCCCACACCGTCGCCTCCGACCGACCGCCACCCGCCACGACGAAGTCGGTGACCAGCTGTGACCACGGTTGGGTCGATCCGAAGAGACCGCAGCCGAGCCCGTCGAGCAGCAGCAGCCGCGCCGTGTCCAGGACGTCGGCAGGGACGTCACCGGCGCGCGAGCCGACGACCCAGTCGGCGAGCTCTGCGGTGGTCCCGCGGTCCGCGTTCACCGGTGGCCTCCCAGAATAGTCGGCTGACGACTGCAGTCTGTCGGCTGTCGACAGTTTGTCAAGACCTGGGCTACCGTCCCGCTATGGCGCAGACGATCACCGAGCAGATCTTCAGCCGTCGGGTCGGACACGACGTACGACCAGGTGACGTCGTCGTCGCGCCGG
>WHTB01000271.1 GCA_009379735.1 Propionibacteriales bacterium
CGTACTCGACCAGCCGTGAGTCGGGCGAGGTGCCGGAGAAGACCAGGCCGGCGTCCTCGAGCCGGGCACGGTAGGCGTTGTTGACCTCGTAGCGGTGCCGGTGCCGCTCGTCCACGGTCGGCGCGCCGTACAGCCCGGCCACGATGCTGTCGGCGGACAGCGCCGCCGGGTAGAGCCCGAGCCGCATGGTGCCGCCGAGGTCGCCTTCACCGGCGACGATGTCCTCTTGCTCGGCCATCGTGGCGATGACCGGCACCGAGGTGTCCGGGTCGAACTCGGTCGACGATGCGTCACCGAGCCGGGCGACGTTGCGGGCGAACTCGATCACCATGCACTGCAGGCCGAGGCACAGGCCGAGGGTCGGGATCCGCTGCTCGCGGGCGAACTGCAGCGCACCGACCTTGCCCTCGATGCCCCGAACGCCGAAACCGCCCGGGACGCAGACGCCGTCGACATCGGCGAGGTGCTTGGCCGCACCCTCCTGCGTCGCGCACTCGTCCGACGCCACCCAGCGCAGGTTGACCCGAGCATCGTTGTGGAACCCGCCGGCGCGCAGCGCCTCGGCGACCGACAGGTACGCGTCGGGTAGGTCGATGTACTTGCCCACCAGGGCGACGGTGACCTCCTCGCTGGGGTCGTGCACGCGGCGGAGCAAGTCGTCCCACTGGGTCCAGTCGACGTCACGGAACGGCATGTTGAGGCGGCGTACGACGTAGGCGTCGAGACCCTCTCCGTGCAGGACCTTCGGGATGTCGTAGATCGACTTCGCGTCGACGGCGGCCACCACGGCCTCCTCGTCGACGTCGCACATCAGCGAGATCTTGCGCTTCACGTTCTCCGGGATCTCCCGGTCGGAGCGGCAGACCACCGCGTCCGGCTGGATGCCGATCGACCGGAGTGCGGCGACCGAGTGCTGCGTCGGCTTGGTCTTGAGCTCTCCGGACGGGCCGATGTACGGCACCAGCGACACGTGCAGGAAGAAACAGTTGTCGCGGCCCACGTCGTGGCGCACCTGCCGGGCCGCCTCCAGGAACGGCAGCGACTCGATGTCGCCGACGGTGCCGCCCACCTCGGTGATGACGATGTCGACATCGTCACCGCCCATCGCCCGGATCCGCTCCTTGATCTCGTTGGTGATGTGCGGGATCACCTGGACCGTGTCGCCGAGGTAGTCACCGCGGCGCTCCTTGGTGATCACCCGGGAGTAGACCTGGCCGGTGGTGACGTTGGCGCTGCCGGACAGCTCGACGTCGAGGAACCGCTCGTAGTGCCCGATGTCGAGGTCGGTCTCGGTGCCGTCGTCGGTGACGAAGACCTCACCGTGCTGGAACGGGTTCATCGTGCCGGGGTCGACGTTGAGGTACGGGTCGAGCTTCTGCATGGTCACCCGGAGACCGCGCGCCTTGAGCAGGCTGCCGAGGCTCGACGCCGTCAGGCCCTTGCCGAGTGAAGAGGCCACGCCACCCGTGACGAACAGATGCTTGGTCTGGGCTGAACCGGCCAACACGTCTCCCGTGGTCAGAACTGTGCGGCGGAACTGCTCCACCCGTCCACGGGGTTCCAGCCTATCAACATGACGCCGTCACTGCGGCATCGCGCCGTCTGGCGCGTCGACCACGCCGTAGTGCCCCGCCGTGCCGGACGCCTGCTGGGCGAGCGCCCGGATGACGGCGACCTGGCCGAGCCGCGAGTCGAGCGTGTCGACGGTCGAGACGGCCTTGGCGGCCGCGGCGTCGGCGCGGACCCCGTGCACCGCTCCGCCGGGCGCTGCCGAGCCGGGCGGACCCGCCACGACCACACCGTCGCTGCGCTTCCTGAACTGTGCGGCCAGGGTGGCGATGATGCGGGCGCGGGCGGTGTCGATGTCGGCATCGCCGCCGTCGGCACCGGCGACGAACACCACGAGGCTGGCCCGCTGGTCGGGCGGCGCACCGCGGACCAGGCCGGCCGTGGTCAGACCGTTCAGCACGCTGCGGGCGCCGTCGTCGGTGGGCGCACCCGCCTCGTGGCCGGTGGCGACCGCCCGGGCGACGACCTGACCGACGCGTTCGTACACGCCGGCCCCCTTGCGGATCTCGAGGTCGTCGTACTCCTTGACCTGGCCGGCCGACAGTGTGTCGACCAGTGTCCGGGCGCTGGGGTCGACCAGCTCGGAGCCGATGGTGAGCTGACCGGTCAAAGTGCCGCCGGCCGCGCTGATGTCGTCGACGACGACCTTGACGTCGGCCTTGTCGGCACCCGGCAGGGCCAAGACGACGACCGGGCGGGACGCGAGCCGGTTCGCGAGCAGACCCGGCGCCAGCGCGTGCACGGCATCCTCGTCGTACTGGATCGTGCGCTTCAGCGCCGACTCCTGCCGCCGCAGGTCGGCGTCGGCCTTCGCCGGGGTCGCGGGGCCGCCGTTGAACGCGTCGTGCATGTCGTCTTGCAGCGGGCCGGCCCCGACCGCGATGCCGAGCGCCAGCGCGAACGCAGCCACCGCGACGGTGAAGACGACGGTGCGGAAACGGGTCACGACAGCTGTCCCCACAGCTGGCCCAGCTGGTCCTGAATGTCCTGCCACCAGGGCTGCCCGACCGGCGTGGCGGCGACCGCGACCAGCACGGCGATCAGCCCGATCAGGGCGACCAGCAGCACCTGCCAGGTGCGGATCGGCGACCGGTAGAGCCGCTGCACCGACTTTGCATCGACCAGCGTCGGGCCGAGGCGAAGCCTGGTGATGAACGTGCTGGCCATCGTGGACCGACCCTTGTCGAGGAACTCGACCAAGGTGGCGTGGCTGCCGACCGCGACCACCGGGTCGGCGCCGCGGTTGGCTGCCAGCAGCATCGCGGCGTCCTCCGAGGTGCCGGAGGCGGCGAAGAGCACGGCGCGGACGCCCATCCGCTCGAACCGGTCCTCCCCCATCGGATGCGTGCCATGGCCGTGGTGCAGCACCACCTCCGCGCCGCTGCGCAGCGCCTTGTCGGACAGCGTCTCGCCGTCACCGACCACCAGGTCGGGCTTGTGACCGGCGGCGAGGAGTACGTCGGCCCCGGCGCCGACGCCGACCAGCACCGGCTTCTGCTCCTTGATGTACAGCCGCAGCCCTCGCAGGTCGGCGCGGTAGTCGTACCCCTTCATCACCACGACGACCGGACGCCCGGCGATCTTGGTGGTCACCTCGGGGACGCCGTCGCCGTCGAGCAGCAGGCCACGCTCGCGGCGGATGAACTCCTGCGCGTTCGCGGTGAACGCCTCGAGCTGGCTGCCCATGCCCGTACGCGCGTCGGCCATCGACTGCGCGATGGTGCTCGAGTCGAGCACGACCCCGGAGACCAGCTCGGCGCCGTCGCGGAAGATCACGCCACCGTCGATGCGCAGCCGGTCACCATCGGTAACCTTGTTGAGCAGGTCGGGGTGGGCGACGTCGATCAGCGGGACGCCCGCGGCGTTGAGGACCTGGGGGCCGAGGTTGGGGTAGCGACCGGACGTGGAGGGGGCGAGGTTGACGACGGCCGCCGCCCGGGCCTCGACCAGGGCCTCGGCGCTGGTCCGGTCGAGGTCGACGTGGTCGATGACCGCGATGTCGCCGGGGCGGAGCCGCCGGACGAGCGCGCTGGTACGTCGGCCGACCCTGGCGGTCCCGGTCACTCCGGGGTGGTCGGCACTGTCTTGTCGTCGCACAGCGTTCATCCTCATGGCGCGCTCATCCTGTCACGCACAAGTGGCCCAGATGTGGACATTCTCGTAAGGCGTGGCGCGGTCCTCGCAGCTGGTCGATTCCAGGCTAAGCCTCGATCCACCGACGGCACTGCCATGGCGCAAGATTCGCGGCGGGGCTGAGCCGGGCGTTGCGCATCAATCCTTTGTCCCCGCCGACAGCAGGCCACGCAGCTGGCTGGCATGGCCGGTCAGCTCGGTGGTCGCGAGTCCGTCAATCAGAGCACGCAGCGGCACCAGGTCGTCGACGAGCAGTGTGTCGTGCGACAGCAGAAGCGTCGGTATGCGGGTGTCCAGCTCGCGCTCACTGAGACTGGAGGCGATCGCGCACATGGCATCCGCCTGGAGCCGGATCCGGTTCCGCAGGCCCTCCTTGTCGCCAGCCAGGGAGATGACCCGGTTGATCGTCCAGGTGTCGTGCGCGAGGCGGTTGTCGTAGGTCGCGACCGCCGCTGAGGCAGCCGAGCAGGCGGCGGAGATGGTGGCCGCATTGACCAAGGCGACGTGCGCCAAGATCTGGTCCGCGCTCCACTCTCCCGGCGGTGGGATGGGGTCGTGGTCGGCCGCGGCAAGGGTGGTTGCGGCGTCGAGTAGGTCACGGTACCCATCGTGCAGGGCGGTGGTGTCCATCGTTCTCGGTTCTCCTTCGATCAGGCGGGGGTGGTCGTGGTTGCCGCTTCTTGGTTGTGCTGTGCTCGTGATGAGGTTCAGGTTGGAGATCGTCGTGCGTCGTTCAATGCGCCGCGGTGGCGAGACGGACAGCAACCGCGACGAGAAGGGCTCCGGTGACCTGCTCGATGCGCGCCTTCACCCGCGGCCTGCGCAGCCACCGGCCGAGCCGCTCCACCAAGGCGATGTACAACCCGAACCAGGCCAGGTAGAGACCGGCGAAGATCGCCGAGAGCAACAGCGCCTGGGCGCGCGGTGAGGCGGTGTCGGGCGAGAGGAACTGCGGCAGGAAGGTCACGAAGAACAGTGCCACCTTGGGGTTGAGCGCATTCGACAGGAAGCCCTGGTAGAGGTAAGTCGACCGGCGTCGCGCCACTGCCACGGCCTCGGCTACGACAGGTTCGTTCCGGGTACGGATCGCCGAGCGCAGCATCTGGACGCCCAGCCACAGGAGGTAGACGGCGCCCGCGATCTTCAGGGCGGTGAACGCGGTGGCCGAGGTGAGCAACAGCGCCGACAAGCCGGCGGCGGCGGCGCTGGCGTGTACGGTCACTCCGAGCACGCCTCCGACCATGGTCAGGGTGCCGCCGTACCGTCCTCCGACCAGGGCGTTGCGGGTGATGAGGGCCTGGTCCGGACCCGGCACCATGATCAGCAGCAGCGCCGCGATTGCGAATGTAGTCATCGTCTGTGGTCCCTTCTGGCAGCTGTCGTGGTGTCGGCCACGGCGCCGGACGAGATGTCCTGGTCACCAGCGTGACGTCGTTCGGGTGATAGGTCCAATGTCAAAATTCACCGTGACCCATGTATAAAATCTATGAATGATTACGCTCGTTCAGTTGCGCGTCATCGACGCGGTGCGCAGACATGGGTCGGTCACCGCGGCCGCCCGAGACCTGCACTACACCCAGCCATCGCTGAGCCACCACCTCTCACGGCTGGAGACCGAGGTTGGCGCCAGGCTGCTCCAACGGGTCGGCCGCGGGATCCGGCTCACCGAGGCCGGGTTGCTGTTGGCGGACCGGGCTGCGGAGATCATCGGTCGGGTCGACTCGGCAACCGCGGAGGTGTCCACGCTGGTCGGTCTCGATGCAGGCCGGGTGAGGCTGGCCGGCTTCGGCTCGGTGATGAGCTCCCTGGTACCGCAGGCCGCGGCCATTCTGGGCCGGCACCATCCTGGTCTCGAGGTCGCGTTGACCGACACCCACCCGGAGGAGTCCCTGCAACTGCTGCGGGCTGGACACGTCGACATCGCCGTGATCTTCCGATACCACGACACCGCCGACGAGGACGATGGGGTCCGCCTGATCCACCTGCTCGATGACCCGCTCTTCCTGCTCACCACCGATGGCGGGACCACGCTGACCGCGCACAAGGACACACCGTGGATCGCCGGCTGCGAACGGTGCCGCAGCCACCTCGTGGAGATGTGCGAAAGCGAGGGCTTCTCTCCCCGGCTGGCCTACACCACCGACGACATGGTGGTCATGCAGACCTTGGTCGCCGCCGGTATGGGTGTCACCACCATTCCCGGCCTGGCCCTGCGCGCGCACCGTGATCCGACGATCACCGCCACCCAGCTCCCGAACCCGAGCCGCCAGATCTTTGCCGCGACCTTTGGCGATCCCCCCGACCCGCCCGCGACAGCCGCCCTCCTGGCCGCTCTCGAGGAGGCCGCGAACGAACGAGCCGCCGCCGACTCCCGATGACCCGACAACTCGACCGCGGATAAGACCGGTCTGATGGTTTGCCAGACAACGCCTTAGGAC
>WHTB01000354.1 GCA_009379735.1 Propionibacteriales bacterium
ACGACTTCGTCGGCGCCTGCAAGGTCAAGCTCGGGCCGATCTCCCTGCAGTACACCGGGACCGGCACGTTCACCGAGCGCGACGAGGCGGCACACCGGGCGGTGCTCGAGGCGAAGGGCAAGGACAAGCGGGGCAACGGAACTGCGTCGGCGACCGTCACGGCGATGCTCGCGGCGGTCGACGAGGCGCACACCTCGGTGCGCGTGGTGACCGACCTGGTGATCACCGGCAAGCCGGCGCAGTTCGGGCGCGGCGTGATGCAGGACGTCTCCGACAAGATGCTGGCCAAGTTCGCCGAGTGCCTGCAGACCGAGCTCGGTGAGGGTGCTGCCCCACCCGAGGTGGAGCCGGCGGCTGCCGTGCCGACGCCGGCACCCTCGGGCGCCGCGGCGCCACCGGTGCGTGAGGCATCGGGTGGCGCCCGGTCGACGAACACCGACGCACTCGACCTGGGGGCGACCGTGCTGCCGGTGCTGGTCAGACGCTACGGCCCGTACGTCATCGGGATCGCGCTGCTGCTCCTCCTCGTACGCCGCCTGCTCAGCGGAGGGCGCCGAGCGGGCTGACCACGATGCCCGACTCCGGGCAGACCCAGTGCGGGTCGGCGCCGAGCTCCGGCTCGATGGTGAGGGCGTGCTGATCGAGGATGTCGCACGCGGTGCACAGCGGCCAGCGGCCCACCGAGTCGAACAACGCGTCCTGCACGTCCTGGGCGACCAGCCCGGCGACGAACTCCCGGCCGTCCGGCCACTGCGACAGCCACCAGCCGCGGTGCGAGACCGACTCCTCGAGCGCGGACACGGAGGCGGAGTCGGCATGGCGGCGCGCCTGCAGGTCGTGGAGCACCTGAGCTCGCGCCGTTATCAGCGGGTCGTCACCGGACATGCCTCCCATGCTGGCACGCTAGGAAAACCATGGACGACGCTCTGCTCGAGATCATCGCGCTGCACCCGGCCGACGCCGAGGCGGCCGAGGCCGGCGGCGCGGATCGGGTGGAGCTCTGTACGCAGATGCAGGTCGACGGACTCTCGCCCAGCCCGCGAGACGTTCGCACCGTCGTCCGCGGCTGCGGGATCCCGGTCCGCGCGATGCTGCGGCTGAGCGAGGGCTTCAGCACGACCGGTGGCGAGGTGAGCCGGCTGGTGGGTTTGGCCGGTGAGTACCTGTCCGCGGGTGCCGAGGGAGTCGTCTTCGGCTTCCTCAACGCCGACCTCGACGTCGACCTGGGGGTCAGCGAGCGGCTGGCGTCGGCGCTCGACGGTGCACCGTGGACGTTCCACCGGGCCGTCGACCACGCCCTCGACGCTAACCGGGCGTGGCGGCAGCTGCGGGAGCTGCCCGGCCTCGACACGGTCCTTACCGCGGGCGCGGTGCTCGGGGTCGAGCACGGCCAGCAGGACCTGCTCGCCCGGGCGACCGAGGACCCGCAGGCTCTGCGTCTGATGATGGTCGGCGGAGGGCTGCGCGCCGAGCACATGCCCTGGCTGCTGCGCGCTGGCGTACGCAAGTTCCACCTCGGGTCGTCCGTACGCCCGGACGGCTCCTGGGACAAGGCACATGTCGACGCGGGCTACGTACGGTCCTGGCGCCGGCTGATCGACGACCACACCGCCCGGATCCGCCCGGCATGATCGTGATCGACCCGCCCGCGGTTCCGCGGTACGGCCGGCTGTGGGCGCATCTGGCCAGCGACACGTCGTACGACGAGCTGCACGAGTTCGCGCGACGGCTCGGCGTACCCGAACGGGGCTTCGACCGCGACCACTACGACGTGCCCGCCGAGCTGTGGGAGCGGGCGGTCGCCAGCGGCGCCGTACCGATCTCCAGTCGCGAGCTGGTGCTGTTGTTGCGGTCGGCCGGGCTGCGTCGGCCTAAGCCGGGACACACGTCCGGCTCGACACCCGACTGACGGCACGCCGCGGCGCTTTCACGAAGAGGGTGGCGAGGGCGATGGAGGCGGCCGTGAGGAACGCCGTGCGCAGATCGGTGTACTGGGCGACGGTGCCGAGCGCGGCGGGACCGATCACGGTTCCGACTCCCAGACAGAGCAGCGTCGCGCTGAGCCCGCTGGTGGGGCGCTCGGGAAAGACCTGGTAGCTCCATACGGCGAGCAGGCTGGACACCGCCATGAACGCTGGTCCGTACAACACCGCCGAGGCCGCCGAAGCCACGAACGAGCCCGGGGCGATCCCCAACAGCGCGACTGCCGTCGCCAGTGCGGCGAACAGAAGTCTGGACGAGGTGCGCAAGCCGAGCCGGGACAGCAGGGCTCCCGCGAACACGCCGGCGATGCCAGCGACTCCCATCACGGTCCAGAAGGCGGCCGTCGTGGTCGCCGCACTGAGCGAGGCCCGGGTGAGTGCCTCGGTCGCGAAGTACCAGTAGAAAGCCCCGAGTACGCCGTAGGACAACGCCGTCACGTACAGCGGGCGGGCGGCACGCTGCACGAACCAGCCGAGCCCTCCCGGCCTGGAGGGCTCGCGTCGGTTCGATGCCGTACGGCCGCGCCGCGGCAACACCCGTGCGTTGTAGACCGCGACACCGGCAGCGACGACCGCCATCGCGAACCAGGCGCTGCGCCACGCGCCGTCAGCCAGCAGCGCGAGTGGGCCGACGACCGCGGTGCCGACGGCTGTCCCTGCAGGTATGACGGCCAGCACCCGCTCGCGCCGGGCGGGTGCGACGACCAGATCGACGGCGTCCGAGTAGGGCGCCCATGCCCAGGCAGGGCTCGTGCCCGCAAGGACGAGACCCGCGGCGAGTAGTCCCGGGCCGGGTGCGAACGCGACCAGTCCCATCCCGACCACCGCCGAGGCCCCACCGACGCCGATCAACAGCCGAGGGCCGAGCCGGGTCGCGGAGACGACGACGATGGCGAGGGCGAGCAGATATCCGGCGTACGTTGCGCTGCCGATGAGTCCGACCGTCGACACGGTCAGTTCGAACTCACGGCGGATCTCGGGGAGGAACAGACCGTACCCGTAGCGGGCGAAGCCGAAGCTGACCCCGATCGCGAGCAGACCGCCGACGGTGAGCTGCCGTTCGACCGTGAGCGACTGGGGGTTCTCAGAGCGGGGCGCCACGGGGCGAGTCATCGTGTCCATGAGTCGATGCTCCGCGGCTGCCGGGCTGGTCAACAGTGGCGTAAATGACATTGTGCGCTAAGATTTCGCCAATGGCTCGACATCATCCTGGCCGACGCTCGGTCGCCGTGCTCGCGTACGGCGGCATGTCCCTGTTCGAGACCGGCATCGTGACGGAGACCTTCGGCGTGCGCTGGCCGGGCGTTCCAGACCCGTGGTACGACCTGGTCCTCTGCGCCGAGGTCCCGGGAGTCGTGTCGACGGTCGGCGGCGGCACGCTGCAGACTCCGCACGACCTCGATGCGTTGGCGGTGGCCGACACTGTCATCATCCCCAGCGTCACAGACGTCGATGCGCCGACGTCGCCGGAGCTGATCGGGGCCTTGCAGCGGGCGCACGAACGTGGTGCGCGGATCGCCTCGATCTGCTCGGGTGCGTTCGCGCTTGCGGCTGCGGGTCTGCTCGACGGACGACGGGCGACGACGCACTGGATGTACGCCGACCGACTGCATGAGCGGTTCCCCGCGGTCGAGGTCGATCCACGGCCGCTGTTCATCGACGAGGGCGACGTGCTCACCAGCGCCGGCAGCGCGTCCGGGCTCGACCTGTGCCTTCATCTGGTGCGCCAGGACCATGGCGGCGCGGTCGCGAACCAGGTGGCGCGTCGACTTGTCGCGCAGCCGTTCCGCGATGGTGGCCAGGCGCAGTACATCGAGTCGCCGGTCCGGACCGGGGATCCGGACGATCCCATCGGGCGCAGCATGGC
>WHTB01000463.1 GCA_009379735.1 Propionibacteriales bacterium
GTGAAGCCGCTGCCAACCCGGCCGCTGAGGTCGTTGTGGGTGGCGCGGATGCCGGTGTCGATGATGAACGCCGTCACTCCGGCGCCGGTCTGGTTGTAGGTGTAGCTGTTGCTCAGTGGGAGGTTGCGCTGGTCGATCCGGTCGATACCCCAGGTGGCCGGCGACTGGGTTGCGTCGAGGCTGATCCGCTGGTCCGCCTCGACGTACGCGACGTCGGGGTTGGAGCGGACGGCGGCCAGCGCCGAGTCGGTGAGGCTGGCGGAGAATCCGAGCACCGCCGCGTCGTACTCGCGGTGCACATTGCCGCCCTTGGACTTCGCGGTCGACTGGGCGGTGTCGTTGACCCGTGCCGCCGCGCCGCGGGTGGCCTGGTCCTTGAGTACGACGATGTAGCGGCCGTCGATGGCGGTCGCCTTGTCGGTGCCGATCAGTGCGGCTTGTTGCGCCTTCGCGCGGGGCGACTTCTGGTCGGCCGCCGACGCCGGGGTGAGGGCCGTGGCCAGCGTCATCGCCGCCGCGACCGTGAGCGCCAGGCCGAAGCCCAGGGCTCGTCGTGATCCTCGCTGGTAGTGAGGCATGAGGGTCCTCCCTTGAACCCACGCAGATGCGCGGTCTTGTGAACCGCGCCTGGCTGCTGCACCGATCGTCGGGGGTCACCGTCGGGGCGCAACGAGCCGGAGCCTATACATAGTGCAACCGACCTGTCACGAGTTGTCAGGGCGTTCGGCGGTTTTGCCGCGTATTGTCCGATCGCGGGCACCGTGTCAGGACAGTCGGATGTCGAGCACCATCTCGTCGGCCATCTGGGCGAACTCGGCGGACTGGTCCAGCATCGTCCAGGTCAGCGTCATCCGGATGGCCTCGGGTGTCGGGGACTGCCCGGGTCGGTCGAGCTGCGGGAGCACGGTGATCGACACGCTCTCGAACAACACGTCGATACCCCTCGGCCCGGTCCTGCTGCTCGATGCGCTGCGCCCGGACGGCCGGGCCGAGCGGGTGCTCGACAACCGACACCGCGGGTGGTTTCGGGCCGGTCGCACCGAGCGCGACCTCGGCCAGGGCCACGCTCTGGGCGTCGCCGGGGTCGGCGTCGGGCAGCACCTCGACGAGTCCCCCTTCGGTCATCGCGTCGCAGGTCATCGCGGCGAGCACGCCGTAGTGGAAGTCGGGGACCCACACCGCACCGACGTCGTGGGCGCGCTCGCGGAAGTCGACCGCGTACGTGCGCAGCTGCTCCGCGACCGCCGTGGCGATCTCGCGGTCGGGCGCGCCGGTGGACGCCTGGTCGGCCCAGCCGGCGATGTCCTCGCCGGGCTCGGGCATCCAGATCCAGCCGTCATCGCGCAGCTCTACGCGGACGTTCCAGGGTTGCGCGGCGTCCGTCGACGTGTCACCGGTCATGTCACCACACCCACCTGAAGGACTGTGCCATCGAGTCGAACAGTGCCACCAGTGGCGCGGCGACGTTGACCATCGGAGTCGAGAAGGCGAGCACCACGAGACCGTCGTTTCCGGCACGAAGAAGGAGTACGTGACGCCCTCGGTCGCGTACATGTGCGTGCCGTCGACGTCGGCGGTGACCTGCTGGCGGGTGCGGACAGTACGCTCCGCGTCGACGTCGATCGCGGCGCACTCCGCAGCGGTGCGACCGGCCGCGAACAGGCCGGCCTCGACGGTGAGCCGGCTGATCTCCGGGCCCGACGGCGGATAGACGCTGACGACGAGCGACGCGGCGATCGGCACGTTGTCGGCCAGCTCCTGGGCGAGGTAGCACTCGA
>WHTB01000194.1 GCA_009379735.1 Propionibacteriales bacterium
AGGAGCGGTCAGACGATCAGGCCGAGGCGGGTGAGGGTGAACCGGGCCCTCCCACCGCGGGCGAGCTGCACGAACAGCTCGACCGAGTCGGCCGTGCTGACGTCGCCGACTCGACCGGCCTTGAAGTAGATGCCGTTGAACCCGGGCCGCAGGACGAAGGTCGCGGGCTCGCTCTCCGGCCGGCGCCGCTGCACGTCCCACTCCCAGCGCATCACCCGCTGGTCGCCGGCCAGGAAGTCGACGAACGCCGCGGAGACCGTATCGATGTCGTCGAGCCGGATCTCAACCCGCAGCCCGCGCAGCTCGGACACGGCGAAGCGGACGCCGCCGAACGACTTCTGCCGCCGGCCATGACGGAGGATCGTGCGGAGCGGCGAGCTCGCCTCGGCGTCGAACGCGCAGACCAGGTCCGGCCCGTCGACCTGCACGTCGGCCTGGCTCAGCCCCCGCGTCCACCTGCTCGGCAGCAGCGTGCGCGAGGACGGCGCCACGTTGTGCACGGCGCGCGGAGTGACCAACAGGTCGAGGGTTCCGGCCACCTTCGAGACCGCCTGCGCGGCGCGCTCCGCGTGCACGCTCGGTTCGGGGTCCCTGGACGCCAGGACCAGGACCCAGCTGTTGTCGACGACGTCGACCAGGTGTGCGTGCAGGCCGGCCGCCTCGAGCATCGCGCGGATCCGGGAGCTGTCGAAGATCGCGACGTGGCCCCACACGTTCTCCAGCCGGCGCAGCAGCGGCACCGAGATCAGCAGGTCGGCGCCGTCCGGCGTCGCGTCGGCGAGCACCTGGAGCGCGGCCTCGGGGTCGGGTACGTGCTCGAGCACCTCGCAGCAGACGACCAGGTCGGCACCGAAGCCGGCCACCTGCTCACGGGTGAGCTCGTAGAGGTCGCCGGCCTGGGTGGTCGCCCGGTCGTCGAAGCCGTTGGCTGTCAGCGTCTTACGGGTGCCGATGACGTTCTCTGCGACGATGTCGATGCCGTGGTAGCCGGCGGCCTGTCCGTCGCGCAGCATCATGCCGGCCAGGTAGCCCTTGCCGACGCCGACCTCGAAGATTCGCTCGCCGGGCGTGAGGAAGTCGAGGGTACGGCGGTAGCGCACGAGGTTGGCCGGGCTCTCGTACGCGCGTCGCCACTTGTCTCTGCCCGGCCCCATCTCCAGCGGCCGGAACGACTCCACTGACCGCTCGCGCTCGGCCTTCCAGTACGGGGCGAAGATCGTATTGACGTCGCCGTGGCTCAGCCGCTCGATGCTCTCGACTCGTCGCCAGCCCTGCTGGACGGCGCGCACCTCGGGGCCGTCCTCGACGTCGGTGGTCATCGCACAGTCCCCTGCCTGAGTTCGTCCGCGCAGATCGTCAGCTGTGACGACTCAGACGACGAGCCCCAGCCGGCTGAGGGTGAAGCGGGCGCGACCGCCGGGCGCCAGCGCGGCGAACAGCTCGAACGAGTCGGCGGTGGACAGGTCGCCGATGATGCCGCGCCGGAAGTACTTGCCCTTGAACTCGGGTCGCAGCAGGAACGTCGCCGGGTTCGCCTTCGGCCGACCGCTGGTGACCTCCCAGCGCCACCGGCCCACCCGCTGCTTGCCGGCCATGAAGTCGACGTACAGCTCGTTGACCGTGTCGATGTCGTCGAGGCGCAGCTCCAGCCGTACACCGCGTAACCCCGACGCCTTGAAGCGCAGCCCGCCGTACGAGTTGCCGTCCGCCTCGGGATCACTGTCGAACGCGCACACGAGCTTGTCGCCGTCAGCGTCGACGTCGGCTCGGGACAGCCGTTTGGTCCACCGGCTGTCGAGCCGTGGCTGGGCGGCGGGAGCGACGTTGTGGACGGCCCGCGGCCGGTCGGGCGGAGACTGCATCCCACGCGTGACGTCCGGGACCTCCCGCTCCGCTCGGGCCGCGTGCGCGCTCGGCTCCGGGCTGCGGGAGGCGAGGATGAACACCCAGGTGTTGTCGACCGCCTCGACCAGGTGTGCGTGCAGCCCGGCGGCCTCGACCATCTCGCGCACGCGGGCGCAGCCGAAGATCGCGACGTGTCCCCAGACCGTCTCGAGGCGGTGCAGCAGGGGTACGGAGATGAGCAGGTCAGCGCCGTCGGGGAGTGCGTCGGCGAGCACCTGTAACGCGTGCTCGGGGTCGGGAACGTGCTCGAGGACCTCGCAGCACACCACCAGGTCTGCCCCGAAGGCCTCGACCTCCTTACGGCTGAGCTCGTAGAGGTCGCCCACCTCCGCGGTGCCGCGGTCGGCGAAGCCGTTGGCCTCGAGGGTCCCGTGGGTGCCGGCGACGTTGCGCTCGACGATGTCGATCCCGTGGTAGCCGCCGATCTTGCCGTCCCGGAGCATCATGCCGGCGAGATAGCCCATGCCGATGCCGATCTCGAAGACCCGCTCGCCGGGCTCGAGGAAGTCGACGGTGCGCCGGAAGCGGACCAGGTTGCTGGGGCTTTCGTACGACCGGCGGTAACCCGCCGTCCGGGCGTCGAGGGCGAGCGGCTCGAACAGCTCCCGCGAGCGGGCTCGCTCACTGTCAAGGGACGGCGCGAAGACCGATGCGGCTTGTGCGGTGGGGAGCCGCTCGAGCACGTCGATACGTTCCCAGCCGGCGCGCACCGTGCCGAGCTCCATATCATGCAGCGTCATTCCTGGCTCTCCTGCCGTTTCGTTAACGGACGTATCCTGACGGGTCGGGCGCCAAACGCCAAGCCCATGCCCGCTATGTCAGTACGTGTCGTGACGATCAGCGACGCTCAGCGACGCTCGCGGGCCGCGCCGGCGAGCAGGAAGACCAGCGCGCATACGGCCGCGACCACCAGCAGCGCCCGGTCGAGCCCGACCTGCTCGGCGACCAGGCCGATGGTGGGTGCGCCCGCGAGGAACCCGGCGTACCCGATCGTGGAGACCACGCCGATGGCGCGCGCGCCGCGGCCGGGCACCTCGCCGGCGGCCGACATCGCCGCCGGGAACACCACAGACAGGCCGACGCCCCACAACAGTCCGCCGGCGACCGCCGCGGCCAGCGACGAGACGAGGGCGACGAGCAGGACGCCGCTGACGGCGGCGACGCCGCACACCCGGAGCACGGCGCTGCGGCCGCGGCGCTCGATCAGCGCGCCCCCGCCCAGCCGCCCGGCGGTCATCGCCACGTTGAACGCCGCGAACGTGAGTGCGCCGACGGCCTCGGCAGCCCCGCGCTCGTCGACGAGCACCATCGCAAGCCAGTCGTTGGCGGCGCCCTCGCCGAGCGCGGTCGAGAAGGTCAGCAGTCCGAGCACGATCTCCAGCCCGGTGACCCGTGACCGGGCCCGGTCGGGAGGCCGCGCCGGGTCGGCGTCCGGTGAGGAGCCCGCGCGCTGGTGCGCATCAGGTGCCAGCCGCCGTACGCAGGCCAGCATGATCGCGACCCCCACGGCGCCGACCGCGGGGAGCTGGACGCCCAGGGGTACGCCGGAGTACGCGAACCCGGCGCCGGCCAGCGCGCCGCCCACCGTGCCGGCGGAGAAACCGGCGTGCAGCCGGGGCATCAGCACCCGCTTGTGCAGGTGCTCGAGCCGGTGCCCCTGGATGTTCATCGCGACGTCCCAAGTGCCGAGCCCGAGCCCGACGACGAACAGGTCGGCGGCCAGCCATCGGGGGTCCGGCACCAGGGCCAACGTCGCCCAGGCCCCGATGGTGAGCGCGCCGCTCCCCGCGGCGACCGCCGGGCTGCCGAACCGCTCGGCCACGCGGGCGGTCCACGGCATCGCGATGATCGAGCCGAGGCCGACCGCGAGCAGCGCGACACCGAGCTGCCCGGGCGAGGCCTCGACCTGGTCGCGCAGCGCCGGCATCCGCGACAACACCTGCGCCATCAGGAAGCCGTTGAGGGTGAAGATCGCGACCAGGGCGGGGACGCTGCCGACGCGCAGGCGGCTCGGCGGGGTGCTCACCGGGACGAGCCTGACACATCCGACCGACAACCCGTGTCGGGTGCGGCTGCGATGATCGGGCTATGGAGTACGACGCGTACGCCGCTGCCGACGCGGCGCGCTGGGTCGAGGAGCCGCCGAAGCGGGTCGGCCGGGGCCCGTTCGAGCGTGACCACGCCAGGCTCGTGCACTCGGCGTCGCTGCGGCGGCTGGCCGCCAAGACTCAGGTCGTCGGACCGGGCACCGACGACTTCGTCCGCAACCGCCTGACCCACACCCTGGAAGTCGCGCAGATCGGTCGCGACCTGGCCAGGGTCCTCGGCTGCGACCCCGACATCGTCGAGACCGCATGTCTGGCCCATGACCTCGGCCACCCTCCGTTCGGGCACAACGGCGAGCGCGCCCTCAATGACGTCGCGGCCGAGATCGGCGGGTTCGAGGGCAACGCGCAGACCTTGCGCATCCTCACCCGGCTCGAGCCCAAGGCGGTGCATCCCGACGGCCGCAGCGCCGGCCTCAACCTGACCCGGGCCAGCCTCGACGCCGCCACCAAGTACCCCTGGACCACCGAGGACGCCCGCCCTCCGGTCGGCGCCCACGCCGACGGCTCACAGCGCCAGGTCCGCAAGTTCGGTGTGTACTCCGACGACGCGGAGGTCTTCGCCTGGGTCCGCGAGAGTGCGCCCGGGGGCGACGGCACCTGCATCGAGGCCCAGGTGATGGACCTCGCCGACGACATCGCGTACTCCGTGCACGACGTCGAGGACGGCGTCGCCGCCGGGCGGATCGACCTCGGCCGGCTGTCGTCCGAGGTCGACCGGGAGCGCGTCTACGCCGCCGTCACGGACTGGTACCTCCCGGACGCCACCGCCGCCTCGCTCGACGCCGCGGTCGCGCGGCTGCGGCACTGCGACGGCTGGCCGCCGGGGCCGTACGACGGGTCGCGGGGCGCCCAGGCCGCCCTCAAGAACCTCACCAGCGAGCTGATCGGCCGGTTCTGCCAGGCCGTCGAGCAGGCGAC
The DNA here is from genome assembly GCA_009379735.1 of Propionibacteriales bacterium. GTDB lineage: Bacteria > Actinomycetota > Actinomycetes > Propionibacteriales > Nocardioidaceae > WHTB01. Next base: position 4,932 of record WHTB01000194.1, read on the forward strand.
ACGTGACCTGCACGGCCCCGGTCCGCTGGTCCGCTACGGCGCGGGCCTCGAGGTGCCGCGGGGGGTACGCGAGGAGATCGGCGTACTCAAGGGCATCGCGGCGCACTACATCATGCGCGGCGACGACCGGGTGCTCCCGCAGCAGCGGCAGCGCGATCTGCTGACCGACCTGGTCGCACATCTGGCCGAGCAGCCCAAGCTGCTCGAGCCGGGCTTCCGCGCTGATCACGCCCTTGCGCCCGACGACGGTGCACGGTTACGTGTGGTGGTCGACCAGGTGGCCTCGCTGACGGATGCCTCCGCCACCACCTGGCATCGAGATCTCTAGCGGATGGGTGACCAGATGGCCGAGCAGGACCAGCAGTTCGTGATCGTCGGCGCGAGCCTCGCCGGGGTGAAGGCGGCCGAGACGCTGCGCGATGAGCACTTCCCCGGCACGATCGTGCTGATCGGTGCCGAGGACGAGCTGCCGTACGACCGGCCACCGCTGTCCAAGGGCGCACTCAAGGGCGAGGACGAGTACGAGACCACCCGGCATCATGACGAGCAGTGGTACGCCGACCGGCAGGTCGAGCTGCGTCTCGGCACCCGGGTGGAGGCCGTCGACCTGACCGGCCACACCGTGTCGGTCGAGGGCGGCGAGCCGGTCCGCTACGACAAGCTGCTGCTGGCTACCGGGTCGCAGCCGCGCCGGCTGGACGTCTCGGGCGCCGACCTGGAGGGCGTCCGCTACCTCCGCACGTTCACCGACTCGCGCGCGCTGCACGACGCGTTCGCGGAGCAGCCCCGGGTGGTCGTGGTGGGTGCCGGGTGGATCGGCCTGGAGACCGCTGCGGCGGCGCGGCAGGCCGGCTGCGAGGTGACCGTGGTCGAGCCGCAGGAGACCGCGCTGGCGAGCGTGCTCGGACCCGAGGTGGGTCAGATCTACGCCGACCTGCACGTCGAGCACGGCGTGACGTTCCGGTTCGGGGAGGGTGTCGAGGAGATCATCGGCGACGGCAGCGTCTCCGGCGTACGCACGTCCGGGGGCGCCACCGTCGACGCCGACCTGGTGATCGTCGGCGTCGGCGTGGTGCCGGACGTGGCGGTGGCCGAGGCCGCCGGTCTCGACGTCGACGGCGGCATCGTGTGCGACGAGTCGTTGCGGACGTCCGATCCCGACGTCTATGCCGCCGGCGACGTCGCGGTGTGGTTCAACCCGCTGCTGGGCTACCGGCTGCGGGTCGAGCACTGGGCCAACGCCCACGACGGCGGGCAGACGGTGGCGCGGGCCATGCTCGGGCAGCCGGTGGTGCACGACGTGGTGCCGTTCTTCTGGTCCGACCAGTACGACACCGGGATGGAGTACGCCGGGCACGTGCACCCGGACCGGGGCTACCAGCGGGTGGTGCTGCGCGGTGACGTCGACAAGCGTGAGTTCATGGCGTTCTGGCTGACCGACGACTTCGTGCTGGCCGGCATGCACGTCAACGTGTGGGACACCATCGACGCCGTCCAGGACCTGATCCGCGCCAGCGCACCGGTCGACCCGGCCAAGCTGGCCGACCCCGACGTACCCCTGGATCAGGTGAGTGCCTCGGCCTAGCGTCAGTCGATGACGGTCTGCGCGGACCCGTAGACTCGCCCGCGTGGCAGGCCGGATCCGTGAGGAAGACATCGCGCTGGTCCGCGAGCGTGCCCGCATCGACGAGGTGGTGTCGCAGCACGTCACGCTGCGCAGCGCCGGCGGCGGCTCGATGAAGGGACTCTGCCCCTTCCACGACGAGAAGAGCCCGTCCTTCCACGTCACCCCGGCCAAGCAGTTCTTCCACTGCTTCGGCTGCCAGGAGGGCGGCGACGTCATCGACTTCGTGATGAAGATCGAGGGCCTCGCGTTCACCGACACGGTCGAGCGGCTGGCCGGCCGCTACGGCGTCCAGCTGCGCTACACCGAGGACGGTCCCGGCCCACGACGCGACTCGTCGCAGCGGCCGCGGCTGCTCGAGGCGCACCGGCTTGCCGCCGAGTTCTACGTCGACCGGCTCGGCGCCGCCGGCGCCGCGCAGGCCGGCCGGCAGTTCCTCTCCGAGCGGGGCTTCGACAAGGCGGCCGCCGAGCTGTTCACCGTCGGCTTCGCGCCGCGTGGCGGTGACGAGCTCTACCGGCACCTGCGGCAGAAGGGCTTCCGCGACGAGGAGCTGGTCGCGTCCGGCCTGGTCGGGCAGTCCGGCCGGGGCGCGTACGACCGGTTCCGCGGCCGGCTGCTGTGGCCGATCCGCGAGGTCAGCGGCGAGGTGGTCGGCTTCGGCGCGCGCCGGCTGTTCGACGACGACCGGATCGAGGCGAAGTACCTCAACACCCCCGAGACCCCGATCTACAAGAAGAGCCACCTGCTGTACGGCGTCGACCTGGCCCGTCGCGAGATCGCTCGCCGCAAGCAGGCCGTGGTCGTCGAGGGCTACACCGACGTGATGGCGTGCCATCTGTCCGGCGTCGAGACCGCGGTCGCGACCTGCGGCACCGCGTTCGGCGAGGACCATGGCCGGGTCCTGCGACGGCTGCTGCTCGACCACGAGCAGTTCCGCGGCGAGGTGATCTTCACTTTCGACGGCGACGAGGCCGGTCACCGGGCGGCGCTGCGGGCGTTCCAGGGCGACCAGCAGTTCGTCGCGCAGACCTACGTCGCGATCGAGCCGGACGGCCTCGACCCGTGCGACGTGAGGCTGGCCAAGGGCGACGCGGCGGTACGCGAGCTGGTCGCGCGGCGGGTCCCGCTCTACCGGTTCGTGCTGAAGAACGTCCTCAGCCGCTACGACCTCGACCGGGCCGACGCCCGGGTCGACGCGGTGCGTGAGGCGGCCGGCCTGGTCGCCTCCGTACGTGACCGGTCCAAGATCGACGCCTTCGCTCGTGAGCTGTCCGGCATGGTCGGCGTCGACGTCGACGAGGTGCGCCGCGAGGTGCATCGCGCCGCGGCTCGCGGGCCTGCTCCCCGGCGCCCCGACCGCCAGGTCGCCGTACCCCCAGAGCAGGCGGTCGGGCAGCCGGCCGGGCCGCCGGCTCAGCAATTGGCCGGGCCACCCGCGCCGGAGCGCCCCGACCTCCGCGATCCCCGATTCGAGGCCGAGCGGGAGGCCCTGCAAGCGGTCGTGCAGTATCCCGAGCTCTCCGCCGAGCAGTTCGGCGAGCTCGGCGACGAGGACTTCACCCACCCCACCCTGGCCGGCGTCCGACGCGCGGTGGAGTCGGTCGGCGGGCCTGCGGCGGCGACGGGGGGTGACTGGGTCAGCCGGCTGCGCGACAAGGCCGAGGACGAGCAGGCCCAGCACGCCCTGGTGGCGCTCGCGGTCGCCCCGCTGCGCTCGAAGGGCGAGCCCACGGCCCGGCTGGTCGAGGCCCTGCTGGCGCGCCCCCAGGAGCTGACCGCGTTGCGCCGCATCGAGCAGGTCAAGTCGCGGCTGCAGCGCACCAACCCGGTGGAGCAGCAGGCCGACTACAACCGGATGTTCGGCGAGCTGATGGCGCTGGAGCAGCACTGCCGGGCGCTGCGCGACCGCGTGATCGGCGGCGGCATCTAG
>WHTB01000374.1 GCA_009379735.1 Propionibacteriales bacterium
GATCAGCTGGAGGACTACGTACTTCCCCGGCTGATCCAGTTCGACGCGCCCCTGCTCGCCGTGATCGGCGGCTCGACCGGCGCCGGCAAGTCGACGCTCACCAACTCGCTGATCGGGGAACGGGTCACCGAGCCCGGCGTCCTGCGGCCGACCACCCGGTCCCCGGTGCTGGTGCACAACCCGGTCGACGCGAAGTGGTTCGACAAGTCGAGGATCCTGCCCGAAATGGCCCGCAGCTCGGGGGCGTCGACCGACGGCCGGACCCTGCAGCTGGTCCCCACCGAGCGGCTGGCGCCCGGGCTGGCCATCCTCGACGCCCCTGACATCGACTCGGTCGACCAGGCCAACCGGATACTCGCCGCTCAGCTGCTGTCTGCTGCCGACTTGTGGCTGTTCGTCACGTCGGCCGCCCGCTACGCCGACCAGGTGCCGTGGGGGTTCCTCAAGACCGCCCACGAGCGGAGCACCGCGGTGGCGATCGTGCTCGACCGCACCGCCGCCGACTCGGTGCGCGAGGTCAGCTCGCACCTGGCCCGGATGCTCTCGACCCGCGGGCTCGGCGACTCACCGCTGTTCACCGTGCCCGAGACGACCGTCGACGAGGACGGTCTGCTGCCGGCGGATGCGGTCAAGCCGATCCGCGACTGGCTCGACACGCTCGCCGCCGACGCGGATGCCCGCCAGGCCGTTGTCCGACAGACCCTGGACGGCGCGGTCAAGTCGCTCGGTCACCGCACCCGTGACGTGGCCGACGAGGCGCGTGCGCAGGCCGAGGTGGTCATCCAGCTCCGAGCGGACGCCGACCATGCGTACGACCAGGCGATCGCGGCTGTCGACAAGGCCAGCCAGGACGGCACGCTGCTCCGCGGCGAGGTGCTGGCGCGGTGGCAGGAGTTCGTCGGCACGGGCGAGCTGCTCAAGTCGCTCGAGGACCGGATCAGCCGGCTGCGTGACCGGCTGGTCGGCGCGGTCAAGGGCAAGCCGCCGACCGCGCAGCAGGTCACCGTCGCCGTCGAGTCCGGCCTCGAGACGCTGCTCACCGAGCACGCCGAGGCCGCCGCGGAGGCCGCCGAGACTGCCTGGCGGTCGTCCGACGCCGGCCGGTTCCTGCTCAAGAGCAGCGAGACCGACCTCAGCCGCGCTTCGCGGGAGTTCCGCAGTCGCGCCGAGCGAACCGTGCGCGACTGGCAAGAGGGTGTCATCGACCTGGTTCGCGAGGAGGGCGCCGACAAGCGGTCCAAGGCGCGCGTGATGGCGTACGGCGTCAACGGCCTCAGCGTGGCGCTGATGGTGGTCGTGTTCGTCCACACGGCTGGCCTCACCGGCGCCGAGGCGGGTATCGCCGGCGGCAGCGCCGTACTCGGGCAGAAGCTGCTCGAGGCGGTGTTCGGCGACCAGGCCGTGCGACGGCTCGCGGAGCAGGCCCGCGCCGACCTGGCCACTCGCGTGGACGACCTGTTCGCCGCCGAGCGGGCCCGCTACCACGCCGTCGTCGACGCCACGGGTGCGACCGTCGAGCTGCCGCGCCGCCTTCGGGGTCTCGCGGTCGAGGTCGAGGAAGCCCGCCTGGACGACGGCGTCGTCGAGTCCGCACTGAGCGTTGCCGACGAGGGACCACGAGAACAGACAGGGGAAGCACGGCTGTGAGTGCGATCGTCGAAGGCGTCAAGCAGGCGCTGGGCCGGAACGTGGACGCCAAGTCCAAGGTCGAGGGACTCGGTCGTGCGGTGACGGCCGCCCGCGGCCGACTCGACGACGACCTGATCGCCGAGGCCCAGCAGGTCGTCGACCTCGCCGGCGAGCGGCTGACGCTGTCCGCCGAGCACACCGTGGTCGCGCTCGCCGGGGCCACCGGGTCGGGCAAGTCTTCTTTGTTCAACGTCCTCAGCGGGCTCGACCTGGCCGCGATCGGCGTGCGTCGACCGACCACGTCGTGGGCGCTGTCGTGCTCGTTCGGCGGCGAAGGGTCGACCGAGCTGCTCGACTGGCTCGGCATCCCGCGCCGCCATCAGGTCAGCCGGGACAGCATGCTGGACCGCAGCGAGACCGACGTGGCGATGCAGGGCCTGGTGCTGCTGGACTGCCCCGACCATGACTCGACCGAGGTCTCGCACCACATCGAGGTCGACCGCCTGGTCGAGCGCGCGGATCTGCTGGTCTGGGTGCTCGACCCGCAGAAGTACGCCGACGCGGCCATCCACGACCGGTATCTGCGGCCGCTGGCCACCCACGCCGAGATCATGCTGGTCGTGCTCAACCACCTCGACGAGGTGCCGCAGGCCGGACGCCAGGCGATCTTCGCCGACGTCGACCGGCTGCTGGACGAGGACGGCCTGAAATCGGTGTCCGTGGTCGCGACGTCGACGAAGACCGGCGAGGGCATCGACGACCTGCGCAACGAGCTGGTCAAGCGGGTCAAGTCCAAGAAGGTGTCGAACATCCGCCGGGTCGCCGACATCGAGCAGGTCGCGACCCGGATGCACGAGCAGACCGGCGACGCCCAGCCCGGCGACGTGGCGCGGTCGTCACGACAGGAGCTGATCGACGCGTTCGGCGATGCGGCCGGGGTCCCGCTGGTGGTCGACGCGGTGCATCAGGCGACGTCGGTGCGTGCCCAGCGGGCGACCGGGTGGCCGGTGACGGCGTGGCTGTCTCGGTTCCGTCCCGATCCGCTGAAGCGGCTGCACCTCGACCTCGGTGCGTCGGGCCGGCAGCTCACCGGCGCCGCCCGAGCGTCCATCCCGAAGGCCAACGAGGTGCAGCGCGCCCGCGTCGACCAGACCGTGCGCGAGGTCGTGGAGCGGGCGTCCGAAGGGCTGCCACGTCCGTGGGCCGCCTCGGTGCGACGCGGCTCGGTCTCCCGGTTCGACGACGTTGGCGACGCCCTCGACAAGGCAGTGGTCACGACCGATCTCGGGGTCAGCCGGGCCCCGATCTGGTCGCGGGCGGTCCAGGGTCTGCAGTGGCTGATCTTCCTCGGCGCGGTCGCCGGCGGGCTGTGGCTGCTGGCGCTGTTCGGGTTCACATACCTGAGGCTGCCCGAGCCGCCGACGCCGGAGGTGCGCGGCTTCGCCGTACCCACGGTGCTGGTGGTCGGTGGAGTCGTGGTCGGAGTGCTCGTGGCGATGCTGTGTCGCGGCCTCGCGGCGTGGTTCGCGCGACGGAAGGCGGCGGCCGTCGAGCGGCGGCTGCGCAGCGGCATCGCCGACGTGGTCGACGAGCTGGTGATCGCTCCGATCGAGGCCGAGCTCACTGCCTACCGGACCGCGCGCGACGGTCTGGCCCTCGCCCGCCGCTGACCCCGTCCCTCGCCCCGCTGGCGAGTTGTCAATGACATGGGAGGGGTTCGCCGCGGGCGACGTACTGACTGTGCTGCCGGTGACCTGCCCGCTGGCGAGTTGTGCTCACGGCGTACCCCTTTGGCTCCGTACGTGCCAAAGTGCGGGGACATCGGTTTGGTGACGGACCGAGGTGGCTGGTTCACTGACCC
>WHTB01000289.1 GCA_009379735.1 Propionibacteriales bacterium
GCAGCCGGGGAAACCGATCGAGGGCTGTCCAGGCACCGGGATAGAGTTCGGCCACGTGACCGAGGGTGCGGAGATGGTGCAAGACCAAGGGGCCGGGCTCGAGGCGTTGATCGACGCTCGGGGGCTGGTCAAGCGATACGGGGACTTCGAGGCCGTCCGCGGCATCGACGTTCAGGTACGCCGCGGCGAGGCGTTCGGCTTCCTCGGTCCCAACGGCGCCGGCAAGTCGTCGACGATGCGGATGATCGCGTCGGTCTCGCCGATCAGCGACGGCCGGCTGACCATCCTCGGTCTCGACCCCACTCGGGAAGGGCCGCAGATCCGGTCCCGGATCGGGGTGTGCCCGCAGGAGGACCAGCTCGACATGGAGCTGACCGTCCGCGAGAACCTCACGGTGTACGGCCGCTACTTCGGCCTCCCGCGCAGCGTGTGCGCGGAGCGCGCCGACGAGCTGCTCGAGTTCGTGTCCCTCACCGACCGCGCGAAGGCCAAGGTCGAGGACCTGTCCGGGGGGATGAAGCGCCGGCTGACGATCGCCCGCTCGCTGGTCAACAACCCCGAGGTGCTGCTGCTCGACGAGCCCACCACCGGCCTCGACCCGCAGGCGCGTCACCTGCTCTGGGACAAGCTGTTCCGGCTCAAGCAGCAGGGCATCACGATCGTGCTCACCACCCACTACATGGACGAGGCCGAGCAACTGTGCGACCGGCTCGTCGTGATGGACAACGGCGTCATCGTGGCGGAGGGGTCGCCGGCCCAGCTGATCGCCGAGCACTCGACCCGTGAGGTCACCGAGCTGCGCTTCGGCGTGGGCGAGCACGAGGCCCTCACCGACCGGGTCGCCGACCTCGCCGACCGGGTCGAGGTCCTGCCCGACCGGCTGCTGCTCTACACCAACGACGGCGAGAAGGCGACCGCCGCGGTGCACGAGCGGGGCCTGGAGCCGACCGCTGTCCTGGTCCGTCGTTCCACCCTCGAAGACGTCTTCCTGCGGCTCACCGGCCGCAGTCTGGTCGACTGATGGCGAGCACGACGACGCACCGGCCGGCCGCCGCCCGGCCGCGGCTGTTCGTGCGGCTGTTCGCGCGGCTGGGCGAGACGGTCGAGCTGACCGGGCGGCAGTTCGACTACTGGGCCACCGTCTACCGCCGGACCTGGAAGGGGTCGGTAGTCAGCTCGTTCCTGGTGCCGTTCCTGTTCCTGCTCGCGATGGGTGTCGGGCTGGGCGGCTTCATCGACGACGGCACGGCGCAGCGCGCCCTCGGCGGCGTGAGCTACCTCGGCTTCATCGCGCCCGGGCTGCTCGCGGCGACGGCCATGCAGACGGCGGTGGGGGAGTCGACGTACCCGGTCCTCGGCAACTTCAAGTGGACCAAGGTCTACCTCTCGATGGTGGCCACGCCGCTCGGTGTCCCGGCCGTGCTGCTCGCGCACCTGCTGTTCGTGCTGTTCCGGCTGGTGACGACGTGCGCGGTCTTCCTGCTCGTCCTCGCGCTCTTCGGCCTGGTGCCCAGCGTCGCGTCGGCGGCCGGCGGTCTGCTGGTTGCGGCCGTGGTCGGCATGGCGTACGCGACCCCGATCTTCGGCTTCGCCGCGCGGATCGACAGCGACTCCGGGTTCGCGCTGATCTTCCGGCTCGGCGTGATGCCGATGTTCCTGTTCTCCGGCGCGTTCTTCCCGGTGTCCCAGCTGCCCGACGCCGTCGAGTGGCTGGCCTACCTCAACCCGCTGTGGCATGGGGTCGAGCTGTCCCGGATGTGCATGGTCTACGGCATCGACGCGCCGATGGCGTTGCTGCATGCCGGCTACCTCGGGGCGTTGCTCGTGGGTGGCTGGGTGTGGGCGCTGCGGATGTTCTCCCGACGGCTCGTCGGCTGAGGGGCTGGTTGAGGATGGCGACCCTGGCGACGCGGGTGCTCCCGACGGCTCCCGGCCGCACCAACGGCTGGCGGCTGGTGCACCGCAACTTCATGGTGTACCGGCGCGCCTGGCCGGTGTTCGTGACCGGCTTCCTCGAGCCGATCTTCTACCTGTTCTCGATCGGCATCGGCGTGTCCCAGCTGGTCGGAGACATCACCATGCCCGGGGGCGAGGTGGTCACCTACACGGCGTTCGTGGCGCCGGCGATGCTGGCCTCGAGCGCGATGAACGGCGCGGTCTTCGACTCCACGTACAACATCTTCTTCCGGATGAAGTACGCGAAGCTGTACGACGCCGTGCTGGCGACGCCGATGCGGCCGTGGGACGTCGCGACCGGCGAGATCACCTGGGCGTTGCTGCGCGGCGCCATCTACTCCAGCGTGTTCGTGCTGGTGATGCTGGCGATGGGGCTGGTCGGCTCGTGGTGGGCGCTGCTGGCGCTGCCGGCAACCTTGCTGATCGGCTTCGCGTTCGCGGCGGCCGGGATGGCGCTGACGACGTTCATGCGGTCGTGGCAGGACTTCGAGTTCGTGCAGCTGTCGATCCTGCCGATGTTCTTGTTCTCGGCGACGTTCTTCCCGGTGTCGGTCTACCCGGCCGGGGTGCAGGGGCTGGTCGAGGTCACGCCGCTCTATCGGGCCGTGGTGCTCTGCCGCGAGCTGATCACCGGGTCGCTCACCTGGGCGTCTGGGGTCAGCGTGGTCTACTTGTTCGCCATGGGCGCGGTCGGACTGTTCGTCGCGTCACGGCGCCTGTCCACCCTGTTGCTGAAGTGAGGGCCTGATGCGTCACACCGAGCTGTGGGCCCGGATGGAGCACCACCTGGGTCCGGCGTACGCCCGCACCTGGTCCCGTGAGCAGGTGCTCGCCGGCCTCGACGGCCGCACCGTCGACGAAGCGCTGTCCGAGGGCGAGCCCGCCAAGACGGTATGGCGAGCAGTGTGGAGTGCCCTGGAGCTCCCGGCTTCAGAGCGCTGACCTGGGCGCGAGTGGGCGCCGGCTCCGTGAACGGCACGGGGCCGTGCCGTTCCCGGCCATCCCCACTGCTGCAGAGGTGGGGATGGTCGAGTACGGGTGGGGTGGGTGAGTGGAGTGCGTCGTGGGGCACCTGTGAGTCGGGGCGCGTCGACCGACAAGGCGCCGCAGGTAAAGGACTGGGCAAAGCCACCAGCCGGACCGTGAGCGCGACGTAGCATCCGGGCATGGCTGAGGGGCTGCCGACCAGCCCGCTGCTTCGCTGCATCCGGGCTTCGGTGATCGGGGACGACCAGGTGATGGTCGGCCCGTACGGACCGCGCCGGGTGACGTATGCCGACTACACCGCCTCCGGGCGTTCCCTGACGTTCATCGAGGATTTCATCCGTGGCGAGATGCTGCCGCGGTACGCCAACACGCACACCGAGAGCTCGGGCACCGGACTGCAGACGACCCGGCTCCGCGAGGACGCCCGCCGGATCATCGCCGACGCCGTGGGCGCCGACGGTGACACCTGCGTGATCTTCTGCGGCTCGGGCAGCACCGGCGCGATCGACAAGCTGGTCAGCATTCTCAACCTGCGGCTGCCGGCCGACCTCGACCGCCGCTACGGCCTGTCCGGACACATCCCCGCCGACGAGCGGCCGGTCGTCTTCATCGGCCCGTACGAGCACCACAGCAACGAGCTGCCCTGGCGGGAGTCCATCGCCGACGTGGTGGTGATCCCGGAGGACTCCGACGGCCACATCGACATCCCCCAGCTCGAGGAGGAGCTGCGCCGCTACGCCGCCCGGCCGCTGCGGATCGGGTCGTTCTCGGCAGCCTCGAACGTCACCGGCATCATCAGCAACACCGAGCGGGTCAGCACGTTGTTGCACCGGTACGGTGCGTTGTCGTTCTGGGACTTCGCCGCCGCCGCGCCGTACGTCGCCATCGAGATGAACCCGCCCGGTGACCTGCTCGCGCGCAAGGACGCGATCTTCGTCTCGCCGCACAAGTTCATCGGCGGCCCGGGGACTCCCGGTGTCCTGGTCGTACGCAAGGAGCTGCTCCGCAACACCGTCCCGGCCGTGGTCGGCGGCGGGACCGTGTCGTACGTCAACACCCGTGACCACCGCTACGTCGACGACCCGGTGCACCGGGAGGAGGGCGGCACCCCGGCGATCATCGAGTCGGTCCGGGCCGGTCTGGTGTTCCAGCTCAAGCAGGCGGTGGGGGTCGATGTGATCCGCGCCCACGAGGACAGCTTCCTGCGCCGTGCCATCGGGTCGTGGCACGCCGACCCGCGGATCGAGATCCTCGGCAGCGTCGACCCGGAGCGGTTGTCGATCGTGTCGTTCGTCGTCCGCCGACCGGGCGGTCAATACCTGCACCACAACTTCGTGGTCGCCCTGCTCAACGACCTGTTCGGGATCCAGTCCCGCGGCGGCTGCTCGTGCGCCGCGCCGTACGGCCACCGGCTGCTCGGCATCGACATGGACCGCTCCCGGCTGTTCGAGAGCGAGGTCGTCCAGGGCTGTGAAGGGATCAAGCCCGGATGGGTCCGGGTGAACTTCAACTACTTCATCTCCGAGGCGGTGTTCCACTACATCGTGGCGGCGGTGCACCTGGTGGCCGAGCACGGCTGGCGGCTGCTCGCCGACTACCGCTTCGACCCGGAGTCGGGCCGCTGGCAGCACCACCGCGGGCCGGTCGAGCCGCCGATGCGGCTGAGCCAGGTCGGGTACGACGAGTCCGGGCGGCTGCGCTATCCGCGCCAGCACGACCGGGCGCCGCTGACCGCGCTGCCCGGGTACCTGGCGGAGGCGCGACGGCTGCTGGCCGCGGCACCCGGCGACGCGGGCTCCGACCACCACCGGCCGCCGGGGTTGTCGGACGAGTTCGAGAGCCTGCGCTGGTTCGAGCTGCCGGACGCGTCGATGGGTGCGATCCGGCCGGCCGCATCGGAGGTGGCCGCCTCGAGCTGAGCGCGTGCCGTCAGTCGCCGACCCGCACGACGAGCACCGCCAGGTCGTCGGTCAGCTGGCTGCCGTGGAAGCGGCGGGCGCTCGCGGCGAGGGCGGCGACGATCTCCTCGGGGCTACGGCCGGCGTGCTCGGCGAGCACCTCGGCGGCGTTCTCGGTGCCGAACAGGTCTCGGTCGTGGCGGGCCTCGACCAGCCCATCGGTGAAGAGGCACAGCACGTCCCCGGGGTCGAGGTCCACCGTGGCGTCGTACAGGTCGGGATCCTCGATCAGGCCGAGGGCCGTGCCCAGCCGGCCGACCTGCTCGACGACCCCGGTGGCGCGGCGTACCAGCGGCTGATGGTGGCCGCCGATCGACACGGACAGCCGCAGGCCGGTCGCCACCGGCCGTGCCGTCGCGTACACCACCGTGCAGAAGCGCTCGTCGGTGCCGTCGCGGAGCAGCGTGGCATTGAGGTCCCTGAGTACGTCGCTGGGGAAGATCCGGTCACTGGCCAGGCTGCGCAGCGAGTACCGGGCCAGCGCGGTGACCGCCGCCGCCTCGGCACCCTTGCCGCTGACGTCGCCGATCACGATCCCCCACTCGTCGGGGCCGACCCGGAACACGTCGAAGAAGTCCCCGCCGATCTCGC
>WHTB01000267.1 GCA_009379735.1 Propionibacteriales bacterium
TGACGTCGGGGTGCTCATGGTCGACCGCGGAGTCGACCCCGGGGTCGTCGGCACTCGCCAGACCTTCGGTCGTGTCCATGGGCGTGAGGCTATCCGCGCTCCCGGTCGAATTCACCGAAGGTCAGGCTGCCCTCAACGCCCCTCGGCTGACATAGCGCAACTGTCCCGAGATGGCGCACGTTCGCCTGAATGGCGTGCAAACTCGGGACAGTTGTCGAATCAGCGAGGGGTGCGAGTGGGGAAGTAGGCACGCCAGCCGTCAGTGGGTCGGCGGGGCACGCCGGGAACATGCCGCTGGCGGGCCACCGCCCACACGCGTTGCACGGTCTGGGCCGGGTCGTCGAATATCCCCTCGGCTGTCACGATCACGATGCGCCAGCCCCAACCGTCGAGCTGTTCGCGCCGCTCGATGTCGCGCAGCCACTGCTTCTTGATCTCGGTGTGCTGACGGCCGTCGTACTCGATGATTACCTTCTGGCCCCGGTACGCCAGGTCGAGCCGGATCTCCCATTCGCCGTTGCGGCGTCGCAGGATGACGTTGACCTGGGGTTCGGGCAACCCGGCGAGAACGATGAGGATGCGAAGCCGGCTCTCCATCGGAGAGTCGACGCCCGCGCGGACCAGCCGGGCCGCTCGAAGCGCCCGTCGCCGGCCGCGGCCGGGCCATGCTTCGGCCGCGGCAACGAGCCCCGACTCGGTCACCAACCTTTTGCGCACCAGGCGGTCGCCGACGACGACGAGGTCAACCAGATTGGTGCCCTGCATCCCGGCCAGGTCGAGGAAGGTCTGCACAGGGCTGGAGACGCGGATGCCGTTGCGGAGCACGACTTCGGCCGCCGGGTTGGCCTGGTGCGGGTTGATCCCATCGACGTGGCTGCGGCTGACGCCTTCGGGTGTGCTGACGTCGGTGCCGGCCCGCTCGGGTGGACATAGGTCGTGCAGCAACGCCGCGGAGACGTGGCTGATGTGCGCGCTCGGGTCGGTGATCCGCAGTGCTGCGCGTGCCCGCAGCAGGATCGAGTCGGGCACGCCGGCGTGCACGTGCACGCCGTAGAACACCGTCTTGAACTCGGCGCTCCGTAGCCGCCTCTCATCCAGCCCGGCCATTCGGAACTCGCGCCGGGTGAACGGACATTTGGGGTCGAGGGGGTCGTCAGTCTGCACCCGCCCAAGCCTGCCGAGGATCGCCGATCCGCGTCGGTGGTTATCCACAGGCACCGCAATCCCGCAACTGTCCCAAGATTGCACCAGGACGACGGGATCTTGTGCAATCTCGGGACAGTTGCGGGATCAGTCGGTCGGCGAACCTTCGGCGGACCTGTCGGTGGCCTTGTCTGCGCCAGCCGTGTCAGTGTCCGCCGGCTCGGCCTCGGCTTCCTCGGCTGCCTTGGCCTTGGCGGCCTCGGCGCGGTCGTCGACCACGGTTTCGCGGCCCGGGTGCTTGCGCGCCGAGCGGACGAAGAAGCCGAGCGCCAGCAGGAATACGAGGATCGACGTCCACACGTTCAGCCGCAGGCCGAAGACATGGTTGACGGTGTCGATCCGCATGTACTCGATCCAGCCACGACCGGCCGTGTACGCCATCACGTACAGCCAGAAGGCCCGGCCGAAGCCGAGCTTGAACCGGCGGTCCGCCCAGATCACCAGCCCGACGACGCCGAGGTTCCAGAAGAACTCGTACAGGAACGTTGGGTGGAACGTGTCGTACTCCTGGTAGCCCTCGGGCCGGTTCTCCGCCGAGATCTCCAGCCCCCACGGCAACGTGGTCGGGTTGCCGAACAGCTCCTGGTTGAACCAGTTGCCCCACCTGCCGATCGCCTGCGCCAGCGCGAGACCCGGCGCCAGCGCGTCGGCGAACGCGGCGAAGCGCACGCCGGCTCGACGGCAGCCGATGTACGCACCGACCGCACCCAGCGAGATCGCACCCCAGATCCCGAGGCCGCCCTGCCAGATGTACAGCGCCTCGATCGGCCGCCGGCCCTCGCCGAAGTACAGCTGGTAGTCGGAGATCACGTGGTAGAGCCGGGCACCCACCAGCCCGAACGGCACCGCCCAGACCGCGATGTCGGCGACCGTGCCCGGCGAGCCGCCACGCGCCACGAAGCGCCGGTTGCCCAGCCAGATCGCGGCGAACACGCCGGCGATGATGCACAGCGCGTACGCACGCAGCGGGAACGGTCCGACCTCCCACACTCCGTTGCTCGGACTGGGGAGGAAGGCGGCGGTCAGCTCAGCATTCATCGGGGTGAACCTACCCGTCAGCCCTGCTGCTCGGCGAGCCGGGTGATGTCAGTCACCAGATCGCCGACCGGAGTGCCCTCCGTCCACACCACCTGGGCGGTGTCGTCCGCGCCGATGCCGAGGACCTGGCTGCCGTGCGACACCTCGTACCCGCCGCCCGGCAGCTTCTTGGTGCCCTCGAGGAGTACGCCGAGCGGCTTGGCAGCCTGCTCGATCCGCGGCAGCGGCCCGGTCAGCCCCTCGAACGACGGGTCGAACCGGTCCAGGAACTTCCGGAGCACCGGCCCGGTGTCTCGCGCCGGGTCCGAGGTGACGAACAGCATCTGCACCTGGTCGCGCACCTCGCCGTCGAGCCGGGTCATCGCCGACGCCAGGTCCGCCATCACCAGGCTGCAGATGTCGGGACAGTTGGTGTACCCGAAGAACACCAGCGTCACGGGTTTCGTCGTGTCGGCGACCAGGTCGAACGCGGCGCCGTCGGTGTCGGTGAGCTGGATCGAGGGTACGTCGTACGGCTCCGGCAGGCCGACCCCTTTGTAGCCGTCGTCGTCGGCGTCGCCGCCCTGGTGGACGGCTCCGCCGGGGTTGTCGGACGCGGCCTCGTCGACGTCGCCCGAGCAGCCGGCGACGAGAACCAGCAGGACGGCCAGGACCGGGCCGGACAGCAGGCGAAGGTGCGAAACAGTCACACGGTGCACAACCCTCAGCGTCCGGCTGAAGTTCCCGCTGTGGTGCTGTGCACCCCGCCGCGGCGCACCCCGGCAGCCAGGTCGCGACTCAGCTCGGCCACCGCCGCGGTGCCGCTCCCGCCGGCCCCCATACCCGCGTCGGCGTCGAGCAGCCGGCGCACGAACGCCGAGCCGACGATCACGCCGTCGGCGTACGACGCGACCTCGGCCGCCTGCTCACCGTTCGACACCCCGAGCCCGACGCCGACCGGGATCTCGCTCGCCGCGCGTACCCGCGTCACGAGCTCGGGAGCGCGGGCGCTGGTGCGGTCACGCGACCCGGTGACCCCCATCACGGAGGTGGCGTAGATGAAGCCCGAACACGCCTGCGCCGTCATTGCGATCCGCTCGTCGGTCGACGACGGCGACACCAGGAAGATCCGATCCAGCCCATGGGCGTCCGATGCCGCTGTCCACTCCTCCGCCTCGTCCGGGATCAGGTCGGGCGTGATCAGCCCGGACCCGCCGGCAGCCGCCAGGTCACGAGCGAACGCCTCCACGCCGTACCGCTCGATCGGGTTCCAGTACGTCATCACGACCGTCGGCACCAGTGTCGCGACCGCCTCGACGGTGCGCAGCACGTCACGGGTGCGAGTGCCGCCGGCCAGCGACCGCTCCGCGGCGCGCTGGATCGTCGGCCCGTCGATCACCGGGTCGCTGTACGGGAAGCCCACCTCGACCAGGTCGACGCCGCCGTCGACCATCGCCCGCAGCGCCTCGACGCAGCCGTCGTACGACGGGAAGCCGGCCGGCAGGTAGCCGATCAGCAGCCCGCGCCGCTCCGACCGAGCCGCCGCGAACGCCTCATCGACCCGGTTCACTGCTCCTCCCCCGAGTCCGACCCCGTGCCGTACATGTCAAACCAACGGGCAGCCGTGTCCATGTCCTTGTCCCCTCGTCCCGACAGGCAGATCAGCACGGTGGCGGCATCGCCGAGCTCACGGGCCACGTCCATCGCCCCGGCCACCGCGTGCGCCGACTCGATCGCCGGGATGATGCCCTCGCTGCGAGACAGCAACGCCAGCGCGTCCATCGCCTGCGCGTCGGTGATCGGTCGGTAGGTCGCCCGCCCGGTCTCCGCCAGCCAGGCGTGCTCCGGCCCGACCCCGGGGTAGTCGAGGCCGGCCGAGATCGAGTGCGACTCGATGACCTGCCCGTCCTCGTCCTGCAGCAGGTAGGACCGGGCGCCGTGCAGCACACCGACATCGCCCTGGCTGATCGTCGCCGCGTGCCGCCCGGTCTCGAACCCGTCGCCGCCGGCCTCGAACCCGTAGAGCCGCACCGACTCGTCAGGCACGAACGCAGTGAACAGCCCGATGGCGTTGGAGCCGCCACCGACGCACGCCACGGCAGCGTCGGGCAGCGCGCCGGTCAGCTGCAGGCACTGGGCCCTGGCCTCGTCGCCGATGCCCCGGGTGAAGTCACGGACCATCGCCGGGAACGGGTGCGCCCCGGCGGCCGTGCCCAGCATGTAGTGGGTGTCCTCCACGTTGGTCACCCAGTCACGCAGCGCCTCGTTGATCGCGTCCTTCAGGGTGCGGCTGCCGGACTTGACCGGGATCACCTCCGCGCCGAGCAGCCGCATCCGGGCGACGTTGAGCGCCTGCCGCTCGATGTCGACCTCACCCATGTAGACGACGCAGTCAAGCCCGAGGTACGCGCAGGCCGTCGCCGCCGCCACGCCGTGCTGCCCGGCGCCGGTCTCGGCGATCACCCGTGGCTTGCCCATCCGTTTGGTGAGCAGCGCCTGGCCGAGGACGTTGCGCACTTTGTGTGCGCCGGTGTGGTTGAGGTCCTCCCGCTTCAGCAGCATCCGCGCTCCGGCGAGCTCCGAGAGGTGCGTCGCGTCGTACAGCAGGCTCGGCGTCCCGGCGTACTCGCGCAGCATGCGGTCGAGCTCCGCGGTGAAGGCGTCCTCGCTCATCGCCTCCTGCCAGTGCCGCTCGAGCTCGTCGAGCGGGGCGATCAGTGCCTCCGGCATGAAGCGTCCGCCGAACCGGCCGAAGTGGCCGCGGGCGTCGGGCCCGGTGGTGGTGGGCGTCATCAGCTGGGCCTCCCGGCCTCGACCATGGCGGCGACCGCCGCACGCGGGTTGCCGCCCCTGACCAGTGCCTCACCGACGAGGACCACGTCCGCGCCCGCGGCGGCGTACGACGCGACGTCCTCGGGACCGCTGATGCCCGACTCGGCGACGGTGAGCACGCCGTCCGGGATCAGCGGCGCGAGCCGGGCGAACGTCGTCGGGTCGACGTCGAGCGTCTTGAGGTTGCGGGCGTTGACGCCCACCAGCTCGGCACCGACGTCCACCGCCCTCGTGACCTCCTCCTCGTCGTGCACCTCGACGAGGACGGTGAGCCCGAGGTCGCGGGCCCTGCGGTAGAGCGAGCGCAGCGTCCGCTGGTCGACGGCCGCCACGATCAGCAGGGCGAGATCGGCGCCGGCCGCCCGCGCCTCCACGAGCTGGTACGGCGTGACGACGAAGTCCTTGCACAGCAGCGGGGTGGGTACGGCGTCCCGGACGGCCCGTAGGTCGTCGAGGCTGCCGCCGAACCGGCGTTCCTCCGTCAGCACGCTGATCGCCTGTGCCCCGCCCGCGGCGTACTCACGGGCCAGCTGGGCCGGGTCGGCGATCGGCGCGAGCGCGCCCTTGCTCGGGCTCGACCGCTTCACCTCGGCGATCACCGAGATGCCGGGGGCGGCGAAGACCCGCAGCGGGTTACGTGGCGGTGGAGCCTGTGCGGCCTGGTGCTCCAGCGCGGACAGGGAGGTATGTGCCTCGCGGGTCGCGAGGTCGGCGCGGACACCGACGATGATGTCCTCGAGCACGGTCATGACGGGAAGTCTCCCAGTGGTTTGCGAAACGGGATACGTGCAGGTCAGGGGGCGAGCCAGCTGCCGAACGGCAGGTTACGCACGACCCAGAAGGCGAGCACGACGGCGGCTGCGGCCCATGCGGTCTGCTGGCCCGGGAAGGGCAGCCCGACCCGGCTGCCCACGGGTCGGCCGGGCCATCGTGACCTGGTCCAGACCATCCAACCGACGACCAGCGCCGGTAGGACGAGCGCGACCACCAGCAGGTTGCTCGACAGTGCCGCGCCGACGTCGCCGTGGCTCAGGTCGTGCACGGCGCGCAGACCTCCGCAGGCGGGGCAGTAGGTGCCGGTCAGGGCCAGCCACGGGCAGAACCCGTAGCTGCCGCTGGCGTGCGGGTCGCGCACATGCAGCACCGCGACGGCCGCGAGGACCGCCGCGCCGGACAGCAA
>WHTB01000246.1 GCA_009379735.1 Propionibacteriales bacterium
CGACGCGGCGACCGTCAGCCCCATCCACGGCAACGTGTCACCGAGGGACTCGAGCTGGTCCAGCAGGGCCGCCGTCTCGCCTCCGACCAGCGCCGTCGCGTCGCCCGGCGGCTCGACCGCACGTACGTCGTGCACCAGGTCACGCGCCTCCCCCGACTGCGAGTCGAGGTCGTAGCCGACGTCGATCACCGACGTACCGCCCTGCTGCATCGCCACCTCGGCGGCGACGACACCGTCGACGGCGGCGAGGTCGGCGACGTACCCCTCGACCTCGGACGCCGACGCCCCGCTGACGACGACCTGGGCCTCGGCCGCCGGCCCGGCGAAGTCCTGGTCGATCCGTTCGCTGACCACGCGACTTGCCGTGCCCTCGGGCAGGACCCGCGCGTCGACACTGCCCCAGTTGACGCGCAGGAACGGCGACCCGAGCACGAGCAGCGCGATCACGATTGTGACGAGATAGACGACCGGCCGACGCATCACACTGTGCGCGACACGTGCCCACAAGCCGCCGTCGGTGCGTGCCGCGCGGCGCCGGAGGAACGGGACCCGACCCGCGTCGACCCGGTGGCCCAGCACGCCGAGCAGCGCCGGAAGGATCGTCAGTGCAGCCACCATCGCCACGAACACCGCGGCCATGCCGCCGAACCCCATGGAGAGCAGGAAGTTCTGCGGGAACAACAACAGCGAGGCCATCGCCGCCGCGACCGTCAGCCCGGAGAACGCGACCGTGCGTCCCGCGGTCGCCACGGTCCGCGCGACGGCGTCGTCCACACTGCGACCGGCGGCCAACTCCTCCCGGAACCGGCTCACCACGAACAGCGCGTAGTCGATCGCCAGGCCCAGGCCCAGCAGCGTGATGACGTTGATCGAGAACACCGAGACGTCGCCGAACAGGGTGAACACGTGCAGCAGGGCGAACGCGCCGAGGATGGCGATGACTCCGACCAGGAGCGGGAGCGTGGCAGCGACGACGCTGCCGAAGATCAGCAGGCAGAGCAGCAGGACGACCGGCATCGAGATCATCTCGGCCCGGGCGATGTCGTTGGCCACCTGCTCGTTGACGTCGGCGAACACTCCCTGGAAGCCGCCGAGCTCGGTCTCGAGACCGGGTGCGTCGAGCTCGTCGCGTACGGCGGCGAAGCTGTCGGCCAGCTCGTCCTCGGAGCCGCCGTCCAGCGTGATCGCGACGTAGGTCGAGTGCTTGTCCGCGGAGACGAACACCGGGGACTGCGTGTCGTAGTAGCCGACCGCGTTCGCCACCTCGGCGGCGGGCAGGTCGGCGATGGTCTCGGTCACGGCCCGCTCGAACGCCGGGTCGTCGACCGTCAGGTCGTCGCTGTGGTAGAGCGCGATGACGTCGGAGTCGGTCCGTCCGAACGTCTCCTCGATCCGTTCGCGGGCCTTGATCGACACGCTGTCCGGGTCGTCGAAGCCGCCGTCGGAGAGCGCGCCGAACACGCCCACGCCCCACACACCGGCAACCATGACGACCAACGCGCCCGCCACCAGCACGACCCAGCGCCGCCGGTAGACCAGGTGACCCCAACTCGAGAACATCAGCGTGCCCCTCCGTGTGAACATCGTTAACTGTTTACGGTGTTCACTATGCTAACATCGTTAACGGATGTCAAGACGGATCGAGGAGGTCATCGGTGGCACAGACCGGGTCGGCGACGCCGGAGACACGGCGCGGCCAGCGCCGCCAGGCGACCCTGCGCGAGATCACGTCGACTGCTCGCCAGCTCCTGCTCCGCGACGGCATCGTCGGCGTGACGGTGCGCGCGATCGCCCGTGAGATGGGGATGACTCCCCCGGCGCTGTACCGCTACTTCGACAGTCACGAGGACGTGGTGTCGGCGCTGACCGCCGACCTCTACGACGAGCTGGTCGCGGTGATGGAGCAGGCCCGCGATGCGCAGCCGGCCGACGACGTCGCC
Organism: Propionibacteriales bacterium; assembly: GCA_009379735.1. Lineage (GTDB taxonomy): Bacteria > Actinomycetota > Actinomycetes > Propionibacteriales > Nocardioidaceae > WHTB01. Next base: position 1,941 of record WHTB01000246.1, read on the forward strand.
GCCCGGCTGTTCGCCGTGACGCTTGCGTTTCGGCAGTGGGCGTTGGACCACCGGCCGGAGTTCGGCCTCGTCTTCGCCAACCCGATCACGTCGATGACCGCTCAGCTGCCGGACGCGTGCGAGCTGGCGGGCCAGCGCTTCGGGCTGGTGTTCGGGGCACTGTTCAACGAGCTGTGGCAGTCCCGGCCGTTCGACGTACCCGACCTCGCCGATCTCGACCCGCACCTGGTCGAGCAGATCGAGGCGTTCGACGACGAGGTACGAGGCGGTCTGCCGGTCGGGGCGACGTACCTGTTCCTGCGCTGCTGGGTCAGTCTCTACGGGACGGTCACGATGGAGGTCTTCAACCACCTCCACTGGGCGCTGGAGGACAGCGAGCCGATGTTCGAGACGGTGATGGCCGATAACGCCCGGATCCTCGGCCTGGCCGACGACCACCGGCGGCTGTACGGCTGACCGTCTGGACCATGCGGGCCGGCGCGCCCAGGCGGTCGGCTCACCAGGACCAGCCGCGCTCGGCCAGCTCCCGCTCCTCGCGCCAGCGCCCGGCGTCGCTGCGTGGCGACTCGCGGGGGACCGTCACCCCGGCCAGCCGACAGGCCTCGTCGAGCAGGTCGTCGTACGCCGCCCGGGTGACGGTGAGCCGGTGCACCCGCCGGTAGACCTGCTGGTCGTGCTCGAGCCGCCGAATCTCGTCCGCGAGGACGCCCAGCCGTTCCTGCAGCCACAGGATCGCGAAGGGGTCGTCCTGCTCGGCCGGACGCGGGCGCAGCCGGTGGCGCAGCGGTGCTGCGAGTCGGGCCAGCCACAACCGTTGGCTCGGGCGCAGGCTGGTCGGCACGACGAACTCCAGCGCCACCGCCACCAGCAGCAGCGCCACGACCACCAGCACGAACCAGACCATCACGCCCACGCCCTCGGCCCCAGGCTACGCCGGGCCACCACCTGGTCGCGGCGGTTCGACGCCGACGTCGCCGCCGGCCAGCAGCGAGCCATCACCTGGTCCCACATCACCGACCACCCGAGCGCCAGCGGCCCGACCGCCACCATCGCGCAGTGGACCGCCCGGCTCGAGTAGTACGGGGTCAGGCCATCTCGGGGACCCGCAGGTGGGCGATGGCCAGCTCGAACTCGGCCATGTCCATCACCTCGGCGCCGGCGTCCTTGGTGCCGGTGGCGCGTACGGCGGCGGCCTGCTCGCGGTTGCGTTCCATCGCCTCGTGGCTGTCGTACGTCACCGAGGAGACGGCCCGCCCGGAGGCCCGGTCGACCAGCAGGCTGGCACTGCAGAACCCCTCGAGCTGCTCCATCTCTGGTAGCGAGCCCATCTTGTACACGTCGATCGCCCGGTCGACCTGGGCCGGGTCGACCGTCATCCAGGTCGCGCGCACGCAGGCGCCGTCGGCGGACGTGTGGTCGCGGTGGAGGACGGCGATCTCCCATTCCTCCACCTGGGGGCTGCCGCCCATGATCTCCGCGACCTGGTCGCGAATGGGTCGCAGCTCGTCGTCGGTCGCTCGCATCGACTCCTCGTCCTGCCAGGCGCTGGTGGCGATGCAGCGGCCGGCCTCACGGTCGACCAGCATCGACAGGCCGATGCACCCGGACATCTTCATCAGGGTCGGCATCACCTGGTCACGTACGAACGCCACACCGGCATCGATGGTCTCCGGCCGAGCCTGGAGCGTGGTTGAACGTGCGTACACGGCGCGCCTCCTCTCGAACGGGGCGGCGCCCCGGTGGCGCCACCGGTCACCCCCACACTGCTCCCCTACTCATTGCCCCGCAACAGTTGGCGACACCCCACCGCCCGCGCCTGTGCAAAATTGCCCAATTGGGCAAAATTCCACCTCCCTTCGGGGGGCCGGACCGCGTCGAAAATTGCCCAATTGGGCAATTTTCGACGTCGGCCATGCACGTGCGACCACGTCGGGTGTCGACGTCAGCGGCGGGCGACGGAGGCGGCGGACGACGCCGTTCCACCCGCGTCCGCGCCGAACGCCATCAGCACCCGCGACCCGGCCGGCACCGACCCGTCAACGGGCACATCGACACGCACCCGACCGGTCCGCTCCACCCGCTCGACCAGCGAGCCGAGCACCGTGCCGTCCGCGGCCACCACGAACAGGTGCGCCTCGCCGAGACCACGTACCCGCAGGTTCGCGCGCACGTCGTCACCGGCCACGGACGCGCCGACGACCTCGGCGGCGTGCGCTCGGTCGGCCGCCGGCCCGCCGGCGACCGCGACGCCGTTGCGTACGGCCTGGTCGATGGTCTGCGGCGAGTCCAGGCTGGACAGCCCCACTGACGGGACGACCGGCTCAGCGGTCGGCACCTCCGGCGGCGTCCATCCGGGCAGCGTCACGTCGCCCCAGCGGTACGGGTCGCCCTGGACGCCGCCCCAGGTGGACCAGCCGATCCGGGTCTGGCCGGTCTTGTCCTGCGTGTCGGAGTCGTAGACGAACAGGTTCATGCCGAAGTGCGCGGGGTCGACCGTCGACGGCAGCTCCGCCGCCGGGATCTTCGCCTCGACGACATACCCCGTGTACGGCTCGGTCACCGTGCTGGCGACCTCCATGCCGGGCGCCGTCTCCGCTCCCGGCCCCTGCCGGTTGTCGGCGTCGCGGCCATAGCACACCTGGCCCGACGTGGTGGTCGGCAGCACCAGCGCCTTGAACGTGGTGGCGGTGTTCTCCGAGGTGCCGTCCGGGTCGAAGGCGAGCTCCACGGAGTCCGTACGCCAGTGCCGCTTGCAGTCGGCCGGGTCGAGCACCGTCCCGAGCACGTCGTCGGTCATCTCGACGGCGACGTACAGGTCGTCCCCGGACCGGGTCACGTGACCGGTCGCCGAGCAGTCCGCGGCCGACTCGCAGTCCGAGCCCTCCCAGCGACGGCTCAGGTCGAGCGGCGTGCCGGAGTACTCGCCGGGAGTCACCACGCCGTCGACGGTCGGCGCCGCGGGCGCAGCGTCGACCGTGGTCGTGGGTACGAGCTCCAGCGCCGGTGTCGTCGTGCTCGACCCGCCGGAGCTGGTGGTGAGGATCTCGTACGCGTAGTCGCCGCCGGCGTTCGAGGTCGGCAGCGTCGCGTCGGTGTTGGTCACCTCGAACGACGTCGTGGTGGTGGCGCCGGGGGCCAGGCCGGCGTACGTCGCCGTCGCCGGCTCTGCGGTGAAACCGGCCGGCAGCGCGAGGCTCACCTCGCCGGACTCGGTGGCGTCGCTGAAGTTGGTCAGCGTGACCTCGGCCTCACGGCTACCCCCGGAGGCGAGCGTCAGCACCGGGGTGACGAAGCCCTCCATCTGGGGGTAGCCGTTGTCGATGGCGTAGCGCTGGAAGTCGGCCACCTGCGGTAGCAGCTGCGAGTCACCTCGCACCGCCGGGACGACCTCGAGCTCGGTGTCGCCGTGCCCGTGCCGGCCCTGCGAAGCGAGCTCGACGGACACCAGCGCCCGCTGGTTGGTCGCCGCGTCGGCCGGAGCCGTGACGGTGAGCTCGCGGGTCGCGCTCTGCGCCTCCTTGATGGTGCCGAGGTCGGTGTCGCCGTCGACGGTCCAACCGGCGGGCACCCCGACCGCGAGGGTCGCGTCCCGCAACCTGGTGGAGCTCGGCGCCGTGACGGTCACGCTCACCGTGCTCGTGCCGCCGGGTGTCACCGCGAACGGCTCCGCGCTCACGTCGAGGCCGGTGCCGAGCGGCAGTCCTCCCGGCTGCTGGATCGTCGCGCCGTGCAGGATCGTGCTCGGGTCTGCCGCGTCGGCGCTCAGATCGCCCCGGGTGAAGGGGACCCGCGACTCCACCTGGGCGAAGAAGTCGCAGCCGATCTGCTGCGGGTCGGTGGGTACGTCGGGGAACACCGACCAGCCTTGGGACGCGTACTCGCGCTGCCCCTCCCGCTCGAACTGGGCCCACGTCGTCCCGTGCTCGTCGGACGACCGGCCGCCCCAGACGCCGTAGATGTTCTGGGTCGGGCGCTGTGGTGTGAACATCGTCGGGCAGCCGGAGCCGTTGCCGGTGGACGTGCCGCGGGCGTTCGACATCAGCAGCTTGGCCGGCGCGAACGGGTCGAGCCCCTCGTCGTCGACCTGACCGGGAAACGCCGTCGGGTCGCCGGCCAGGTTGTAGGCCTCGAACGCCATCCGGCCGGCGTACTGGTGGTTGCCGTGGTTGCCGGGCGACGGCGCCGGGTCCATCGTGACGATGATCTCGGGCGTGGTCTCCCGCACCACCCGCACGACCCGTTCCAAGGTGTCGTCGTGCCCCCACACCTGCTCGGTCAGCGGTGCGCTGACGGTGTAGAAGAAGTCGACCTGGTCGAGGTTGTAGACGTCGGAGATGGCGGCGCGCGACACGGCGCGGCGCTCCTCCGCCTCGCGGATCAGCCCGAGCGCCGGGCCTTCCTCCGGGCCCACGGCGTTGCCGCCGCCCTCGCCGCGGGTGATCGTGATGACGCCGGTGTCCATCCCCTCGTACTCGTTCCACTGCCCGTACGTCGAGAGGCGTCCCGCCTCGTCGTCGGGATGCGCGCCGATGAAGAGCACGTCGAGGTCTGGGTCGGACCGGAGCGCCGACTGCGGTGCTGCTTGGGCCGGCACCGAGGCGACGGCCCCGATGCCTGCGATGACCACCGCTCCGAGGAGCGCTGGTCCGAATCGGGTGCCGAAACGGGGGACTGTCATGGGTGCAACCTCTCTATCCTTTGACGGCTCCTTCGACCATTCCGCGGATGAAGTGCCGCTGGGTGAACAGGAAGACGACGACCACCGGCAGCGCGACGAGCACGGCGCCGGCGGCAAGCAGGGCGGTTCCGGACG
>WHTB01000200.1 GCA_009379735.1 Propionibacteriales bacterium
AGGTCGCGGACGACCCGCATGCCGCGCCCGCCGCCACCGGCCGACGCCTTGACCAGCACCGGGACGTCCGCCCGGGTCACCGCCGACGGGTCGAGCTGCTCCAGCACCGGCACGCCGGCGTCCGCCATCAGCTTCTTGGCGTCGACCTTGGACCCCATGGACGCGATCGCCTCGGCCGGGGGGCCGATCCACCGTATGCCAGACTCTTCAACCAGGGCGGCAAAATCGGCCCGCTCGGAGAGGAACCCGTATCCCGGGTGGATCGCGTCGGCCCCGGCCTGGCGCGCCGCCGTCACGACCAGGTCGCCCCGCAGGTAGGTGTCGGCCGCGGCGTTGCCCGGCAACCGGACGGCGGCGTCGGCCTCGCGTACGAACGGCGCCTCGGCGTCAGCGTCACTGAACACGGCCACCGTCTCGATGCCCAGCTCGCGGCAGGTGCGGAACACCCGCCGGGCGATCTCACCCCGGTTGGCTACCAGCACACGTCGGATCATCTGCCCCTCACATCCGGAAGACGCCGAAGCCGTCGGCACCGCGGACCGGGGCGTTGTGCACCACCGACAGGCAGATGCCGAGCACCGTACGGGTGTCACGCGGGTCGATGACACCGTCGTCGTAGACCATGCCGGACAGGAAGAACGGCAGCGACTGCTCCTCGATCTGCTGCTCGACGTAGGCCCGCATCTGGGCATCGCCGGCCTCGTCGTACGGCTGGCCCTTCGCCTCGGCGGCCTGCCGGGCAACGATCGACAGCACCCCGGCGAGCTGTGCCGGCCCCATCACGGCCGCCTTGGCGCTCGGCCAGGTGAACAGGAACCGCGGGTCGTACGCCCGACCACACATGCCGTAGTTGCCGGCGCCGTACGACGCGCCCATCATGACCGACAGGTGCGGCACCGCGGAGTTGGAGACGGCGTTGATCATCTGCGCGCCGTGCTTGATGATCCCGCCCTGCTCGTACTCCGCGCCCACCATGTAGCCGGTCGTGTTGTGCAGGAAGAGCAGCGGCGTGTCGACCTGGTTGGCGAGCTGGATGAACTGCGCGGCCTTCTGCGACTCGGCGCTGAACAGCACGCCCTGGGCGTTGGCCAGGATCCCGATCGGGTAGCCGTGCAGGCGCGCCCAGCCGGTGACCAGGCTGGGGCCGTACAGCGGCTTGAACTCGTCGAACGGCTCATCCCCGCCGTCGACGACTCGCAGGATCACCTCACGCGGGTCGAACGGCTGCTTCAGATCCTCGGGTACGACGTCGAGCAGCCCGTCGGCGTCGAGCACCGGGTCGACGAAGCCTGGCCGAGGAGCGGGCCCGGCCCGGCGCCAGTTGAGCCGGGCCACGATCCGCCGGCCGACCCGCAGCGCGTCCTGCTCGTCGACCGCGAGGTAGTCGGCCAGCCCCGACGTCCGGGCGTGCATCTCCGCACCGCCGAGCGACTCGTCGTCGGACTCCTCGCCGGTTGCCATCTTGACCAGCGGCGGCCCGCCCAGGAACACCTTGGCCCGCTCCTTGACCATCACGACGTAGTCACTCATGCCCGGCACGTAGGCCCCGCCGGCCGTGGAGTTGCCGAACACCAGCGCGATGGTCGGGGTGCGTGCCGCGCTCGCCCGGGTCAGGTTGCGGAACATCGCGCCACCGGGGATGAAGATGTCCTTCTGGCTGGGCAGGTCGGCGCCCCCCGACTCGACCAGGTTGATGGTGACCAGCTGGTTCTCGGCGGCGATCTGCGCGGCCCGGGCGACCTTCTTCAGCGTCCACGGGTTGCTCGCGCCGCCACGCACGGTCGGGTCGTTGCCGATGACCATGCACTCGACGCCCTCGACCACGCCGATGCCGGTGACGACGCTCGCACCGACGGCGTAGTCGCTGCCCCAGCCGGCCAGCGGCGACAGCTCGAGGAACGGCGCGTCCTGGTCGAGCAGCAGCTCGATCCGCTCGCGCACCAGCAGCTTGCCGCGCTTGCGGTGCCGTTCGACGTACTTCTCGCCGCCGCCCGCCACCGCCTTGGCGTGCTCAGCCGCCAGCGCGTCCAGCTTGTCCAGCATCGCCGCCCGGTTGCTCACCTCACCACCCCCGCCCCCGCGCTGAGTGTGACGTTTTCGACGCGACACGCTGGCGTGTCTGTCGAAAACGTCACACTCAGCGGGAGGGATCTGGTCATGAGGTGTATCCGAGGAGTCGGGCGGACAGGTCGGTGAGCACCTCGGTGGCGCCGCCGCCGATGCCCAGGATCTTGGCGTCGCGGTAGTGCCGCTCCACCTCGACGCCCCGCTGGTAGCCCATGCCGCCGTGCAGCTGCACCGCCTTGTCGACCACGAAGTCGCAGGCGTCGACCGCGGTGTTCTTGGCCAGGCACGCCTCGAGGACCGGCCGCTCACCGTCGGCGTAGCGCCGCGCCACGTCGTGCACGTAGACCCGGGCGACATCGATCCGCCGGTGCATCTCGACCAACTGGTGGCGCACGGCCTGGCGGCTCAGCAGCGGGCGCCCGAACGTCGAGCGGTCACGCGTGTACGCAACGGTGAGGTCGAGGCTGCGCCGCGCGATGCCGTACGCATGCACCGCGAGCCCGAGCCGCTCACCGACGAAGTGCTGCGCCAGCGCGGCGAACCCCGACCCCTCGGCACCGACCACCTGCGACACCGGCACGCGAACGTCGACGAAGCTCAGCTCGGCCGTGTCGGAGCAGAGCCAGCCCATCGTGTCGAGGCGGCGGGCCGTGAAGCCCGGCGCCCCCTTGTCGACCACCAGCAGCGACACCCCCGCTTGACCCGACTCACCGGTGCGCACCGCCGTCGTCACGAAGTCGGCCCGGTCGCCGGAGGTGATGAACGTCTTGGACCCGTTGACGACGTAGTGCTCGCCGTCGCGACGGGCCGTGGTGCGCAGCGCCGCCACATCGGAGCCACCGCCCGGCTCGGTCACGGCGAGCGCGCCGACCATCTCACCGGCGAGGGTCGGGCGCACGTAGCGGTCGACCAGCGCGGCGTCGCCGGACGAGGCGATGTGCGGCACCGCGATGCCGGACGTGAACAGCGCCGCCAGCAGCCCCGACGACGCACCGGCCGAGCAGAACGCCTCGGTCATCTCCACCACGTCGGTGTAGTCGCCACCGGCACCACCGACGCTCTCCGGGAAGCCGACGCCGAGCAGCCCGAGCTTGGCGGCGGCCAGATGCAGCGACCGTGGCACCTCACCGACTCGCTCCCAGTCGTCGAGGTGGTCGGCGACCTCGCTCCGGACGAACCGGGTCACCGTCTCGCGCAGCGCCTGTTTCTCAACACTCACAGCAACACCTCCGGTACGTCGACGATGCGCGAGCGCAGCCACTCGCCGAGGGCCTTGGCCTGCGGGTCGAACCGCGTCGACGCCGCCACGCCCTGACCGAGCAACCCCTCGACGACGACGTTGACGGCCCGCAGGTTGGGCAGCAGGTGCACCTGGACGGGCAGCTCCGCGGTCTCGGGCAACAGGGCCCGCACCCGGTCGGCGTCGAGGAAGTGGGCGAGCCACCGCCACGCGTCGTCGGTGCCGACCCAGACGCCGACGTTCGCGTCGCCGCCCTTGTCACCACTGCGTGCGTCGACGACCCGGCCCAGCGGCGCCGGCACCGTCGCACCTGACGGCAGCGGCTCCGGCAACGCAGGCGGGAGTACGTCGGCGAGGGGCTGCGTGACGCCCGGTGCGGCGACCGGCACCCGCGATCCATCGGGCAGCACGGCGGCATGCTCGACGACGCCGTGGTCGACGTAGGCCGGTGTGTAGACCCCGAACGGTGTCGCGTCCCCGGGCGGCGCGGTGAGCGTGAACCCGGCGTACGAGCCGAGCGCCAGCTCGACCACCGCGCCTGAGAACCGCCGACCGACCGCCTTCGGGTCGGTGCCCTGCACCTGACACCGCAGCCGGGCCGCCGCCGTCTCCTGGGAGGCCGCGTCCTCGTGATCGGTACGCGCCAGCGTCCAGGTCAGGTCCAGGTCGGGGAGCCGGGCCTCCAGCTGGGCGCGCAGCGCGGCCGCCTTGTCCTCGATGTCGAGGCCGGTGACGACCAGCTCCACCTGGTTGCGGAACCCGCCGAGCTGGTTGAGGCACACCTTGAGCGTCGGGGGCGGCGGCTCGCCGACCACACCGTCGATGCGTACCCGGTCGGGCCCGTCCGCGGCGAGCCGGATGCTGTCGAACCGCGTCACCACGTCGGGCCCGGCATAGCGCGCCGCCCCGATCTCGTAGACCAGCTGAGCGGTGACGCTGCCGACCGTGACGACACCGCCGGTCCCGGGGTGCTTGGTGATCCCGCTGCTGCCGTCCGCGGCCACCTCGGCGAGCGGGAAGCCCGGCACCTCTCCGTCCGAAGGCAACCAGCCGCTGTAGTTGCCACCGGTCGCCTGCGTGCCGCACTCGAGCACGTGCCCAGCGACCGTCGCACCGGCCAGCCGGTCGAAGTCGTCCCGGCCCCAGCCGAAGTGCGCAGCGGCGGCGCCGACCACCAGCGACGCGTCGGTCACCCGTCCGGTGACCACGACGTCGGCACCTGCGTCGAGCGCCGCGGCGATGCCCCAGCAGCCGAGGTAGGCGTTGGCGGTGAGCGGGGAGCCGAGGCCGAGCTCGTCCGCACGCTCGAGCAGGTCGTCGCCGGCGACGTGGGCGACCCGGACACCCGGGTCGATCTCGCGCAGCGCCGCGGCCAGCCCGGCCGGGTTGAGCCCACCGGCGTTGCTCACGATCCGCACCCCACGCGCCCGGGCCAGCGCCAACGACTCCCGCATCTGCCGCAGGAACGTCTTGGCGTACCCCAGCGCCGGGTCCTTCAGCCGGTCACGACCCAAGATCAGCATGGTCAGCTCGGCGAGGTAGTCGCCGGTGAGTACGTCGAGCGGACCGCCGTCGAGCATCTCCTGGACGGCGGTGTGCCGGTCGCCGTAGAACCCGCTCGCGTTGCCGACCCGCAGGGCATCCATCACGACCCCCGCGGCGGACGTCCGGTGCCGGGCAGCCCGGCGAACGCCTGCGCGATGTCGAGCCAACGGTCGGCCTCACCGACCGCCGTGAGGGCGAGATCGTCGCGATGCCGGCGCTGCGTGACGAGCAGGCAGAAGTCGTACGCCGGACCGGCGACGCGCGCGTCCGCGTCCTTCGGTCCCCACGCCCACGTCTCGCCGGACGGAGCAGTGAGCTCGACCCTGAACGGCGAGTCGGGAGGCGTCAGATCACTGATGTAGTAGGCGAAGTCGCGGGTGCGGACACCCAGGTGGGCAACGTGGCGGAGCCGCTCGGTGGGCTTGCGCTGGGCGCCGAGCGCGTCGGCCACATCGAGGCCGTGTGCCCAGGTCTCCATCAGCCGGGCGGTGGCCATCGACGTCGGGCTCATCGGTGGCCCGAACCACGGCGCCTTGGTCTCAGCGGGCACCCGCAGCAGCCCGGACGAGACCTCAGCTCGCGTCGACCGCCAACGGGCGAGTAGGTCCGCCGGCCGGGCCGAGGCTCCTTCGGCCGCTGTCTCGTCGGCCACGGTCGTCACCCGCGGCGCCAGATCGGGCAGCAGCCGCTGGAACCCCTCGGGGTCGCGGAGCGCGAGCAGCGCCATGTCGTCGGTCCAGGCGAGGTGCGCGACCTGGTGGGCGATGCTCCAACCGACCGACGGCGTGTCGGTCGCCCAGGCACCGTCGGCGAGCCCGGCTACCAGCGCGTCGAGCTCGTCGCCCTCCGCCTCCAGGTCGCGGATGACCTGTACGCGCAGGTCGGTCATGTGCTCTCCTCGAAGGCGGCATCGAGCGTGCGCGCCCACCGGTCCAGGATCCGCTTGCGCCGGGCACTGTCGTCGGTGAGCGTGTTGGCGAGCCCGAGGCCGCGGGTCAGGTCGAGGGTCGCCTGCACCAGCTCGCGTACCCCCGGCTTACTCTCGTCAACGCCGAGCATCTCGACCGTGTGCCGGTGCGTCTCCCGCCCGATCTTCTGCTCCAGCGGCGCGACCGCTGCACGCAGTTGACGGTCGGTCCGGGCCGCGACCCACAGCTCGAGGGCGGCGGCGAAGATCGGGCTGGTGAAGTGTTGCGCGAGCACGTCGAGGGCCATCCGGGTACGACGGGCGCCGCGCGGGAGCGACTCGGTGGCCGCCCGCAGCTCGGCGGCGCGGCGCTGCCCCATCTGCTCGACAGCCGCGATCACCAGGTCGGCCTTGGTCGGGAAGTGATGCAGCTGGGCGCCCCGGGACACGCCGGCGCGCTGCGACACCAGCGTCGTGGACGTGCCCGCCCAGCCCCGCTCGACCAGGCAGTCGATGGCCGCATCGAGCAGCCGCTGACGCATCGCGCGGGTGCGCTCCTCCTGCGGCACCCGCCGCGTCGCCGTACCCACCATGCCGTCAGCATGCAGGCCCCTGCAACAAACAGTCAAGCCTGCTTGTTTCTCGCTTCCCGGCCCAGAACGTCGGTTCCGTGGGTGAACGCAAGCCGGTCGCACATCCACATCTCCCCCGGACACGGGTGCGGCGCCAGCCCCGACGACTTGCGTGCAAAATTGCCCAATTGGGCAATCTTCTACCTCGATCCGCCGGAACCGGGTCGATCTTCGCCCAATTGGGCAATTTTCGACTCGGGCGGCAGCGGGCAGCTGTGGCGGGATCTCCCGACCCGACCATGATCTGCTACGGCGACCCGGCACTATGGACCGATGGCCGACACCGCTGCTTGGCCGCAGAGCACGATCCGGCGGGCAACGTCCGACGAGGCCGGGCCGTTGGCCGAGGTCGAACGCGCCGCGACGCTGGTCGCGCTGGCGCACGTCTTCCCGCCCGACCGGTTCCCGTATCCCGACGCCGACGTGCTGGCCCGGTGGCGGATCGTGCTCGAGGACCCGGCGGTGACGGTGCTGGTCGCCGAGCGCGACGGTGGTCTGCTCGGCTACGCGGCGTACGACGACACCTGGCTGCGGCATCTCGGCGTACACCCGGACCACTGGGGCACCGGTCTCGCCGACCTGCTCACCGACACGGCGCTGGCCGGCATCGCCGCCGGCGGCACCACCATCGCCCGGCTGTGGGTGATCGCGGACAACCACCGCGCGCGCCGGTTCTACGAACGCGGTGGCTGGTTGCGCGGCGCCGAGACCGACACCGCCGAGTTCCCGCCACACCCGGCCGAGGTGGACTACTACCGCCCGGTCTGAAAGGTCCGATGTATTCTGAGCCGGTGCCGACCCGCCAGAGCCCAAGCCGCTGACCCGTACTGCCGAGGCCTGAGGAGGCTGCCGTGGCCGTCACCGACGACGCCATCGAGATGATCAAGCAGATGATCGTCGACGGCGAGCTCGGCCCGGGTGACCGGTTGCCGCGGGAGGCCGACCTCGCCGACCGCCTCGGGCTGTCCCGCAACTCGCTGCGGGAGGCGGTCCGGGCGCTGTCGCTGATCCGGGTCCTCGACGTACGTCAGGGCGACGGCACCTACGTCACCAGCCTCGACCCGGGCCTGCTGATGGACGCGATGGGGTTCGTCGTCGACTTCCACCGCGACGACACCGTGCTGCAGTTCCTCGAGGTGCGGCGCATCCTGGAGCCGGCCGCGACCGCGCTGGCCGCACAGAACATGCCCACCGACGACATCGAGGGGCTGGCCGCGCTGCTCGACAGCCTCGGTGACCAGCCGAGCGTCGAGGACCTGGTCGCCAACGACCTCGAGTTCCACCGCCGGATCGCGGCGAGCACCGGCAACGAGGTGCTCTGCTCCCTGGTCGAGAGCCTCTCGGGGCGGACCCAGCGGGCGCGGCTGTGGCGCGGGCTCACCCAGGAGTCGGCGGTCGAGCGCACCCTCGACGAGCACCGCGCGATCCAGCAGGCGATCGCCGCCCGCGAGCCCGAGGCGGCGCGTGCCTGGGCGACCGTGCACATCGCCGGGGTCGAGAACTGGCTGCGGCTCGCCCTCGCCGAGCCGCCGGTCGACGGTCAGGTCAGCGAGTAGACCCGGCGCGCGTTGCCGCCGAGCACGGCCTGCTGTTCGGCGGCGCTGAGGCCGCCGATCGTCGCCCGCGTCGCGTCCAGGACTCCCGGGTACGACGCGGCAAGCTCGCAAACCGGCCAGTCGGAGCCCCACAGCACCCGGTCGGGACCGAACAGCTCGAGCACCCGGTCGACGACGGGCCGCAGGTCCTTGTCCGTCCACGTCGTCCAGTCGGCCTCGGTCACCAGCCCGGAGATCTTGCAGGAGACATTGTCGTGCGCCGCCAATGCGGACAGCCCGGACGACCACGCGTCGAGGTAGCCGGACGCGATCGGCGGCTTGGCGGCATGGTCGAGCACGAA
>WHTB01000113.1 GCA_009379735.1 Propionibacteriales bacterium
CTCTTCAAGCCGACGGTGAACGGTCGGGCGCTGCGCTCGATGGAGGCGCCCGGCACCGCGTACGACGACCCCCGGATCGGCAAGGACCCGCAGCCGGCCACGATGAGCGACTTCGTCGACACCACCGACGACAACGGCGGCGTGCACATCAACTCCGGCATCCCCAACCGCGCCTTCTACCTGCTGTCCACCGCGCTCGGCGGCAACGCGTGGGAGACCGCCGGCCAGGTCTGGTTCGCCACGCTGACCGACCAGCGGCTGACGGCCGACGCCGACTTCGCGACGTTCGCCGGGCTGACCGCCGCGATCGCCGCCGAGCAGCATGGCGACGGGTCGCCGGCCCACCAGGCGGTCCTCGAGGCGTGGGCCGGTGTCGAGGTGCAGCCGGCCGGCTCGTCGCCGGAGGGCGGCGATGCACCGACCGACACACCCACGGGGCGGGTGGTGCGCGTACGCCGCACCGGCGGCTTCGCCGGGCTGGTCACCGAGCGGCAGGTCGACACTGCGTCGCTCGACCAGGGCCGGCGGCTGGAGCAACTACTGGACCAGGCTGACCTGACCGCGGTGCAGTCCAGCAGCCCGCGACCCGACAGCTACGTCTTCCTGATCGAGGTCGACGGCACGGCGCTCACCGTCGGCGAGCCCGACCTCACGCCCGAGCTGGCCGAGCTGGTCCGGCTGGTCCTCGAAGACCGCTGACCGTCTGAGCCACCCCGGGCCGACGTGACCGCGCACGATTTGCCACCACTCGGTGCGAGGTGGGGCAGTATTCGGCCTGCAGTGCACGGTTTGCCACCACTCGGTGGATCGTGGCGGCCTGGGCACGGCCGACGTGGCCACGCGGTTGCGTAACATCTGGGAAGAAATGACCCCGGCGGACCGACGCTTCCGCGGACCGGATGCGGGCTGGGCCGCAAGGGTATGTCGCCATCGACTGGCGCGTTCCGTAGGGACAAACCGGACACCGGGCCTACGCAACGCGCCAGTCAACGAGGGACCCGGCGGTCACCGCCCCGGCGGCGCCTTCGTAACCGACGATATTGCTGTCGATAACCACCTGAGACCGCCATTTCGTCGTTTCGCGAGCCGCGGACGACCCGAACCTCTCACCAGACCGACGAGCATCGACATGTTCCCCGGACACGGGTGCGACGCAAGCTCGTCGCGACGCACAACAACTGCGCCGGTTGACCGATCGCCGCAGGCAGGTTCGGGCTTTGCTGTCGTCCGTCACGCCTTGACGCCGCGAGGCTTCTTGGTGTGTCCCTGCTGCGTGCGATCACCCGCGGCCGTGGCGGGGCCGCGGCGCAATGAGGCGGGCGCGCTGGCGTCGTCGAGCCGTGAGATGACGAGATTGCTGCCTGCTGCGGCCCACCTCTGAGGCGGTCAGGTGGGCCACTCGTGATGGCCCGGTTCCCCGGTAGGCTGCAAGGCGCAGCCAGCCACTCGAACGGACGGGAGCCCTGCGTGAGGAGCCTCGGGGACGTATCTGACCGCGCCCGCGGACACACCACCCCCAGCACCAGTCTCCGTCCTCCCGACGTCGCGGCCCGGCTGCTCGGCTCCGTACTCGTCGTCGTGCTGACGGCCGGACTCCTTGCCTCGTGCGCCGCGGCCGGGGATATCGCCGGGGCGGCCGACATGGAGCAGACCAAGGCGAAGGCCACCAAGAAGGGCACGGCCTCGGCCGAGCCCACCCCGACCGAAAGCGCGACGCCGAAGGTCGAGCTGGCACCGGCGCCGAAGCGCGGCGAGTGCCGCCGGCTCCAGGTCCGGGACCTGAACACCGTGGTCAACGACCGGCCAACGGTCAGCTGCGACAAGCGGCATACGGCGGTGACCTACCACATCGGGCTGCTGCCGCCCGACGTGGTCAAGAAGGCGACGTCGTCCGGCGATGACGCCGTCGAGGCCGCGGCCGACCGCTCCTGCACGCGGGCGTTCGGAGCGTACGTCGGCGGGTCGAGGTCCGACCGCCAACTCACCAGCCTGCGAATCACGTACTTCCTGCCACCGAGCGACCAGTTCGCCGCCGGTGCCGACTGGGTCCGCTGTGACGTCTACGTGTACGCGAGCGACGCGCGGCTGCTCGACCTGCCCCGCACCGTGAAGGGTGTACTCGACGACGCTGAGGCCAGGTCCGACCTCGCCATCTGCAGCACCAAGGGACCGGACGAGCCGCGCTTCGAGCACATCGTCTGCAGCCGCACGCACCGCTGGCGAGCCGTCGACACGGTCACCCTCGGCAAGGCCGGCACTCGCTATCCCGGCGCCGACACGCTCGGCGAGCGTGCCAAGGCCAGCTGCGAAGAGCAGGTACGCGCCTACCTCGACGACACCAAGGAGGCGTTCTCGTTCGGCTTCGAGGTGCCGCGGTCCCAAGCGTGGAAGCGCGGCGAGCGGATCGGCCTCTGCTGGTCCCGGACGAGCGACTGACATGCCGGGTACGCGTGCGCTCCGCAACCTGGCCGGCGCCGCCGCCGTACTCCTGGTCGTCGCCGGTTGCGCCAGCGCCCGCGACCTCGCGACGAGCGCTGAGCCCGACTCCAGCGCAACGCCGTCCGCCCAGCCCAAGGACCAGCCCAAGGACGAGCCCAAGGACGAGCCCAGCGCGTCCCCGTCGGCGGGGCCGCCCACCGACAAGCCGACCGTCGGCGAGTGCCGAGCGACTCCCGACAACCTGCTCGACCAGTCCACCGACCCCACCGAGCCGGTCGGGTGCGACCAGCGGCACACGCTGGAGACGTTCGCCGTGGTCGAGGGGACCGCGCCACTCGACGAGGAGCAGGTCCAACAACTGCTCGGCGAGTGCCAGCAGGCGCTCGACGGCTACCTCGGTGGACCCTCCCAGGGCACGACGCGGGTGTCGTGGTTCTACTTCGAGCCGGCGTCCGAGCAGGCCGAGGCGGGCTCGGCATGGCTGCGCTGCGACGTCGGCTTGTCGACCACGACGGCGGCGGGTCCGCTGGAGCCGGTGACCCAGTCGGCCAAGGGCGCCCTCGCCGACGGCATACCCGGCTCCTACCGGCGCTGCCTCGACGGGCCCGCCGATACCGGACAGGCCCAACCGCTGGTGCCCTGCACCGAGCCTCATGCCGCCGAAATGATCCCCGAGCTACGACCACTCGGCGACGCCGACGACGACTACCCCGGTCAGCAAAAACTGGTCGACGCCCACCTGCCCTGGTGCCAGGCGCTGACCGACCGGATCGACGGAGCGGACACCTCCCAGCTCGAGGTGCCGACCGAGCAGGCCTGGCAGTCCGGCGCGCGCACCGCTACCTGTTGGGCCGTCGCGGCCGACGGCAAGACGCTGCCGCCGGTCGGCACGAGCACCTGACCGACGGGCGTCAGAACACCCGACCGCGTACGACCGGCTCGGCCTCCATCACCACCACATCCCCGTGCGTGCCGTAGCCCAGCACCGGCTCGTGGAACTGCGTGCCGTTGAAGGTGACCATGACGTACCTGCTCCGACCGTGGGACAACGGGACGGGGAAGACCATCGGCCATGGGATGTTCGTCGGATGCGGCGCGTCGAGCGTGTCCACCTGCTGCATGGTCAGGTCGTACACGGGGTACTGCCCGCGGATCTCTGGCGGCGACGCGTTGCCGTTGCTCGCGAAGACATACCACTCCAGGCCGACCTTCTGCATGACCGTGCCCTCGGTCTCGTTCTTGCCGGGGTCGGCGCCGACCAGCGCGAGGTCGGTGAAGTCGCCGCCGGCACCGCTGCGGGCGAGGACCGGGAAGAAGTCGAAGAACCGGCGTGCGTTGACGAACGCGACGTACCAACGGCCGCGGATCCGCACCACGTGCGGGTCCCACTGCCCGACGGCCGTCGTCGGGAGGTCGTCGACCGGCAATGGCAGCCGCGTGGTCTCGATGATGTGCACGCCACGCAGCAGGTCGGTGTTCGCCGGAACCGTCGCGTAGTTGACCTCGACGCCGTCGAAGGTGAAGTCGCCCCAGGTGCTCATGGTCAGGATCCAGCGGTCGTTGTCCTCGTCGAGGACGACGTGCCCGGCGTGGTCGCCGAAGATCGCGTCCTTGCCCTCGCGTCGGAAGAAGAGGTTGGCGACCTGCTCCATCGCGTACGTCTCGAGGTCGACGGTCCACACCCCCCAGTGGGCCGTCTCGAAGAAGGCGAGACCCGCCTGGGTGAAGGTCAGGTAGGCCTTGCCGCCCTTGATATACGGCGTGCCGTCCGCGCGGGTCACGAGGTGCGGGTCGCGTACTCCCGCCTCGCCGTAGTAACCGGCCTGGACGCCGCCAAGCTCCACGGTGCCGGACGACG
This sequence comes from Propionibacteriales bacterium, assembly GCA_009379735.1. Lineage (GTDB taxonomy): Bacteria > Actinomycetota > Actinomycetes > Propionibacteriales > Nocardioidaceae > WHTB01. The sequence continues at coordinate 4,298 of WHTB01000113.1, forward strand.
TACGGGCGCCGAAGCCGTTGCGGTACTCCACCAGCGCAGCCGGACGCTGGAGGTCGACCTGCCCGCCGACGTTACGGCGCAGCAGCGGCCGGAACCCGTCCCCCTCGTCCACCAACGCGACCGCCGTGGTCGCGGTGAGGGAGAACGCGAAGCGGACCGGTGCCGCGAGGTCGGCCGCGACGGTGCCGAGCGTCTGCACCACGCCGCCGGCGGCCACGTCGATGCCGGCGACCCCCGACGTCCGGTTGTACCAGGCCAGCAGGAAGCTGCCCGCGTCCTTGACCAGGCCCGCGTACACGGTGTCGTGGGCGCCGCCCGTGCCGGCGAACGAGGTCACGTCGATGATCACGGTGGCGTACGGCGCCTGCTGACCGGTGGCCGAGCGGAGCAGGGCGAAGGCCGACTCGCCACCGATCCGCAGCGCGCCGCCGCCGGTCACGACGTCACCGGCGTTCTGCTCGGGCGCGGGCGCGAGCAGCTGGTAGCCGCCGAGGCCGCCGTCGAAGTCGTCGCGGAGCTGGACGAAGTTCTTCGCCAGCAGGTCGAACGGGCGGCGCTGCTCGACGATCGAGAAGGTCAGGTCGCCCGGCTCGAGATCGGTCGCCGACGGCAGGCCGTCGGACGCGACGGCGCGGGTCGGCAGCATCGACGTCCCGACGCTCGCACCGATGCCGACCGCCCCGAGGGCCTTGAGGAGGACACGTCGGCGGAACCCCGGGGGGGTGCCGTCGAGCGCGGTCGCGTGAGGCTGGCGGTCCATGGGTGACTCCTCTGCCGTGGGTGCGGTGGGTACGGTGTGTGAACAGTGTCACTTTCTGTGCGATTACTCAACACACTTCACCACGAACCCCCGCCTGGTCTGACGCTCGGCGGACGTCTTTGGGTCCGGCCGGTCGTCGACTGAGTTGCCGTTGCCGCACCGGCGGCCGCGTCGGCCCGGGGTCCGAGCCGCAGTCAGAAGCCGAGGCGGCGCAGCTGCTTCGGGTCGCGCTGCCAGTCCTTGGCCAGCTTGACCCGCAGGTCGAGGAATACCGGGGTGCCGAGCAGTGCCTCGATCTGGATGCGGGCGTCGCTGCCGACCTGCTTCAGCCGGGCACCCTTGCGGCCGATCACGATCGCCTTCTGGCTGTCCCGTTCGACGAACAGGTGGGCATAGATGTCGAGCAGCGGACGGTCCTCGGGGCGGTCCTCGCGCAGCGTCATCTCGTCGACCACGACCGCGATCGAGTGCGGCAGCTCGTCACGTACCCCCTCCAGCGCGGCCTCGCGGATCAGCTCGGCGACCAGCGTCGTCTCGGGCTCGTCGGTCAGGTCGCCGTCCGGGTACAGCGCCGGTCCGGGCGGCAGCCGGTCCACCAGCAGGTCGGCCAGCAGGTCGACCTGGGTCCCGTCGACGGCCGACACCGGGACGACCTCCGCCCATTCGACGCCCTCGGCCGCGCCGGCCTCGGCGATGGCGAGCAGGTGCTCGGCCAGCCGGTCCGAGCCGACCAGGTCGGTCTTCGTCGCGATCGCGATCTTCGGAGTACGACGGATCTTCGCCAGCTCGCGGACCAGGAACCGGTCACCGGGGCCGACCCGCTCGTCGGCCGGGAAGCAGGCTCCGACCACGTCGACCTGCGACCAGGTGCTGCGTACCAGGTCGTTGAGCCGTTGGCCGAGCAACGTCCTCGGCCGGTGCAGACCGGGGGTGTCGACCAGCACGAGCTGGGCGTCCGCGCGGTGGACGATGCCGCGTACGGCGTGCCGTGTGGTCTGCGGACGCGACGACGTGATGACAACCTTCTGTCCGACCAGCGCGTTGGTCAGCGTCGACTTGCCGGCGTTGGGCCGGCCGACGAAACAGGCGAACCCGGACCGGAACTCAGCGGCGTCATCCACCGGCCCATTGTCGCGCATCAGAGTGTGACGAGACCGCGCGGCGTTCGCAGCCCGACCTCGAGGCGCGCGGGACCAGACGTCACCTGGATGTCGTCACCCAGCCCGAGCCGATCGAGCGACCGGCGAACAAACAAGGGCTCCGGATGCGTTGCCGTGAGCTGCTCGACCGACACCCCCGACTCGGGCAGCTCATCAGCGGGATGCGGTAACTGCCACTCGATCAGCGTCGGCAGTACGCCCTGTCCGGGCCGCGTGCCGTCGTCCGGCACGGTGATGCGCCAGCGGTAATCCCCGCGTACGAACGGCAGGATCGGGCCCGGCTCGTAGTCCGCGTGCTTCGCGGCAGAGTCGAGGTCGGTCACGCGAGCGACCCAATGGATCAGCCGTGGCCGGTCGGCGAGGTCGGCTCTCAGGTCGCCGTCGTCGAGGTCGAACCAGCGCCTGCGCGTCGGCTGGTCGGCGTCGGGGTCGATCGCGATGACTTCGAGGTACACCTGCTCGCCGAGCTTCACCAACGCGTTGTGCGTACCCATACCGGCGTGCTTGCCGCCCGGGCGTGGTGTCGCGCCGGTCAGGTCGGCGACGTACTCGATGCCCTGCGCAAGTGCCGACGCCGCGAGTACGAGGTGATCGACGACGGCCGAGGGGGTCACGAGGCAAGGGTCGCGGTCACCGAGCCGTCGTCGTCGGCCACGAACACCCGGAGCCCGGTGCCGCCGAGGTCCCGTACGGCGGCGACGTCGTCGTCGGTCACGTCACCGCTCGACACGACCGCCGCCGCCTCGAGCCCCGTCACGCCGCTGGACGCCGCCATCGCGACGGCCAGCCGGAGCGCCGAGATCTGCAGGCTCGGCAGGTCGACAGCGGCCGCGGCGTACGTACGGCCGTCGGTGTCACGCACCGCGGCACCCGCGTCCGACCCGGCCCGGGCCCGGGTGGCGCGGGCGAGCGTGACGATCTTCTGGTCCTCGGAGTCAAGCGTCATGCCGCCAGCGTATTGGCGGTCAGGTCTTCGCCACCTCGTCGGGCCTGGCCGCAGTGACCTCGTCGGCCATCTCGGCCCGGTGCGCCCGTGACACCAGGATCGTGCCGAGCTTGTTGCGCCGACCGGTGGGCGCCTCGGCGACCAGGTGGAGCCCCTCGACCGTGACCTCCGCGCCCGGGATCGGGACCCGGCCGAGCTTCTTGGCCATCAGGCCGCCGACCGACTCGACGTCCTCGTCGTCGAGCTCCAGACCGAACAGCTCGCCGAGGTCGTCGATCCCGAGCCTGGACGAGACGCGTACGACGCCGCCCTGCATCTGCTGGACGTCGTCCGGTGCCACGTCGTACTCGTCGGTGATCTCGCCGACGATCTCCTCGATGATGTCCTCGATCGTCACCAGGCCGGACGTGCCGCCGTACTCGTCGACGACGATGACGACGTGGTTGCGCTGCGCCTGCATGTCCCGCAGCAGCACATCGGCCGGCTTGCTGTCGGGCACGAAGTTCGCGTCACGCATCACCGACTCGACTCGCTCGCTGGTCTCCGCCTCGTGCTTGTCGAACACCCGCTTGGTGACGTCCTTGAGGTAGACCACACCGACGATGTCGTCGAGGTTCTCGCCGATGACCGGGATCCGGGAGAAGCCGCTGCGCAGCGCCAGCGAGAGCATCTGACGCAGTGTCTTGTGCCGCTCGATGAAGACCATGTCGGTGCGCGGCACCATCACCTCGCGGGCCAGCGTGTCGCCGAGCTCGAAGATCTGGTGGATCATCTTGCTCTCGCCGGACTCGATCACCGAGCTCTGCTCGGCCAGGTCGACCAGCTCCCGCAGCTCGGCCTCGCTGGCGAACGGTCCCTCGGCGAAGCCCTTGCCGGGGGTGATCGCGTTGCCGACCAGGATCAGCAGCCGGGTGATCGGCCCGAGTACGGCGGCCAGCACCTTGAGCAGACCGGCGGACCGCAGCGCCACCGTCTCGGAGTGCTGACGGCCGAGCGTGCGCGGCGCGACACCGATCACGACGTACGAGACGACCAGCATGATGCCGATCGCCGCCAGCAGCTCGAGCCAGGTCGCAACGCCCAGGCCGGTGACCACGATGGCCACCAGCACGACCGCGGCCGTCTCGGCCGCGAGCCGGAGCAGCAGCGTGGTGTTGAGGTAGTACGGCGCGTCGTCGACGATGCCGCGGAGCCGGGCGGCGCCGGAGCGCCCCTCATCGACCAGCTCGTCGGCGCGCACCTTACTGATCGACGACAGGGCCGCCTCGGCGCTCGCCAGTAGACCGGCCAGGACGACCAGGCCGGCCGCGCCGACCAGGAACCAGACGTCCTCCGAGGTCACGACGTGGCCCCTGTCGCCTCGACGTCCTCGCCCGCCCGGGCGTCCTGCCACTCCGCCAGCAGCCGGGCCTGCAGGCCGAACATCTCCCGGTGCTCGTCGGGCTCGGCATGGTCGTAGCCGAGCAGGTGGAGTAGGCCGTGGACGGTCAGCAGCTCGACCTCGTCGGCAGCGCTCTGACCGTTCGTCTCGGCCTGGGCGGCAGCGACCTGCGGGCACAGCACGATGTCACCGACGACACCCTCGGGCAGGTCGGCGTCGACCCGGCCGGGGCGCAGCTCGTCCATCGGGAACGCCAGCACGTCGGTCGGCCCCTGCTTGTCCATCCAGCGCGCGTTCAGCTCGGAGATGGTGGCCTCGTCGACCAGCTTGAGACACATCTCGGACTGGGGATGGATCCGCATCCGGTCGAGCACGAAACGAGAGAGCCGGCCGAGCGCGACCACGTCTGCGTCGACGCCGGACTCGTTCAGGACCTCGATCGGGGTCAACGGCGGCCTCGCCGCGGTGGCTCGTCGTGGTTGTTCGCCTCGAACTCGTCGTACGCCGCGACGATCCGGCCGACCAGCTTGTGGCGTACGACGTCGTGGCTGGTGAGCCGCGTGAAGTGCACGTCGGGGAGACCCTCGAGGATGTTCTGGACGACCCGCAGGCCGCTGTGCGTGCCGGTGGGCAGGTCGACCTGGGTGATGTCGCCGGTCACCACCATCTTCGAGCCGAACCCCAACCGGGTAAGGAACATCTTCATCTGCTCCGGCGAGGTGTTCTGGGCCTCGTCCAAGATGATGAACGCGTCGTTGAGGGTGCGTCCGCGCATGTACGCCAGCGGCGCGACCTCGATCGTCCCGGCGGTGAGCAGCTTCGGGATCGTCTCGGGGTCGAGCATGTCGTGCAGGGCGTCGTAAAGCGGCCGTAGGTAGGGGTCGATCTTCTCCGACAGGGTGCCCGGCAGGAAGCCCAGCCGCTCACCCGCCTCGACCGCCGGCCGGGTCAAGATGATGCGGGTGATCTCCTTGGCCTGCAGCGCCTGCACGGCCTTGGCCATCGCCAGGTAGGTCTTGCCGGTGCCGGCCGGGCCGATCGAGAACAGCACGGTGTGCTTGTCGATGGCGTCGACGTACCGCTTCTGGTTGAGCGTCTTCGGGCGGATCGTCCGGCCGCGGTTGGACAAGATGTTGGTCGACAGCACCTCGGCGGGCCGCTCCAGCCGCTCGGTCTTCAGCATGTGGATGACCCGCTCGACCGCCTCTGTGGTCAGACCCTGCCCGGTGCGCACGATCGTGACCAGCTCGTCGAGGACCCGCTCGGCCAGCGCGACCTCGGCGGTGGCGCCCGAGAGGGTGACCTCGTTGCCCCGCGCGTGGATGTCGGCGGCGCACTCGCGCTCGAGCACGCGCAGGAACTCGTCGCGTGGTCCGAGAACAGCGACCGTGGGCACGCTGGCGGGGATGACGACGGTGGTCTGCGGGCTCGCTGTCTCTGCCATGGGGACTCCATGCTACGGCCTGCCGCGACCGAGATTCACCTCATCCATGGCCGGCCCGCCGTCGGGGGCCCGCCCCACCTGGTGTTCGTACACCCCGCGCCTTACAAGAGTCGGGCTGTACGTGGAACACGCGGTTACGCCTCGTCCTCGGCGGCGGTCAGCGGGCTGCCGCCACCACCTGGTCCCACGTCACCTGCACCGGGTCGGCCTGCACCGTCGCGGCCAGCACCGCGAGCCCGCGACGGCGGGCCGGCTCGTCGATCTCGTCGCCGAAGCGGTCCACGACCAGCATCGCGTGCGGGCGGCTGAGCCCACCGAGCAGCTCACGGACGGCGTCTTGCAGATCGCGCACCACCGCCATACCCGGTGGCGCATCGGCCTGCAGGACGACGGCGGCGGCGAGCGACCGGCCGAGGGTACGGTCCACCCGCTCGACCACCTCGGCGGCGGCCACGAACGGCTGGTCGAGCAGGGTGTCGCGCACCTCGGTCAGCGACACCAGCTGACCGGAGACCGACACCACCTGGTCGATCCGGCCGAGGAACTCGACCCGGCCCGAGTCGTCGCGGCGGGCCAGGTCACCGGTCGCGTAGACGCCCGGATGCCGGGTCCAGTGGCTCTCGGTCGGGTCGCCGGCCGGGCCCTCGACGCCGGACATCGTCCCGGCCCATGGTCCACGCATGACCCACTCCCCGTCATCGAGGATGTCGAAGCCTGGGTCGGGGAGCCGGGCGGCGTCGACGGGCGTGTCGAGCGTGACGATGCCGCCGAGCTCGACCTGTCCCCAGCCGTCGGCGACCGTGGTGCCGGCCCCGACCACCTGCTGCAGCCAGGACCGCAGGTCGGCGTCGAGCCGCTCGCCGATCGTCGTGACCCGGCGCAGGGAGGAGGCCGCGGGGACCGGCGGGCTCTGCGACCACCCTCGCAGTGACCGCACGATCGACGGCGACGTCACCAGGGAGCTCACGCCGTACCGGTCGATGATCGTCCAGGTCCGGTCCGGTGACGGAACGTCGAGCGTGCCCTCGTACATCACCGCCTGGTCACCCGCGAGCAGCGGGCCGAGCACGCCGTGCGCCTGTGCACCCAGCCAGGCCAGGTCGCCGGCGCACCAGAACACGTCGCCGTCGGCCACGCCGTGGCGGTGCGCCGCGAGCGAGGACGCCATCAGGTTGGCGGTGCGGTGCACGACGGCGACCGGCCGGCCACCCCGGTTGGCGAGGTGTACGGCGCACAGCGGAGCGGCTGCCGGCAGCGGTTCGGCGTCGCCAGCGGCCGGGTCGGCGGCGGCCACCACCTCGTCGTACCAGCGGTCCCCCTCGAACCACCCCACCTGGACGCCGGTGCGCCGCACCACCACGGTGTGCTGCACGCCGGACGTCGCCTCCAGCGCCTCGTCGGCGCGCGCCTTCAGCGGCAGGATCGCGCCGTGGCGCCACCCGCCGTCCTGGGTGAAGAGGATCCGCGGTGCGAAATCGGCGAGCCGCAGCGCCAGCGCCTCCACCGGCAGCGGCACCGGGATCACGGTGTAGACCGCACCGATCCGCGCGCAGGCCAGCATCGCGACCACCGTCTCGGGCAGCCACCCGAGGTGCAGCGCGACCCGGTCACCGACGCCCACGCCCATCGCCCGCAGGGCGGCGGCCAGCCGCTCGACCTGTTGGTGCAACTCCCGGTAGCTGAGCGACACGCGGTCCCCCGGCTCGCCCTCCCAGAGCACCGCCGGACGGTCTGCGCGGGTGTCGAGATGCCGGTCGAGACAGTTCGTCGACAGGTTGATCCGGCCGCCGACGAACCAGGCGTCGTACGGCGGGTCGGGGCGATACAGCTCGGTGTACGGCGTCGCCCAGACCAGCCCGCCCGCGACGTGCCGCCAGCGTGCCAGGTCGTCAGCCATGCCCGAGCGTCCGTCCTGCGGCGACCGCCGCGCGGGCCAGGTGCGCCGCGGTCTGCGCGGCCGCGGTCTCGTCGTCCGGGGCCGAGAGCGCGGCGGCGAGTGCGGCGACCGGGCGACCCGCGGCGTCGATCACCGGCACCGCCACCTCCCCCGGCGTGCCGAGGCCAAGGGGCGGCGACACCAGGTGGGTCGCGCCGGCCCAGCTCTGCCGGGTGGCGTCGTCGACATCGGACTCGGCGGCGGCGACGGCCTGCTTCCAGACGTCGTCGGCCGCCCGGGCCGCCAGCAGCCGGCCGGAGGCTGTGGACAGAGCCGCGGCCACCCGGTGGCTGTCGCGGTACGGCCCGCCGTCCGCGCCGTCGACCCGGTCGACGTACACGACGGTCGCGCGTACCAGCACCGCGACATGGATGGTCGACTGCAGGCTGTCGCGCAACGACACGAGGTACGGCGACAGCGCGCCGAGGATCGGCAGCCGGGCCAGGTAGCGGTGCGACAGCCGGGTCACCTCCGGGCCGAGGCTGTAGCGGGAGGACCGGGCGTCCTGCTCGACCAGGTCGGCCAGCACCAGCGAGCGCAGCAGCCGGTGCACGGTCGGCACCGACAGCCCGGAGCGGTCGGCGAGGTCGGTCAGCTGCTGGTACGCCGGCCCGTCGGTGAGCAGGTCGAGCAGCAGCACGGCATTGCGTACGGTCCCGAGCGTGCCGCGGGCGGCATC
>WHTB01000108.1 GCA_009379735.1 Propionibacteriales bacterium
AATGGGCGTGGTAGCGGCGCGCGCTGGGGACGTCGATGCGGCAGTCGAGCATGGTCAGATCGCACTTCACGGCCCACGGAAGTCACTTCCCTCCTTGCTCATGGTCAGTAACGAGCTCGCCGCCGAGGTTGCGGAGGTGACTGGCAAGAAGGACCCGCGGGCCCGCGACTACTTCGAGGAACTGCGAACAGCCGCTCGCGCCGGAAGTGCCGCATCAGCGATGTAGCCAGCGCGCGTCACGACCGGCGAGCGGTTGCGGAGTCAGCCGAGTTGTCAGTGACGTCGCAGGGGGTCGGCGCGGGGGTTGGACCGACAACGTGGGCGAGGTCGCGGGGTGTCGGACCCGACGCAGCGCCTATCGACGGGCGAGGATCCACCGTGCCCGCGGCTGATGACGCCACGGGCCGGACGGAGCCAGCTCGAGGAACTCCTGACGTCGCGCCTGCATGAACGTATCCCCGCGGGCGTTGGCCATGGCGCGGAGCGGCCCGCCGCTCGTCATCGCCGTCCAGAAGGTCTCAGCATCGGGATGGTCCATGCGGAAGGACGGATGGTCGTCCCGCTCGATGGTGCCTCCCGCGGCGATCACCGCGTCACCGATGCGGCCCTCCCAGGAGTCGTCGGCCGGCGGCCGGTGGTCGGCGAGAACGCGGTCCAGGAGCGCGAACGGCCCGTCCTCCTCGACCACGCTCGGCCAGTAGATCACCGAGAGGCGACCACCAGGGCAGAGGGCGGCGACCCACTCACCCAAGGCGACCACGGGATCGGGAAGCTGCTGGAGCCCGAACACCGAGACCACACCGGCGCACGCGCTCGACCACTGGGGGTCGAGGGTCGCGGCGTCTCCTTCCACGACCCGGACCGTCGGCCAGCTCGCCGCCCGCTCGCGGGCCAGGCGCACCATGCCGGCGGAAAGGTCGATGCCGACGATCTCACGATCGGGGTGGGCGGCTACCAGCCCTGGCAGCTCCGGGAACGTGCCGCAGCACGGCACCAGGATGGGGCCGGACGGCGGCATCGACTCGGCGACGGCCTGCACGGCGGCCTCCACCCACGGCGCGAAGCGCGGGACGAAGTACCGCTCGTACTCCAGCGCCGCCCCGTCCCAGGCGTCGGCCAGCCGGGCCAGCCGGTCGGGGTCATCGCCCGCCACCCGTCCCGGTCCAGCGTCTCGGCCGGTCACCCCGACCGCGCGATCGGTGCGTACGCGGCGGCGGTGAGCCGGGTCAGGTCGGTGGGCGACAGCTCCACGTCGAAGCCACGCCGACCGCCGGACACCAGCACCGTCACGTGCCGCTGCGCCGACGCGTCGAGTACGGTCTGCAGCCGCCGGCGCTGCCCGAGCGGGCTGATCCCGCCCCGCACGTACCCGGTGACCCGCTCGGCGACGGCCGGGTCGGCCATCGCGACTTTCTTGGCGCCCAGTGCCGCCGCGACCGCCTTGAGGTCGAGCGACTGGTCCACCGGCACGATCCCGACGGCGAGGGAGCCGTCGTCGAGGCTCACCAGCAGCGTCTTGAAGACCCGCTCCGGCTCGACACCGAGCGCGGCGGCGGCCTCGAGGCCGTACGACGCCGCGGCCGGGTCGTGCTCGTACGTGTGCGCGGTGTAGTCGACGCCGGCCCGACCGAGCGCCGTGGTCGCCGGCGTACCCGTGGAGGCCGCCTTGGATCGGCTCATCGCGCCACCCTCACCTAGGATTCCTCCTCGTGCAACCACATCCCGAGCAGCCGCCGCCGACGTACTCGGCGACGGAGCCCCCGATCAGCTGGCCGGACGCGGTCCGCACGTTGGCGACCACGGTGGCGGTGTTCGCCTTGGTGGGCCTGGCGGCCGGCGTGGTGTGGTGGCTCCTCACCGACCCGCCGACCTACCAGGTCGTGGCCAACCCGCAGGGTCCCGCGGGGTCGACCTCGGTGGTCCAGGGGGAGGAGGGCCTCGGCGAGGCCTTCGGCGTCGAGGTGGTGTTCTTCTCCGGTGCCCTCGTGGGGGGTTTGGTCGGCGGGCTGGCGTGCGCGGCACTGTTCCGTACCCGCGGACTGGTCACCTTGCTCTCGGTCCTGGCCGGCGGCGCGGTCGCCTGCTTCGTCGCGCTGCGGACCGGGCGGTGGCTGGGCCCGGCCGACCTGATGGACCAGTCGGCGAGCGCCTCCGTCGGCGATGTCCTGACGTCGCCGCTGAGCGTGGAGGCGACCGGTTTCTACCTGGTGTGGCCGATTGCCGCGGTGGCCGGGCTGATGGTGGTCGTATCGATGCTGACTCCTGTCCCAGAACAGTCCACGAGTGCCCCCTCGGTGGGTTAGATTCGTCGCAAAACCGTTCTTTGTCGCGTCAATGGGGGAGCACCCGATGTCGAGCACCACACCTCCTGGCTCAGGCCCTGCACGGGGCGACTCCGGAGGCCAGCAACCACCGCAGGACTACGTGCAGCAGGGGTACGAGCCGGCGCAGCCGAAACGTCGGACCGGCCTGGTCATCGGCGTGGTCGCCGGCGTCGTCGCAGCCGTCGGGCTCCCGCTCGGCGCGTTCGCCGTCTACAACGCACTGTCCGGCGGTGGTACGCAGCCGCACGACGCGCTGCCGTCCGACGTGCTCGCCTATGCACGCATCGACGTCGACCCGTCGGCGAGCCAGAAGCTCGAGGCGCTGCGTTTCCTGGACAAGTTCCCCGGCTTCGAGGACGCGACCGGGATCGATGACCCGCGCGACGACGTACGCGAGGCGATGTTCGACGCGGTCAAGGAGACCAGCGGCTGTGACCTCGACTTCAAGGACGACGTCGACCCGTGGCTCGGTGAGCGGCTCGGCGTCGGTGTCTTCTCCCCGACCGACGGCGAGCAGCAACCCGGCGTCGCCGTCGCCATCCAAGTCAAGGACGAGAACGCAGCGAAGAAGGGCATCAAGGACCTCATCGCCTGTGGCGAGAAGGCGGAGGGCGAGTCCGCCGCGAAGGATGCCGGCTGGGCGTACTTCAACGAGTACCTCATCGTCGCCGAGACGCAGGACCTTGCCGACGGCTACGCGAAGGCGGCGGAGAAGCAGCCGCTGGCCGACGACAAGACGTTCACGGCCGACATGGACCAGCTCGGCGAGCAGGGTGTGGCGTCGGTGTGGTTCGACGGGCAGGGCCTGATGGACGCGTTCGGCGATCTTGCCGGCATGGGGGCGCTGGACCCGTCGATGGCCGCCGACGGCGCCAAGGTGACCGAGCAGCTCGAGAAGGCCGTGCAGCAGTCCTACCGCAGCGGGGCGGTGGCGTTCCGGTTCGACGAGGACTACGCCGAGGTCGCCGCCGTCGTCAACGGTGACGGCTACCAGGTGCTCGAGGACGCCGGCACGGCAGCCGTCGACCTGCCGGACAGCACGGCCCTCGCGATCGCCGTCGCCGACGGCGACCGCCACGTCGACAAGCAGTGGGACAACATCCTCGAGATGGTCGGCAACGGCCAGGACCCGGAAGTGTTGCTGGAGCAGGTCGAGGCGGAGACCGGTCTGACGCTGCCCGACGACCTCAAGACCCTGCTCGGCCAGAACTTCGCCCTCGGTCTCGACGCCGAGGGTCTGACCGACCTGATGCAGAGCGGCGACCCGACGGCGCTGCGGCTCGGTGCCCGGGTCCAGACCGACGCGGACGACTTCGCCGCCCTCGTCGAGACGGTCCAGACCCTGGCGACGAAGGGCGGTGTCCCGCTCGAGCTCGCCCAGGAGGAGATCGACGGCGGCGTCGTGGTCGCCAGCAACAGGGACTACGCCAAGACGCTCGCCGAAGGCGGTGACCTGGGCGACACCGACAAGTTCACCCGGGCGGTGAAGGACGCGAGCAAGGCGCAGACGGTGATGTACGTCGACTTCGACGCCCTCGAGCCGGTGCTGGAGCAGTCGCTGGGTGGGGCCGGCGGCGGACCGGTGATCGAGAACCTGAAGCCGCTGGAGGCGTTCGGTGTCTCGGGCACCATCAAGGACGGGAGCGCCGAGACCACCCTCCGGCTCACCGTCAAGTAGCCCGCCTGGTGGCGGCGCCGGCAGCCGGGCGCGAGTCAGTTGGGTGACCAGCTGGTGCGCGACACCTCGGTGGCCGGTAGGGACGGCACGGCTCTCATGGCCTGCATCTCCTGCCGGAGCAGCCCGCCGATGAGCCGCAGCCGGCTGGCCGCATCCTCGACCTCGAGCAGGTTCTGCCGTTCCTGCAGGGTGAGCAGACAGGTGGCGGCGAGGCTGTACGACAGCGCCGACGGCTCGACCGGGAGAGTGCCGGTGAGCACGTCGTCGCCGCGCAGCTCGCTGAGCTCGGCACGGTACTTCGCGAAGGTCGCCTGCGCCCGGCGCGCTGCCTTCTCGGCGTCGTCGCCGGCCGGCTCGTCGAGCCAGGCCACCTCGCCGACGAGATAGTCGCCCGACGGGTCGAGCGCGTCCACCCGTAGCCGCCGGCCCCCGATCACCTCGATGTCGTAGCGGCCGTCCTCGAGCGGGTCGACCGACACCAGCCGAGCCTCGCAGCCGACCCGTTGCACCGACTGCACGCCGCGGGTGCCGACCTCGTAGCCCTCCCGGATCGCGACGATGCCGAACGCCCGCTCGCCCTCGCCGTCCGCCTCGAGCAGGGTCGAGATGAGTGACCGGTAACGGTCCTCGAAGATGTGCAGTGGCATGGAGACGCCGGGGAACAACACCGCTCCGAGCGGGAAGATCGGCAGTCCTTGGGCCACGCTCGTCACGCTACCGCCCACCTGCTCAGCCCTCGACACCTTGTGAGTCACGGCCGCCCGCCCGCCTACGATGGGGGCGTGATCCGCCGTATCGACCTGCGCGACAAGGCCGCGCCGAGCGCCGACCCGGGTGGCCGTTCCGCGTACCGCGGCGTGGTCCCGCGGGCGCCGTTCGACGTCGAGGCCGCGTTGCAGACGGTGCGCCCGATCTGCGACGACGTGCGGGACAACGGCGCGGACGCGCTACGCCGGTATGCCCACGAGCTCGACCGGGTCGAGGTCACCGACATCCGGGTCCCGGCGACGGCCCTCCAGGAGGCGCTGGCCGCGGTCGACCCGGACGTGCGCGCCGGGCTGGAGGAGTCCGTCGACCGGCTGCGCCGCACGGCGACCGAGGAGAGGGGCCGCGACGTCGTCACCGAGGTCGTGCCCGGCGGAGTGGTCAGCCAACGGCAGGTCCCCGTCGACCGCGTCGGCCTGTATGTGCCGGGCGGGCTCGCCCCGCTGGTGTCCAGCGTGGTGATGAACGTCGTGCCCGCGCAGGTCGCCGGCGTCGGCTCGATCGCGTTGGCGAGCCCGCCGCAGCGGGAGTACGGCGGCCTGCCGCACCCCACGATCCTGGCGGCCTGTGCGCTGCTCGGAGTCGACGAGGTCTACGCCGCCGGCGGGGCCCAGGCGATCGCCGCCTTCGCGTACGGGTTCACCGAGGACGCGGGGGAGTGTGCACCGGTCGACCTCGTCATCGGCCCCGGCAACATCTACGTCGTCGCCGCGAAGCGGCTGCTCAAGGGCCGGGTGGGCATCGACGCCGAGGCCGGGCCGACCGAGATCGCCGTGCTTGCCGACGACAGCGCCGACCCCTCGCACGTCGCCGCCGACCTGATCAGCCAGGCCGAGCACGATCCGCTGGCCGCCAGCATGCTGGTGACGCCGAGCGAGCCGCTGGCCGAGCAGGTCGAGACCGAGCTGGCGATCCAGCTCGCCGCCACCAAGCACGTCGAGCGGATCACCACGGCACTCGACGGACAGCAGTCGGCCATCGTCTTGGTCCGCGACCTCGAGCAGGGACAGCAGGTCGTCGACGCGTACGCCGCGGAGCACCTGTCGATCCAGACCGTCGACGCCGGCGAGCGCGCCGGCCGGGTCCGCAACGCCGGGGCGATCTTCGTCGGTCCGTTCGCGCCGGTGTCCCTCGGTGACTACTGCGCCGGTTCCAACCACGTGCTGCCGACGGCCGGGTGCGCGTGTCACTCGTCCGGTCTGTCGGTGCGGTCGTTCCTCAAGACTGTCCACGTCGTCGACTACTCCGAGCAGGCACTGCGCGACGTCGCGCGTCACGTGATGACGCTGGCGGCCGCGGAGGACCTGCCCGCCCACGGGGCGGCGGTGCGGGCACGTACCGAGACATCTCCTGGGGACATCTGACGTGCCCGACCAGGTGATTGGCGACCTGCCGCTGCGTGACGCGCTGCGCGGCAGGACGCCGTACGGCGCACCACAGATCGACGTGGCGGTACGGCTCAACGTCAACGAAAACCCATACGGGCCAAGCAAAACCGTGGTCGACGACATCGCCGCGTCGGTCGCCGATGTTGCTTCGGGTCTCAACCGCTACCCCGACCGGGAGGTGACCGAGCTGCGCGCCGCGCTGGCCGGCTACCTCGGCCACGGGTTGGGTGGCGACCAGGTCTGGGCGGCCAACGGCTCCAACGAGGTGATGCAGCAGATCCTGCAGGCGTTCGGCGGACACGGCCGGGCGGCGATGTCGTTCGCGCCGACGTACTCGATGTATCCGGAGTACGCCCGCGACACCGAGACCACCTGGGTCACCGGCGACCGCCGCGACGACTTCACCATCGACCCCGACGTCGCCGCCACCCAGGTCAAGGAGCACCAGCCGAGCGTCGTACTCCTCGCCTCGCCCAACAACCCGACCGGCACCGCGTTGCCGCTCGAGGTGGTGAGCGCGATCTGCGCGGCCGCCCCCGGAGTCGTGGTGGTGGACGAGGCGTACGGCGAGTTCCGCCGCTCGGGTACGCCGAGTGCGTTGTCTCTGCTGCCGGAGCAACCACGGCTGCTGGTCACCCGCACGATGTCAAAGGCGTTCGCGCTGGCCGGGGCGCGACTCGGGTACGTCGCCGCGGACGCCGCCGTCGTCGACGCGTTGCGGGTCGTCCGGTTGCCGTACCACCTGTCCGCGGTGACCCAGGCGGTTGCGCTGGCGGCCCTGCGGCACTCCGCGGAGCTGCTCGCCCGGGTGGACGAGCTGCGGGCCGAGCGTGACCGCACGGTCGAGTGGCTGCGAGCACAGGCCTTCGAGGCCGTCGACTCCGACGCCAACTTCGTGCTGTTCGGCCGGTTCGCCGACCGGCACGCGGTATGGCAGGGTCTGCTCGACCACGGTGTGCTGATCCGTGAGGTAGGGCCTGACGGCTGGCTTCGGGTGTCGATCGGCACGCCCGACGAGATGACCGCGTTCCGCGACGCGCTGACGCAGCTGGAGGTGTCACCACGATGAGCAGGACCGCACGCATCGAGCGGGAGACCAAGGAGTCGAAGATCCTGGTCGAGCTCGACCTCGACGGGTCCGGCCGCTCCGAGATCTCCACCGGGGTCGGTTTCTACGACCACATGCTCGGGTCATTGGCCAAGCACGCGCTGTTCGACCTGACCGTGCAGGCCGAGGGCGATGTCCATGTCGACGCCCACCACACCGTCGAGGACACCGCGATCGTGCTCGGTCAGGCGCTGCGCGAGGCACTCGGCGACAAGCGTGGGATCACCCGGTTCGGTGACTCGCTGGTGCCGCTCGACGAGGCGCTGGTGCAGTGCGCGGTCGACGTGTCCGGTCGCCCGTACTGCTCGCACACCGGTGAGTCCGAGGGCCAGGTGTACGCCGTGATCGGTGGCAGCTACGTCGGATCGCTGACGCAGCACGTGTTCGAGACGCTGGCGCACACGGCCGCCATCGGGCTGCACGTACGGGTGCTGTCCGGCCGCGACCCGCACCACGTCGTGGAGGCGCAGTTCAAAGCGGTGGCCCGCGCGCTGCGTACCGCCGTCGCCCTCGACCCGCGGGAGACCGACGTGCCGAGCACCAAGGGCACGCTGTGATGGGCCCGCGGTGACGCTGGTCCTGATGGCCCTCGCCGGGCTGTTGGTCGGCGGTGCGATCGCGACGTTTCGCCAGCGGCGGTGGCTCGCGGCCGTGCTGCTGGTGGTCGCGATCGCGCTGGTGTGGGGTGCGTACGCCGTGATGCCGGCCCCCTCGTGACCCGGCACGCGAAGGTCGTCGTGCTCGACTATGGGTCGGGCAACCTGCGGTCGGCCGAGCGCGCCCTGGCCCATACGGGTGCGGACGTCTGTGTCAGCGCCGACTACCGTGCCGCGCTCGACGCCGACGGGCTCGTGGTGCCGGGCGTCGGCGCGTTCGAGGCGTGCATGAACGGTCTGCGGTCGGTCAAGGGTGACGAGCTGATCGGCCGCCGGCTGGCCGGGAACCGCCCCGTACTCGGTATCTGCGTGGGCATGCAGATCCTGTTCGCCACCGGACGGGAGCACGGCATCGAGACCGAGGGCTGCGGGGAGTGGCCCGGCGCGGTCGACCGGATCCGGGCCGACGTGCTCCCGCACATGGGATGGAACACCGTCGACGCCGGGCCGGGGTCGACGCTCTTCGCCGGCGTGGCCGAGCAGCGGTTCTACTTCGTGCACTCGTACGCCGCCCGGTCCTGGAACCTCGAGGTACCGCGACCGTTCCGTGAGCCGACGGTGTCGTGGACGTCGTACGGCGGCGACCGCTTCGTCAGCGCGGTCGAGAACGGCCCGCTGACCGCGACGCAGTTCCACCCCGAGAAGTCGGGCGACGCCGGTGCGCAGCTCCTGCGCAACTGGGTCGGCACCCTCTAGTGTCAGTTCGAGTGCGCGGGTCCTGCCCCGCTACAAGATGAGGAACCGGTTCCCGTCATGCGGACAAGAGTGGTCGCGGCTGAGGACAGTTATCTGATCCGTGAGGGATTGCGGTCGCTGCTGGCCACGCAGGACGACGTCGACCTCGTTGCCAGTGTCTCGAGCTTGCCTGATCTCCTCCTGGCGGTGAACGAGCATGTTCCTGATGTGGTGGTGACTGACGTCCGGATGCCACCCGGTGACCGGGACGAGGGGATCCAGGCCGCGGAGGTGCTGGCACTGACGCATCCTGACGTGGGTGTTGTGGTGTTATCGCAGTATGTCGAGCCGGAGTGGGCCTTACGACTGTTCGATCCTGTCGCATCGGGGCGGGCCTATCTGCTCAAGGAGCGAGTGGGCGATCTGACTCAGCTCCGGCACGCCATCGAGGCTGTGGTGGCCGGCGGGTCGGTCCTCGATCCGTTGGTCGTCGAAGCACTCGTGCATGCGCGCACTAGGCAGGCGGCCTCGCCGTTGTCTCGGCTGACTCCGCGGGAGACGCAAGTGCTCGAGCTGGTCGCGACGGGTCAGTCCAACGCGGCGGTAGCCGACTCGCTGGTGGTGACCGAGCGGGCGGTGGAGAAGCACATCACGTCGGTGCTCGCGAAGCTTGATCTCGACCCAGACGATGCCGACGTGCATCGTCGGGTCAGGGCTGTGCTGGTCTACCTCTCCGCGTTGAGCGGTTGAGCGGGGATCTTGCCGGTGATCCGGGTTCCCCTGCCTGGTGCCGAGTCGATGTGGGTCTGGCCGCCGAGAGCGGACATCCGATCGTCGATATTGGTCAGCCCGGTGCCACTGAGGGACTGGCTGGAGTCGAACCCCGTACCGTCGTCGCGGACACAGAAGCGCAGCACAGCGGCGTCGCCGTTGAGTTCGACCGTGATGCACGTTGCCTCGCTGTGGCGGACGGCGTTCTGGACGGCCTCTAGGCAGGAGAAGTAGGCGGCCCCTTCCACCGCACGCTGGTACCGACCTATCCCGCGTGCGGTCACTGCGACAGGTATCGGAAGGTCACGCACATGTGCCCGCAGCGCGGCTGGAAGTCCGGCCTGCTCGAGGATCGGCGGGTGCAGTCCACGGGCGAGGTTGCGTAGCGACCGGACAGCGGTGTCGACCTCCCGTCCGAGCGCGTCGAGGTCCCCGGCCAGCCGAGGGTCCCTCGCAACGTCGGCACGTGCGCGGAGCGCGCCGAGTCGCAGCCGCAGCGAGATAAGGCGTGCTTGGGCGCCGTCGTGGATGTCTCGCTCCAGGCTTCGCCGCGCCCGGTCGTGTGCCTCGACCAGACGTTGCCTCGACGCCTGTAGCTCGTCGAGCTGGGTACGCAACTGTGCGGTCAGCCGGTCGTTGCGTAGCACCACCCCGAGTGCATGGGCGACGTCATCGAGGAGCTGCGGCGCGTCGGATACGAGATCGACCGCTGCCCGCGCGTAGAGACGTAGCTCGCCGAACCGCTCGCCCTGGTTGTCCACCGTCACCTGCAGTGTCGGCTCGGCTTCGTCGCTGGTGCCGGCCGCGGCGGCCAGCCGTGTCACCGAGTCGATGTCGAGCCAGGCCTCGGCGCGTGCCGCCCCGGTGCTTCGGACCATCAGCGCGGTGACCTCGCCGAGCATGTCCTCGGCAGTGGCCGACGTACTGGCGCGGGCGGCCAGCGTGGACAGCACCTCTGTGCGGTTGGCTTCGCGGCCGTACAGCAGCCGGTCCACCAACTGGCGCGTCTTCCGCCGCGCGGGCTCGATGAGCAGGGCCACGACCCCGACCGCCACCAGCTGCAGGAGCACATTGTCGACGCCACGACCGACCGCGCCACCGGCACCGACGACGATCAGCAGATAGACGGCGGCGACGAGGACGGACAGGATCGCGGCGACCGCGCCACGGCCGAGCATCGGCTCGAGGTCGTGGAGACGGTAGCGGGCAACCGCCACCGCGTACACGACGATCAGTGCGTTGAACGTGACGAGCACAGCCGGGATCCAGACCGGCTGCCAGGGGTAGGTGGCGATGCTGACGACGGCGAAGCCGACTGCCGCGACGCCGACTGTACGGAACTGCTGCCGCTGGGTGGCGTCTGAATGTCGCCACCTGCTCGCCAACGCGATAGTGCTGGCCAGCGCCGCCCCCGCGACCGCAAGCCCCCCGGCGGCCATCAGCGCCAGCACCACCACCGGTGTGTCCTCGGTGGTCCAGGCCGCCGAGGGCCAGCCGTCGATGCCGAACGCGACGATGAGCAGCAGAGCCCCGGCCGCGGCCGTCGCCACCACCGGCCGCCACCGGGGGCTGGGCAGGTGACCGTCGGGGAAGACGAGCAGCAGCATCGTGACCGCGAGTACCGGCGCCGGCACCCATAACCACCCCATCACCCACAGCGGGATGGAGGCGCTCAGTGGCAGGTCGGCCGGCACCAACCCGTCCGCGTCGGCTTGTGTCAGCGGTGCCTCAACACCGGCAGCGACCAACTGGGTGTCGGCGAGCGCGGCCACGACGACATGGGTCACACCGACGACGCCGATCGCCAGCAGGACCAACCCGGCGCCGTGCCGTGGACTGCGACGCAGCACAATGCGGCTCATCCACAGCAGCACGACCGCAGATGGTCCGTTGTGGAACAGGAAGAGCCCGTAGTACGCCTCGAGCGGACGATGCCGCAGCAGCATCGACACGAAGGCGACCACAACGATGACGGTGCCGGACACCGCCACAGCCGTCATCGCACTGCCGGATAGCCGTGCCCGAACGTCCACAGATTCGAGTATCGACGTCGTGGCGTCCGGGGGGAATCGGCTCAGCCGAACCGTCGGGGTACGGCCAGCCACACCCCCGATCCGGGAGGTCGCACGCTGGTGGACACCCAGCGCGGCCGAAGACGCTGAGAAACACAGCTATCTTGCCCGAGGAGAACACATGAACAGCACCACCACGCTCGACCCGATGGCGGCCCGCGTCTACGGTTGGCGATCATCGTTGCCCCGCTGTTGCTGCTGGCGAGCACAGCCGCGTACCTCAGTGTGGGCGGCGGCATCAACGACGGAGTTCTCGGCGGGACCATCGGCGTATGGTCCTGCTTCGCCTTTGCCATCGCGTTCGTCGGGATCCTCCGCCTGTTGGAGCCCTCGGCACCGCGAATCGCCCCGATCCTCACTGCGGTCGCCTTAATGGCGTTCGCCGGAGGCGGGGTCGCCTTCAACATCCAGGCTCTGAACCTCGGCGCCTTCGGAAACGACTTCTTGGAAACGAACCTGGAGGGCGCCGACGCCGTGGGCATATTCGCGTTCCTGCCGTGGGGCTTGTTCGTCCCCCTCACATTCGTGCTCACCGGGATCATGTTGTGGCGCACCCGGACGGCAGCCCGCTGGTCGAGCGCCCTGTTCATCGCCAGCGGCATCATGTTCGTGTCCGCACGCCCAGCCCGGATCGACGTGCTGGCGCTGACCGCGGACGCCGTCATCGTCCTGGCGCTGGTCCCGATCGGCTGGGCAATGCTCACGAGCGTGCGGGCCGCGAAAGCCCACCAACTGAAGCATGACCAGGTACAGGTTGGTGCCGATGCCGAGGCTTGACCGCTGCGGTGTGCAACCGGTGCCCGCGGCGCTGCGTCTGAGCTGCATGAGGTTCGTCGTCGCCATGCTCGCCGGTTGCCTGCTCGTGGTCGGTTGCGGCTCGCCCGAGGCCGGATCGGGCGCGTCCGGCGACGAGCCGAGCGCCGACCCGGTGGCAACGAAGGTCGTCGTGACGGTGAGCGGTGGGCTCCGCGGCGTCCGGGAGACGTACACGATGGTCGTCGACGACCCGCCCACGCAGCTCACCGCGGCGGAGATCGACCAGATCGTCGACCTGGCCGGCGGGGACGTTGTCCGGGGGTACGCCGGCAGCCACGTCGAGCGGGGCGAGTGCTGTGACCTGATGCAGTACTCCACGACCATCACCTACGCCGACGGCGACACGAAGCAGATCGTGACCAACGACCTGGACGACAGCCCGCCGGAGTACGACGACCTGGTCGCGCTGGTCACACGACCGCGCTGACGGCGCGGGTCCGTGCCGTGCAGGAGGGTTGCCGGAGCCTCTAG
>WHTB01000083.1 GCA_009379735.1 Propionibacteriales bacterium
CGAGTTCACCCGGGCTGCCGCGTATTGCCCATTCGTGCCGGCTCCGGCTCGCAAGATCGTCCCAGATGAGGATTGTTCTGTGAGCCAGCAGGAAACCGTCGTCACGCCCTGAGCCAGAATGTGGTGGTGGCGCACCTTCAGCTGATCGTGATCATCGTGGACGACTATGACCCTGCCATCGAGTTCGTCGTCGAGGCACTGGGCTTCGAGCTGGTCGAGGACTCATCGTCGCTCACGAACAACGGGCAGCCGAAGCGGTGGGTCGTCGTTCGTCCTCCCGGCGCGCAGACCGCTGTGCTGCTCGCGCGTGCGGACGGAGCCCGGCAGGCGGAGGTGGTCGGCACGCAGGTCGCCGGCCGGGTGGGCTTCTTTCTCCAGGTCGACGATTTCGACGCCAGCTACCAGCACATGCAGGAGGCGGGCGTGGAGTTCATCACCGCCCCGCGCACCGAACCGTACGGCCGCGTAGCCGTGTTCCTCGACATCGCAGGAAACCGCTGGGATCTGCTGCAGGCGGTGTGAAGGCGTGGGTGTTCGTATCGCTCGACGTGCGGCTTCCGGTGCGTTTCATTGCGGTGACGACGCGCCATCGACACACCACTTCTCATGACGGTGCGAGGCGTCAACGGCGTCGGTGACCCAGGAGGTGGGCGAGGCGCGCGGTCGCTGAATCCTCTTGGGTCGTACGGGGTGAGTCGTACATGACGCCGCGGAGGCGCTCGGGCACGATCTGCGGTCCGGCGGTGTCAAGACACCGTTGAGCCACCGCCTCCAGGTGAGCAGGTTGGCCTGTGGCCACGGCCAGGTCCCACCCGTGGGTAACTGTCTCCACCGTGAAGCCATGTGCCGCGGCGTGAGCGCTGCAGACACCCCACGGGGCAGTGACCTCGTCATCGCCTTGCCGGGACGCCCATGCCGCCTCGATCTGTTGCGTCAGTGAGGAGTAAGTGGTGGCTAGGTCATCGTCTGCTACGTCAGTGACCACGTGGGAGATGTGCCGTGTGGACGTACCCTGTGCGGTGCCTAGGCCCCGGTGGGCTGTGCCGACCAGATGCCCCATCAACAGTCGGACGGTGAACTCTGCGCACGGAGTGGGCAGTTCACGTTGCGCTCTTTCCGTGGCGTGCATCAGCGATGCGACCCACGCCAGTGAGTCGAGGTAGTCGTCTCGTTGTCCCTCCCACGTCATGGCCGAAGGGTATGGCAGTCCAGCGACACTGGGCCCGGCCGGCCAGACGCGAGTCCTGAACGCCGGGGACCAGGTCAGTAGGGCCTGCCCCATCGTGTCGAGCCGATCGTGCAAGGTTCCACGTGGTCGGTCAGAAGGCGCCGCCGAGCAGCAGCTCGGCAGCGAGCGCGAACCCGAGAACGGCGACGGCCCAGCGGATGAACCTCGCGGGCAGGGTCCGCGCGACCACGGGGCCGATAATGCTGCCCAGGAAGAGTCCAACGGCCAGCGGTGCCACCGCCGACCATGGCGGGCTCGCCACCGCGACCAGGATGAACGCCGAGGTCGTCGCCGACGCGCCCAGGAACATGTTCTTGCACGCGTTGGCCTCAGGCACGCGCGGGTTCATCAGCACCAGGGTCGCGGCGAGCAGCATGACTCCTGACCCGGCGCCGAAGTAGCCGCTGTACACCGAGATCGCTCCCACGACGAGCGCCCCAACCAGGCGGCCGTGTCCACCGCGCCGTTCGCTCCACGCGGTGAGTCGCGGCTGGATCAACAGCACCATCGCGCCGGTGGCGACCAGTATCGGCACGACGTGATCAAAGACGACCGCAGGTGTCAGCAGCAGGGCGCCGGTTCCGGCGGCACCGCCGAGCGCGGCAGCCACCAAGCCCGCTGGAAGGACCGCCCGCACCTCGCGGAGCTCGAGTCGAGATGCCAGGGCCGACGCCGGCCAGCAAGCAAGCGACGCGACCAGGTTGGCGACATTGGCGTCGAAGGTCGAGACCCCCACCGCGAGGAGAGCCGGATAGGAGACCAGCGAGGTGATCCCCCCGGCCGTGCCGATCACTCCCGCGAGAACCCCGGCAATCACCAAGAACGTCAGGTCGGGAGCGGACATCGGGCTCCATTGTGACGGAGTCACGGCCACCCACGCCTGCCGAGCCACCCCTGAGACCGGGTCGGAACGTTGAGCGAACCTCCTTCGGCGCGGCGTCGATCCGGCGTTGTGCCGTTCGACCTGTGTGTGAGGGCCCGGACGGGACCAGGCACCAAGACCGGAACCGAGAGGACCCACCATCATGGGCAGGATCAGCAGCAACTTCTTCATCGCTCTCGACGGCGTCGTCGAGGCGCCGGAGACATGGCACATGTCGTACGTCAACGACGAGATGGGTGCCATCATCGGCGCTGCAGCTCGCCGTGGAGCGCTGCGGCAACGACCGGGAGCGATCCGTCGTCGAGCGCAAGCTGGCCGAGCTGCGTTGACCGCGTCGCAGCCCACGCCAAGCCTCCTAGGCCTGAAAAGACGTTGGTCGCAATCGACCCGACTGCAAGACTCCGACAGATCCCGACCGTAGGCTCGACATCCAAGAGGAGAACTCATGACGGACACCGACGAAGCCGCGGAGACGACCCCAGATCCGGCTCTGAAGCAACTCGACCGATTCGTCGGCTCGTGGAGCATGGAAGGCAGCCTGGTCGGCTCCGACGAGAAGACCATCAAGGGCGAGACGACGTTCCGATGGCTGCCGGGCGGCTTCTTCCTGGAACAGCACGTGACGATGGACTTCGCCGGGTTCGCCCAGATCGACAGCCTTGAGGTGATCGGCTACGACGCGGAGAGCGGAACTTTCCCGTCGACGGTGTATTCCAACATGTCGCCGATGGCCCTGCCGTACACTTGGTCGATCGACGGCGACACCCTGACCATCACGGTGTCCTACGGTCCAATGGACGCTACCTTCACCGGGCAGTGGAGCGGCGACAGCTTCAGCGGAGGATGGCGTCCGAACCCCGCTGCCGACGAGACGATCAACGTCGCGTACGACATCGGTGGTCGCCGCGTCTAGATGCCAGTCAACGAGGAACCCGGCGGTCACCGCCCCGCTGCTGACCACTTCACCCCTGGGACCGACATTCTGGGCCCCGATATACGTCAATAATGTCGGTTCGGTGGGTGAAGTGCTGCCGCGACGGCGGCAGGGGGACGTCACGCCGCGCTCGGTGAGCTCGACGTAGGTGGCTTCGATGTCGGCGCAGTTGAAGAACACGTTGGAGTGCGGCAGATGGTCAGGCACTGTGCGCCGTTGCTCGTCCGGCAGGCGCCGCGTCAGCACCAGGAGCAGGTCCTGGTCGTCGACCGAAAGGTAGACCTTCGAGACGTTGCTGATCATGGTGTTCTCCTTCCTGATGACTGCGGCCCGGCGCCCGCCCGTCGCCGCGGCGGCCCTGACCACTTCACCCACCGGACCGACATTTGGCCCCGACTCCCGGCCGAGAGTGTCGGTTCCGTGGGTGAAGTGCAGCCTGGTGGCGCCAACTCCCACCGCGGTCTGTCACCTCGAGATGACCAGGACGCGGTGGTGCCAGTCGTCGAGGGTGATCGAGACGTCCGCAGCCGTGGTCGCGACCTCGACCCAGACGGTCCACACTCCCGAGCCCAGGACCGCACCACGTTGGGCTCGTTCGCGCGGACTGTGGCGGGAACGAGAACATTGCTCGACACAGCGTCACGACACACGCACTCCGGCGCGGTCGACAGCACGACGTCGGGCACGCAAAGGCAGGCGTGTTCGGATCGGACGGGGCCCATCGACGCGCGAGGGGATCTGGATTAGTTTTGGACGCGCACCGTTCATTGAGCAGTTTCATCCTCGGGGATTCCTGGAGGCGCACCCATGAAACGCCAATTGTTCGCACTTACTGCTGCGGTCACGTTGATCCCGCTGGCGCTGGTCGCGCCCGCGGTGGCTGACCCGCAGAGCCAACCGAACGGTCCCTGGCCCGGCGAGAACGACTCGAACATCGCGGCCATCCGCAGCTATGAACAGCTGTGGAGCACGCTCGAGAACATCGAGGGCCACGCCAAGGGCACGTTCGACCTCAGCCCAGCTCCGCTCACGTCGAACACCGGGCGGGAGATTCCGGTCGTCAGCATCGGGGACGGGCCGACCTCGGTGATGCTGATCGCCAACCAGCACGGCAACGAGTACGTCGTCAGCGAGGCGATGATCGAGGTCGTCAAGGGGCTCAGCGGGAGCTCGGCGAAGGCCCGCGAGATGCGCGAGAAGCTGTCCGTGACGATCGTCCCGCGGGTCAACGTCGACGGGTTCGACGCCGACGTCTTCGACACGTCGGGCGACACGACACCGTGGCGACAGAACTACGACCCGAGCTGCACCGCGGAGCCGTGTGACCCGTTCTACGAGGTAGGCCGGGGCTACGACATCAACCGCTACCACTCGTACACCGCTAACGCCTTCGACCACCCCTACCGGGAAGGTGACGACAACGACAACCCGGTGCCGGAGTCGATCGCGATGCGGCTGCTCTGGGACGAGCGCCAGCCCGAGCTGGTGGTCGACTTCCACCACCAGGGGTCCTTCGTCGACGACGACGGCGGCCTGATCACCGGGTCGACCATGTGGCCGAACGCGCTCGACGAGGCGGCGGAGATGGGCATCTCGGACGAGTTCGCCGAGACCATCACCCTGTCCAAGCGCGCGGTCTCGAAGATGCTGACCGCGCTGGACCAGTACGGCTACGCCAACATCACCCGGTATCCCAGCACCTCCACCCCGGGTATCGCCCGTAACGCCTACGGGTTGCTCGGCTCGGCGTCCGTACTGTTCGAGATGCGTGGCGGCATCGAGGCCAAGTCCAACGGCTACATCACCAAGACCGCGCAGGTCGCTGCCGCGTCGGTCCTGGAGGCGGCCGCCGACGGGACGTTGTGGACCACGAGTACGGCGCCGGCCGACCAGATCCGTGAGCGCGGCGACGACCTCGACAACCCCCATCACGAGTGAAGGGGGTTCCCACCGTGCGGGGTGAGCTGGGCTGACGGGTGAGCCCCTGGAGGTAGCCTGCGACGAGTCCGGGTCGGAAGGCGAGAAGCTCGTCGGCGGCAGTACGGACGTGTTCGCGCACGCGAGCGTGTGCGTGGACGCCGACGTGGCATCGGACTGCATCCGAGAGCTTCGCGCCCGGACCCGTTCTCCGGCGCAGGAGTACAAGGCCAGCGTCGTGCTCCGCGAGCGGAACCGCGCTGCGCTCTGCTGGCTGCTCGGGCCGACGGGGCCGCTGCCCGGGCACGCTCATGTGCACCTGACCGAGAAGGCGTTCTTCGTCGTGGGCGGAGTCGTCGACCTGCTCGTCGGCGGGTCGACTGACTCCGTGGAGGCCATGGCTGCGCACCTGTACCAGCAGGGACCGGGTACGTTCGGCCACGAACCGTGGTCGGCGTTCCTGGCGGCGTTCAACGACCTGATGCGCGCCAAGAGCGCCGCCGACGTGATGACGTCGGCCGGTACGTTCTTTCGGCTGGTTGACGGGCTGCGTCTCGGCGGCGCCGACGGCCGGGTCGGCGACATCATGGCCCGGCTGTCGCACGCCGAGGCGGACGGGGACTCCCTGCTGGCGCAGCTGCTCGACACCGCCAGGATGGATCCGCTGCGGAACCCGCTGTTCCCCGCCATCGTCCATGCCGTCGGCCACTGGGGCGAGGGTGGACGGCCCGTGTCGATCATTCACGATGTGCAGCACGCGCTCACCGCCGAGCGCATCGCGCACCTGCAGGAGATCGGCGCCACGCCCCGGACAGGTCGACTGGCCGGCGTCAGGCTGGTCGACTCACGATCCGACCCACGGGTCCAGGTCGCCGACCTGCTGGCCGGGGCCGCGCGCCGGATCGCCTCCGACGAGCTCAACGGCAGGGGCGACGTCGAGCTCCTGGGTCTGCTCAGCGAGTACGTCGGCCACGGCTCGATCTGGGGAGACCAGCGCAGCTGGGCCCGGTTGGCTCCTTGACGCCGGCGAGGTCAGTCGTCGAGGACCGTCAGGTCGAGGTGGCGGAGGCGTTCGGGGTCGGCGAGTACGTCGATCTCGACGATCCGCCCTCCGGTGACCGTGAAGCCCATCACCGACAACGGCTTTCCCTGGGGAGCCGTGACGACTCCCGCGGCTCCGTTCACCAGCGCTGGTTGTCCGTGCCGGGCGATCCGGGCGAAGCTGAGCGCCCGCTCGGCCACCTCCGCAGCGCCACGGAGAATGGTCGATGCCGCCCCGGGAAGAGCGCCGAAGTCGGCGCGGAGAACGACGTCCGGGTCGAGCACGGCGAGCAGCGCGTCGAAGTCGCCGTCGCGTGCGGCTGCGAGGAACGCGTCGACGACCTCACGTTGACGGGCGAGGTCGGCGTCGGGGACCGGGGCAGCTCCCTGCACCCGCCGGCGTGCCCGGCTCGCTAGCTGCCGGGCCGCGGCCGGAGTGCGGTCCACGATCGAGGCGATGTCGTCGAAGGGAACGGCGAACATGTCGTGCAACACGAAGGCGAGACGCTCGGCCGGAGGCAGGGTCTCCATGACCACGAGCAGGGCCAGGCCGACCGAGTCGGCCAGCAGGGCCTGCTGCTCGGGGTCGATCCCGTCCGCGCTGCTGATCAGCGGGTCGGGTACGTGCACGTCCAGGGGTACCTCGCGCCGCGACGTGCGCGAACGCAGCAGGTTGAGGGACACCCGGGCGACCACCGTCGTCAGCCATCCCCCCATGTTCTCGACGTCGCTGGTGTCGGCGCGGTGGAGCCGGAGCCAGGCTTCCTGGACGGCGTCGTCCGCCTCGCTCAGTGAGCCCAGCATCCGGTAGGCCACCGCCCGCAAATGGCTGCGGTGTGCCTCGAACTGCTCCGCCAGGAACTCGCCCTCGTCCATCGGTCACACTCCTCCGTCACGTCGTGTCACAGCAATGACCGACGAAACCCCGCCGACGTGACAAGGCAGTGAGGATCGGCCGGCCGGCGACATCTAGGACGTGCTGGGCGGGATGTTCTGGTTGAGATGGAAGACGTTGTCCGGGTCGTAGGTGTCCTTGAGTGCGGTCAGCCGGGCCAGCTTGTCCGGGGAGTACGCCCGACGCACACCGGCCTGTCCCTCGTCGCCGAGGGCGTTGACGTACGCGCCGCTCGCGAACGGCTCGAGGGTGGCGGAGTACGTGCGGGCGGCCGCCATCCGGGCGTCGTCCTCGGCCGCGTCGGTCCACCGCGCCGCGGCGATGCATTCGAACTTCGTCGTGCGATGGCTGAACGCCGTGTCGTCCTCGGGCACGTCGGCGATCGCTCCGCCGTACGCCTGGAGGCTCGCGGCCGGGAGCCCGTCGCCGTGTCCGTCCGCGGTCCCGCGGAGCAGGAACAGCTGGAGGGCCTCGTCGGGCAGCTCGCGGAAGTAGTTGGCCTTCCAGTACCGGCGCAGCGCGTGCTCCTCCCGGGTGTCGTCCATCTGCTGGAGGTCGACGTACGACGGCTCGACGACCCGTTCCGCGGCCGGCGTCCCGAGCTCTCGGAGCATCGGCACGAGTCGGCGGCCGGCTGCGATGTCACCCACCCACACGAAGCCGACGTTGGCCAGCACGGTGCCCTGCAGCTCGGGCGGCAGGGTCGGTGACGGCCCGGCGTCGCCGACCCAGGCGGTGAACGTCGCCTCTCGGGGTGCCTGTGCGGCGAGGTCACGCCACCCACGCAGGACGGGGAGAGCGTCGTCGACCGGGTAGAAGAACTCGGCGACGAGGGCCTGGGTGCCGACCGGGTGCAGCCGGAACTCGAACTCGGTGACCACCCCGAAGTTCCCACCGCCGCCACGAAGCCCCCAGTACAGGTCGGGGTTCTCGTCGTCGCTGGCGCGGACCAGGCTGCCCTCCGCGGTCACCATCTCGAACGCCACCACGTTGTCGCACGAGAGCCCCAGCTGACGGGCCAGCCATCCCATGCCGCCGCCGAGCGTCAGGCCCCCGACTCCGGTGTGCGACACGTTGCCGGCGGTCGTCGCCAGCCCGTGCTGCTGTGCCGCCAGGTCGAGCGCGCCGAGCATCGCGCCGCCCTGCACCCAGGCGCGTCGCCGCTGCGGGTCGACGCGCACGTCGCCCATCGGCCTCAGGTCGATCATCAGGCCGTCGTCGGGCACCGCCTTGCCGAGGATGCCGTGTCCGCCGCAGCGCACACCGACCTCGAGACCGTCGGCGCGGGCGGCCCGGACGGCGGCGGCGACGTCGGCCGCGCTCCGGCAGCGGACGATCATCCGGGGCCGCCGGTCCACCATCGCGTTCCACACCGTGCGCGCCTCGTCGTACCCCGCAGCGCCCGGCAGGAGTACGTCGCCCTCGATGCTCTCCCATGCTCCTACGACGTCCGTCACGTCTGCCATCCCCCTCCGAACTGGTCGAGTGTCTGCGGACAGCATCGGCGAGTAGTGCCGATCCGTAAAGCGGCTCAGCGTGGCGCGGTGGTACGACGCGGCCGCCGTCTCGCGTTGACCAGCCAGAGGAGGGCGCCGACGGCGAGCATGGCAAGCCCGCTCAGGACGGACTCGGTCGGCAGCGTCGCGGCCAGCACCAGGCAACCCGTCAGGCCGAGCAGGGGTACGGCGCGGGGAGGCGCGCCCTCGTCGCGCCGCAGGGTGCGGGCTGACGCGTTCGCGATCGCGTAGTAGACGAGGACGCCGAACGACGAGAAGCCGATCGCGCCGCGCAGGTCGGCGACCAGCACCAGGACGACGACGGCGGCACCGACGACCAGCTCGGCCCGGTGCGGGACCTGCCGCACGGGGTGGACGACGTCGAGCAGCGCGGGCAGGTGCCGGTCGCGGGCCATCGCGAGCACGGTGCGCGAGACCCCGAGGACGAGCGCCAGCAAGGCGCCGAGCGCGGCGGCGGCCGCGCCGACGCGTACGACCGGCGTCAACCAGCCGGCGCCCGCGGCGGTCACCGCGTCGGCGAGCGGAGCACTGGAGCTCGCCAACCCGGCCGGGCCGAGGGCAGACAGCGTGGCGACCGCGACCGCGGCGTACACCACCAGGGTGATCGTCAACGCGATCGGGATCGCCCGCGGGATGGTCCGAGCGGGGTTCTTCACCTCCTCGCCGAGGGTGGCGATCCGGGCGTACCCGGCGAACGCGAAGAACAGCAGGCCGGCGGCTTGCAGCACGCCCCAGACCGACCCCGCGGGCCCACCGCCGAACCCGCCTCCGTCGACCTGGCCGCCGAGGAGAGCCGCCCCGGCGACGGCCGCGAGCACGGCCAGCGAGAACCCGACGATCACCCGGGTCGCCAGCGCCGACTTGTGCACGCCGAGCAGGTTGAGCGCGGTCAGCGCCACGACGGCCCCGACCGCGAGCGGCCGGGCGTGCGCGGGCACGACGTACGCCCCGAAGGTCAACGCCATCGCGGCGCACGACGCGGTCTTGCCGACGACGAAACCCCAGCCGGCCAGATACCCCCAGAAGTCACCGAGCCGGCGCCGGCCGTAGACATAGGTGCCGCCCGACTCCGGGTAGAGGGCGGCGAGCCGCGCCGATGACGTGGCGTTGCAGTAGGCGACCACGGCCGCGATCGCCAACGCGACGAGCAGCCAGCCACCGGCCGCGGCGGCGGCCGGCGCGAAAGCCGCGAAGACGCCGGCACCGACCATCGCACCCAGCCCGACCACGACGGCGTCGAAGGTCCCCAGCCGGCGGGCCAACCGCGGGCCGGTCACGCGATCTCCCCGCCCGAGATCATCCGTTCGCCCCTGTTCGCACCAGATAGGATCCTGACCTGTCGATAGCGAGGGTACGGGCCGGTGGATGTAGAGCAGCTCGACACGTACCTCCTGGTGGGCACGGCCGTTCTGCTGGCAGCGATCCTCGCGGTGCGTCTGTCGGTGCGCGCCGGTCTCCCCAGCCTGCTGGTCTACCTGCTGATCGGGGTGGCGCTCGGCGAGAGCGCGGCGGGGGTCCGGTTCGACGACGCCGCCTTGGCTCACGCCCTCGGCTTCGGGGCGCTGGTGATGATCCTGGCCGAGGGCGGCCTCACCACCAGCTGGCGCGAGGTGCGCGGCTCGATGCGGCTCGGCGGCATCCTGGCCACGGTCGGCATCGGCGTCAGCACCTGCCTCCTCGCGGTGTTCGCGCACTACGCCCTCGGGCTCTCGTGGCAGCTGTCCATCCTGCTCGGCGCGGTGACCGCGCCCACCGACGCCGCCGCAGTGTTCAGCGTGCTGCGGGTTGTGCCGCTGCCCCGGCGCCTCACCGGCGTACTCGAGGCGGAGTCGGGGCTCAACGACGCACCCACGGTCTTGCTGGTCACGCTGATCAGCACCGGTGTCGTCGACGATCACGGCCCGCTGACCCTGGTCGGCATCGCTGCTCTCGAGCTGGCCGGCGGCGTCGCGGTCGGGCTGGTCGTCGGCTTCGGCGGCGCCTGGGTGCTGCGACGGGTGGCACTGCCGTCGTCCGGCCTCTACCCGATCACCGTCCTCGCCTTCACCGTCTTCGCGTACGGCGGCGCGGCGGCTCTGCACCTGAGCGGCTTCGCCGCCGTCTACATCGGCGCCCTGATCCTCGGCAACTCCGAGCTCCCGCACCGGCTCGCGACCAGGTCGTTCGCCGAGGGCCTCGCCTGGCTCGCCCAGATCGGGCTGTTCGTGATGCTCGGCCTGCTGGCCAGCCCCGGCACGTTCACGATGTGGCATCTGTGGGCCGGGCTCGCTGCCGGCGCGGTGCTTACCTTCGTCGCGCGGCCGCTGTCGGTGGCGGTGTGTGCGGTGACGGACCGGCTGCCGTGGCGACAGCAGGCGTTCTTGGGCTGGGCCGGGCTGCGCGGGGCGGTGCCGATCGTGCTGGCGACGATTCCGCTGGCCGAGCAGGTGGGCGAGTCCGACGACCTCTTCAACCTGGTCTTCGTGATGACCGTCGTCTACACCCTGGTGCAGGCCCCGACGTTGCCCTGGGTGGCCAGGGCCCTGGGGGTGTCGACGGTCGGCGCGGCCCGCGACGTCGAGGTGGAGGTGGCGCCGCTCGACCGCCTGCATGCCGACCTGCTCCAGGTCCGGATCCCGAACGGGTCGCGGCTGCACGGCGTCGAGGTACGCGAGCTGCGGCTGCCGCCCGGGACGTCGCTCGCCCTGGTCGTTCGGCAGGGCAGCAGCCTGGTGCCGGAGCTGCGTACGGTGCTGCGCACCGGCGACGACCTGCTCGTCGTCACCCCGCGCAAGCAGCGCGAGAAGACCGAGCAGCGGCTGCGCGCGGTCGGCCGTTCGGGCCGGCTCGCCGGGTGGATCACCGGGGAGCGGGGCTGACCGGTCAGCAGGTCGGCTCGGGCTGCACAGTGAGCTCGCGCGGCCCTGGCTTCGTCCCGCCGTAGTCCTTGCCCAAGACCACGTTGACTCCGGGGCCGGGACCCTTCTTCGCGACCACCGTGCTGTCCTCGAAGTGCTGACGCACGAGCTTGACGCGAGCCGAGCCAGGGGTACGGGTCCAGATCTCGGTGCCCTCCACGGTCGAGCCGTCGGGGACGACCTCGACCGCGCCCCGCTGGAACCCGCGCCGGGTCAGCACCGCCATCACCCGACCACCGGTGCCGCTCGGGGCGCCGCCGTTGTAGACGCTGACCGTGACGCTGCCGGCGCGGGTGACCACCGGCGCGGGCGTCTCGCAGGCGGACTCAGGGTCATCGGAAGAACCCGCTCCCGCCGAGTCGCCCTGCAGGCCGTTCCAGCCGTACCAGGCACCGGCCGCCACGATCGTGAGGAGCACGAGCATGGTGACGGTCGTGCGGAGGTGGCTGACCACGGCAATCGTCCTCCCCGCGCACCCAGCTCGTTATCCGCGTACGACGTGGACGCGGGCGTGCAGCACGTGGCGCTGCTGGAGGGCGGCGCGCAGGGCTCGATGCAGGCCGTCTTCGAGGTAGAGGTCGCCCTTCCACTGGACGACATGGGCGAACAGGTCACCGTAGAAGGTCGAGTCCTCGTCGAGGAGGGTCGCCAGGTCGAGGGTGTCCTTGGTGGTGACGAGATCATCGAGTCGGACCTGCCGCGGCGGCAGTTCAGCCCATTGCCGCTGCTGCAGCCCGTGCTCGGGGTAGGGCTGTCCTTGGCCGACACGCTTGAAGATCACACGCAGAGTTTAGGGGGTGAGGCGCCGCCGGGACCCGGAGACTAGACGCAGCAGCAGTCGTTCGTAGAGGCTGTCGAGCGTGCGCTCGTCTACCACGGAGGAACTGTGATGGCTGAGGGGTCCGACACCACCGCGCAGGTGCGCGACGGCTACGCGTTCGAGGGTGCGGCGCTCGAGATGGGCGCCCTGGTCGACGCGGCCGACGGCGACACCGTCGTCGCCGACGCACCGGTACGGATCCCGCTGGCGATGCTCAACCGCCACGGCCTGGTCGCCGGCGCGACCGGCACCGGCAAGACGAAGACCCTGCAGCTGCTCGCCGAGCAGCTCTCCACCAACGGTGTGCCGGTCTTCGCGGCCGACATCAAGGGCGACCTGTCCGGCCTCGCGGTGCCGGGAGAGCCCAGCGACAAGCTGAAAGCCCGCGCCGAGAGCATCGGTCAGGACTGGCAGCCGAAGGGCTTCCCGGTCGACCTGTACGCGCTCGGCGGACAGGGCAACGGCGTCCCGTTGCGCGCCACTATGTCGTCGTTCGGTCCGACCCTGCTCGCCAAGGTCCTCGACCTCAACGCCACCCAGGAGTCGTCGCTCGGCCTGGTCTTCCACTTCGCCGACAAGGCAGGACTCCCGCTGCTCGATCTGGCCGACCTGCGTGCGGTGCTGCAGTTCCTCACCAGCGACGAAGGCAAGGGCGAGCTCAAGGACCTCGGCGGCCTGTCGTCGTCGACGGTCGGGGTCATCCTGCGCGAGCTGATCGCGTTCTCCGACCAGGGTGCCGACGCGTTCTTCGGCGAGCCGGAGTTCGAGTCGGCCGACCTGCTCCGGGTGACCGACGACGGGCGCGGAGTCGTGTCCCTGCTCGAGCTGCCCAACCTGCAGGACCGGCCGACGGTCTTCTCGACGTTCCTGATGTGGCTGCTGGCGGACCTGTTCCACGACCTGCCGGAGGTCGGCGACGTCGACAAGCCGAAGCTGGTGTTCTTCTTCGACGAGGCGCACCTGCTGTTCGACGACGCGTCCGAGGCGTTCCTCGACACGATCGCGCAGACCGTGCGGCTGATCAGGTCCAAGGGTGTCGGTGTGTTCTTCGTGACGCAGACGCCGAAGGACGTGCCGGCCGACGTACTCGCACAGCTCGGCTCACGCGTGCAACATCAGCTGCGGGCGCACACCCCCGACGACGCGAAGGCGTTGAAGGCGACCGTGTCCACGTTCCCGCACTCGGCGTACGACCTGGCCGAGGTGCTGACCAAGCTCGGCATCGGCGAGGCCGTCATCACTGTGATGGACGAGCGCGGCGCGCCGACCCCGGTGGCGTGGACCCGGATGCGGGCGCCTGAGTCGCTGATGGCGCCGGCGCCGGACGAAGCCCAGCAGGAGATCGTGAAGGGCTCCCCGCTGGCCGCGAAGTACGGCGAGGCGGTCGACCGCGAGTCGGCGAAGGAGAAGCTGGCCGCCAAGCTGGAGGCCGGCGCCGCGGCGGCCGAGAAGGAGGCTGGGGAGCCGGCTGCGAAGGGTGGCAAGCGGAGCACCCCGCCGCGCACCACGGTGTCGAAGGACGACGACTCCGTGGTCAAGGATGTCCTCGGCTCGGCGCCGGTCAAGGACTTCATGCGCAACGCCGGCCGCACGATGGCGCGCGAGATCGTCCGCGGCATGTTCGGGATCGGTCGCCGACGCTAACCTCCTGCCAGTAAAAGCACGACCGTGCTATTGTTCTGGCGTGCGCAAGGGTGAGGTGACGCGGTCGGCGATTCTCGACGAGGCGATGCAGACGGCGTCGCTCGTCGGCCTCGGCGGTCTGAGCATCGGCCAGCTCGCCGAGACGACCGAGATGAGCAAGAGCGGGCTGTTCGCGCACTTCAGGTCCAAGGAGCAGCTGCAGCTGCAGGTGCTGGAGCGCACGCGGGAGCGCTTCACCGACGTCGTGATCAGGCCGGCGCTGTCTGCCCCTCGCGGCATCGCCCGGGTGCGACGGACCTTCGACGGCTGGCTCGGGTGGGCCGACGACGTTCTCAACGGGGGTTGTATTTTCGTGGCCGCGTCCGTTGAGCTCGACGACCAGCCGGGTGCCCTGCGCGACGCGCTCGTCCGCTCCGAGCTCGACTGGCTCGAGCTGCTCGCCACCGTCGCCGGCACCGCCGTGTCGGAGGGTGAGTTCCGCGACGACCTCGACGTCGAGCAGTTCGCCTACGAAGAGCACGGCGTCATGCTGGTCCATCATCACGCGAGCCGGCTGTTGCACGACCCGCGCGCAGCAGATCGTACGCGGCGCGCGTTCGACTCCCTGGTGGCCGCGGCGCGCGGCCCCGGCTGACCGGTCCGATCCCCCGAAGGACGATGACATGGCACTCTCAGCAGTCAAAAAAAGCACGATCGTTCGTGTCCAACGAACCGGGTTGCGGGCGGCCTTCCGGCTCGCCGAGGTCGTCGCACCCAGGCTCGGTGGCCGGCTCGCCGCCGACCTGTGGTTCCGGGTGCCACCGCAACTACCCGCGGTCGACCTCCCGGCCGGCGGGTCACCGTTCGAGTTGACCAGCC